>NZ_CP085636.1:5430833-5735000 GCF_027571385.1 Shewanella sp. MTB7 | reverse complement strand
ATTGAAGGAAGCTGCTCCTAGTACGAGAGGACCGGAGTGGACGAACCGCTGGTGTTCGGGTTGTTATGCCAATAGCATTGCCCGGTAGCTACGTTCGGAATCGATAACCGCTGAAAGCATCTAAGCGGGAAGCGAGTCCTAAGATGAGTCATCCCTAGAGATTAAATCTCTTTAAAGAGCCGTTCGAGACTAGGACGTTGATAGGCAAGGTGTGTAAGCGTTGTGAGGCGTTGAGCTAACTTGTACTAATGACTCGTGAGGCTTAACCATACAACCCAGATGGGTTTTAACTCTTGTTAAGAGAGTGAGTGCACTAAGGTGTTACTTCAAAAGAATACGAACTTGATTTAAGTCGAACCAATTATTTAATTATCTTGCGAATGTGAGATAACAGCTTTCGAAATTATTTACCTTTAGCTTTTTAAAAGCTGAAAGTAATAGCAAATTTGTCTGGAAACCATAGCATTGTGGCCCCACCTGATCCCATCCCGAACTCAGAAGTGAAACGCAATCGCGCCGATGGTAGTGTGGGGTCTCCCCATGTGAGAGTAGGTCATTTCCAGGCGCCTATTTTACTCGTAAAGAGTAGTTTTCACTTGTTAAAAGTAATTTAGCTGTGATTTACATATTAATGTATCACCTAAGTCTAGGTTATAGATATAAACAAAGATGCTGATATGGCTCAGTCGGTAGAGCGCATCCTTGGTAAGGATGAGGTCCCCAGTTCGATTCTGGGTATCAGCACCATTTTTTATATAAAGAATTTGTCTGGAAACCATAGCATTGTGGCCCCACCTGATCCCATCCCGAACTCAGAAGTGAAACGCAATCGCGCCGATGGTAGTGTGGGGTCTCCCCATGTGAGAGTAGGTCATTTCCAGACGCCTATTTAAGTAGAGAAGCCACCTTATTAAGGTGGCTTTTTTGCGTTTGGACTTTAAAAGTCTGAATTCTCATTTCCCATGTCGAATGTGATTGAAGTCAGTTGGCTTATCTACTTAAGCACGTGCATGCAATGTCTGCTTCACATACAGTCCGAAGCTGCTAACGCACAGTGTGGCCGTTACTGCATTTCCGCCATCCATGGTGGTCAGGGTCTCCTTGCTGATATGATACCAATCGGTATAAAGATGTGATCTAATCTGAACAGTTAATTTTAATGATTAGGTTACATATGGAAATGCTTAATACCATTGACTTTCGCTCTCTGGCACGACGAGAGAAAAATGCACAAAAGCGGATCCGTCTTTTGGCATTAGCACATTTCAGTGAAGGGCATAACCGCATTGAGATCACGAGTATTCTTAAGGTGAGTCGTACCAGTGTAAACAAATGGGTAAGTGATTTCTTAACCGACGGTTTAGCGGGCCTTGAGCACAAAACATCACCTGGCCGACCTCCATCTTTAAACAAGACTCAATCTAAACAACTCGCAACATTCATTGAGCAGCAAAGTTTATCTGAAGAAGGCGGCAGACTATCGGGTGCTGATATTAATGAATATATTTCTCAGCACTTTGGTATCAATTATGAACCATCAAGTGTCTATAGAATATTAAAGCGGCTAGGTTTTTCTTGGATAACGAGTAGGTCAAAACATCCTAAACAATCCCAAAAAGCACAAGAAGCTTTTAAAAAAACTTCCGCTTGGAAACGATCCTTAACATCCCCGGTCATATTGCCCTGGCTCAAGTTGATGTTTGGTTTCAAGATGAAGCTCGTATAGGGCAACAAAACACGACGACACGCTTATGGGCAAAAAAAAGGAAGTCGTCCAAGAGTCGTTCGACAACAACAGTTTGAGTACGCTTATGTTTTTGGGGCGGTATGTCCGTCGAATGGAAATACCGAAGCGTTGATCACTCCATGGGTAGATAAAAGGTTCATGCGGCAACACCTAAAGTTAATTTCTGAAGCAACTCTTCCAGATCGCCACGCTGTCGTGATCATGGATGGTGCCGGTTGGCATACAAAAGATCTAGATGATGAATTCGATAATCTAACCATGATTAAACTACCTCCCTATTCACCAGAGCTTAATCCTATCGAACAAGTTTGGGGATGGATAAGACAGCGCCATTTAGCCAATAGGTGTTTTGCCAATTATGAGGACATTGTCGAGCAATGCACGCAAGCTTGGAATAGCTTTATTAGTGACATTGATACTGTAAAGAATCTATGCAATCGTTCATGGATAAATCTGACCAGATGATTATACCGATTGGTATGAGATAGTAAAAGTTTGCTAGAAGGTACCCAATTCTATCCACTCTCTTGAGCAGAGTTTCATAACACGTTTAGGTTCCATGATGAAGTCATTCTAAGCTCTCGTGCATTGTTTGACGATGTCTTCATATCCATTAAAGCAGCAATTTACTAGCGTGTGTTGCCGAAGCCATTGCCAAACTTGTTCTATGGGATTCAACTCAGGAGAGTAAGGAGGAAGCCTTATGATGTACTTGGAGTGTTGTAGCAATCTTGGTACGTGATTGTCCTTCAGAGAATAGCTCGGCAACAATACAGTGAATTTTAAATCGTGTATTATTGTTGTGGTCAAGCTTAAGCGTATGATAGTAAATACTTATTTGTGGGGTTTATTAAATCGCATTTTTAGTGTGATTGGATACAGTGGATTTTTTACATTAGGGGTTTTATTATACCGATTGGTATTATTGACACTGTCATGCTGATCAGTATCGCTTATGTTTTGAAGAAGAGAGCTAACATGTTAACTAAGATTGTAAAGTTTGAGTATGAGAAAGAGACGAAAAATAGCGTGCGTTATCAAGAGATCCCTGAGTCTGGGCAAGCGCCTATTATGGGAACTATTTATGTTCAAAAATGGTTTGTTGGTGATAGCAAGGTGTTAGAACTGACCTTAGAGAAGAAGGATTAACACCTGACTGCACCCGCCGTTTATATACTATTTATGGTATTTAACCGTCATCTCGATGAGAGGCTCGCGACTGGCTTTAGCTGCACGCAATCGAGCGAGGTAGTTTTCCCATAATTCGATTTGGTTGGTTGCGAGATCATGCAGCACTTTCCACGAAAACAGACCGGTATTATGACCATCATCGAAGGTGATTTTCACCGCATAGTTACCTACAGCGTCTAATGCTTTAATGTTGACATTTTTTTTATGAGTGACTAAAACGGGATTGCCGTGGCCATGAACTTCAGCGGAAGGGGAGTAAACGCGCAGCATTTCACAACTAAGCTGATGGGTTTCTCCGGTATCGAAGCTGATCTCGAGTAGACGTGATTTTTGTTTGAGTTTAAGGTTTGTCACCATAGGTGAAGCAGAAAAGGTGCTCATATTGGTTACCCGTAATTGCTATAATGATTCCCAAAATACCTGTGAATGCTCGTTTCATAGGCTTTGCACGAGTTCAATTCTAGATGCATTAGCGTAGGAATGGTGGTTTCCTTTTAAACTAATGCAACAACGAAGTGGGCTTACGCAAAACCTTCTCTAAGGGGGTTTAATACACTTTATTCTGCGTTATTAATTTTGCTAAGGAAAACAACTATTAGCTACAAGTAATGCCTTGCCTAAAGTGTATTAAATTCCCACTGAATCTTGCAGTTGCAAGTAGCTTGGGTATATATGCCGAGTTAGCAGTTTACACTCCTTAACTCGGCATTGTTTTAGTTTAGCTATCGCCACAGCTTTAAAGAATAAAGCGACTTAGATCTTCATCTTGAACTAAGTTATCTAAATGATTGCTAACGTATTTAGCATCGATAACGTAACTGTTTCCAGATTTATCTGACGCCTCATAAGAGAGCTCCTCGATCAACTTTTCCATTACAGTATGTAGACGACGTGCGCCGATATTTTCGGTACGCTCATTCACCTGCCATGCTGCTTGAGCTATGCTCTCGATACCATCTTCGGTGAACTCAATTGTAACGCCTTCAGTACCCATTAATGCGATGTGTTGCTCAGTCAGCGAAGCATGTGGTTCAGTTAAGATGCGTTTGAAGTCATTAGCAGTTAAGGCATCGAGCTCCACGCGGATAGGAAGTCGTCCCTGAAGCTCTGGGATCAGATCAGATGGCTTAGACATCTGAAATGCACCAGAAGCGATAAATAGAATATGATCAGTTTTGACCATGCCGTGTTTGGTATTGACCGTGCAGCCTTCGACAAGAGGAAGCAGATCGCGCTGTACGCCTTCACGAGAGACATCAGGGCCTGAAGATTCACCACGCTTACAAATTTTATCGATCTCATCTAAGAAGACGATACCGTGCTGTTCAACCAACTCGATAGCCTGCTCTTTAAGATCATCTTGGTTAACTAGCTTTGCGGCTTCTTCTTCAATCATCAGCTTGTAAGCTTCTTTGATTGGCATTTTACGGCGTTTACTTGCACCTGGCCCCATATTTTGGAACATGCTTTGAAGCTGATTAGTCATCTCTTCCATGCCTGGAGGTGACATTATCTCTATGCCGACTTGAGGAGCAGAGATATCTATTTCGATCTCTTTATCGTCTAACTGGCCTTCGCGTAGTTTCTTACGAAATACTTGGCGAGTCGCTGAGTTATCTTTGGTTTCGTTATCCCAGTCCTCTTTTGGTTTAGGCAAAAGAGCATCAAGAATACGTTCTTCAGCAGCTTCTTCAGCTCTGAATTTACATTTCTTCATCTGCTCTTCACGAGTCATTTTGACTGCTGAATCGGTTAGGTCGCGAATGATCTGCTCAACTTCTTTACCTACGTAACCGACTTCGGTGAACTTAGTCGCTTCGACTTTAATAAACGGTGCTTTTGCTAACTTAGCTAGACGTCGAGCTATCTCAGTTTTACCTACACCAGTTGGACCGATCATTAAGATATTTTTTGGCGTCACTTCTTGACGAAAATCTGCATCAAGTTGCATACGACGCCATCTATTTCGCAGGGCAATTGCCACTGAACGTTTCGCATTATGCTGGCCTATGATGTGAGTGTCTAACTCATGGACAATCTCACGGGGAGTCATTTCAGACATATTCTTTCCTCATGCATTAGCATCAGTTTGAGCTTAAGCTTAATCTAGGCTTAAACTTAATAATTTAATTCTTCGATGGTTTTGAACTGGTTGGTGAACACGCAGATATCACCAGCAATGGTTAGCGATTTTTCCGCTATCTCTAAAGCACTCAATTCAGTATTTTCAAGCAGAGCTGTTGCGGCAGACTGGGCATAGTTGCCACCAGAACCGATAGCAATGAGATCGTTTTCTGGTTGAACGACATCGCCGTTACCAGTAATGATCAATGAACAGGTATCATCAGCTACGGCGAGTAAGGCTTCTAATTTTCGCAGCATTTTATCGCTGCGCCAATCCTTTGCCAATTCGACGGCTGCTCTCATCAGGTGACCTTGATGCATCTCTAGCTTTGCTTCGAAACGTTCGAAGAGTGTGAAAGCATCGGCGGTGCTGCCTGCAAAACCTGCCAATACCTTATTATGGTAAAGGCGACGGACTTTCTTTGCATTACCTTTCATCACTGTATTACCAAGGGATACTTGGCCATCACCAGCGATAACGACCTGGTTGTTACGGCGAACTGATACTATTGTGGTCACGAATGAATCCTCTTCTCAAACTGACGAATAAAGCTCGTCAGTGGGTGATACCAGAGATATGGGGGGGGAGGAGTAAAATATCAAGGATAAGTAATGAAAAGAAGGCCCTCGAAGTGATTAAATCGCGTTATCTAGGGCATCTTTAGGTTGATTTTGAGCGCTCAGTTCAGCGCTAAAGCCCTTGCCAAAATAGGATGATGCAGCCATTAATGCCTGCTTTTTGCAACACGTGTCGTTCTCTTTCAACCTGGCGTTTGTTATCGTACGGACCAAGGCTTACCTTATGCCAATCGCCTGTCGTGCCTTTCACTTTTCTGATATTGGCGGATAGACCTTGGAAAGCGATAACGGCTTTCATCTCTTCGGCTTGAGAGAGGGTTCTAAAAGAGCCACATTGCATCTGATAAGGACGTGATGGTTTTGCATTTTCAGGATCAGGAATATCGACTTCAACTTTTTTGTTTTCTAACTCTTGTTGGTAGGTCCATTCTTCCTTAGGCATAGGAGGAAGTGCGTTTGGATCCTTTTTTACTACAGCCTTGTTAGGTTTATCTACAACGACCAGCTCTGTATTGCCCGCACTACTGTTGTTGATATTCCATAAGAAGTAGCTAAATCCACCAACAAGGCTGATAGTGACAAATAATAAGAGCAAGGGAAAGCGTCTTGGAGCGGGCGCTTGGCTCTTTCTACGTGTCGATTTTGCCTTGCCTTTAGTTGGTTTTCTATTGGCGTAGTCGCGATTGCTCATTGAATTAATATACCGTTTTTAAAGTCCGTACGTGTGTTTCTTTCCCGATAAACTAAAATACCGAGACTAGGCCTCGGTATTAGCCGTTTATATTAGGTTACATGCGTTCTAGAGTTTCAATACCGAGTAGGTTCAAGCCCTGCTTTAGTGTCTTAGCAGTGAGCTTAGCCAGTAACAAACGGCTCTTCTTCTGCTCTTCGTTATCGGCAGCCAGTACAGGACAGGCCTCATAGAAGCTTGAGAATGCGCCAGCAAGCTCGAAGAGATAGCCACATAAAGCATGAGGCTGACCTTTAGAAACCATGCGTGAAATGACTTCACCAAATTGAGCAAGCTTAGTGCCTAGCTCTTTCTCTTTATCATGATCTAACTTAATAGTGGCACCAGTTAGGTCAACATCTGCTGCACGTTTAAAAATACCTGCAACGCGTGTGTATGCATAAAGTAGGTAAGGGGCCGTGTTACCTTCAAAGCTCAACATCTGCTCAAAACTAAAGATGTAGTCACTGGCACGGTTTTTAGATAGATCAGCATATTTTACTGAACTGATGCCGACGACTTTGGCTATCTTAACCAGTTCGGCTTCATCCATATCTGGGTTCTTACTGCGCACAAGTTCGAGTGCACGGGTGTCGGCTTCAGAAAGTAGATCGACTAACTTAACCACACCACCTGAACGCGTCTTAAATGGACGGCCATCAGCCCCATTCATGGTGCCGAAGCCCATATGTTCAAGGCTTATGCTGTCATCAATAAAGTGCGCTTTATGGGCAAGGTTAAATACTTGCTGGAAGTGCAGAGCCTGACGTAGGTCGACAAAGTAAAGCACACGATCGGCTTTCAACACATTGGCACGGTAACGCATGGCGGCTAGATCGCTGGTTGCGTATAAGTAGCCACCGTCTGCTTTTTGAATGATGACAGGAAGAGGATCACCTTCTTTATTTTTAAATTCGTCTTGGAATACTACTTTAGCGCCATTGCTTTCAGACAATAACCCTTGGGTATCCAGATCGATAACTACTTGGGCTAAATCGTCGTTATAAGTACTTTCACCACGAACATCGGCGCGAGTTAGGCTTACACCTAAACGCTCATATACGTCGTGGCAATGGCTCAGTGATATGTCGTTAAACTCACGCCATAGTGTGTTGCAGTATTCGTCACCTGACTGAAGTTTTACTACGAGTTTACGGGCTCGAATAGCGAACTCTTCCGACTCATCGAAGCGAACTTTAGCGGCGCGGTAGAAGGTTTCAAGATCAGACAGTTCCATCTGAGTCTGCTCACCATTCTGAGCTCGTAGTTCCTCCATATAAGCCAGTAGCATACCAAATTGGGTACCCCAATCGCCTACGTGGTTTTGACGGACCACTTTGTGACCTTGGAATTCAAGAGCGCGAACCACACTGTCACCAATGACGGTTGAGCGCAGGTGTCCTACGTGCATCTCTTTAGCTAGGTTTGGCGAAGAGTAATCGACGACAATGGTTTGGGCTTCAGGTAAAGCAATACCGAGGCGGTCGTCATTAAGCGCGGCCATAAGCTGATTTGCTAAGGCGTTATCATCGATGAAAAAGTTGATAAAACCAGGGCCTGCGATCTCAACTTTCGATACTTGGCTATCTTCAGGTAAGCTATCTATGATGAGTTGAGCGATTTCTCTCGGGTTTTTCCGCGCAACTTTAGTCAGCATCATAGCCAGATTTGTTGCAAAATCACCGTGAGTTTTATCTTTTGTTCGGTCGACCTGAATACGAGCCTCAAAATCAGTTGGAATAACCTGTTGTTGTTTAAGGACATCTAGGGCTTGGACGAGCAAAGATTGAATATGTGATTTCATTGGCGTTTATTGACACTTACTAATGATGAAAAGAATTAGGGATAACCGCATATTTTAGCCGCTTGTCGTAGCTAATTGCTATCATCAAAACCATATTTATTCGATTTTTAGCGAAAATTTAATAATAACTGAAAACTATTGACTGTTTCGATGCCTGTTGAGTACTCAGCAGGCATCAAAAACGTTGAAGTATGATTGCATCATTAGAGCAGGTCTTGTGGGTCTCTATCAATACTCCAGCGACAGCGTTTAGCCAATGGTAGGGCTTCTATCTGTGGCAAGGCAATCTCGAATGCTTGCTGCAATTGTTGACGCGATTTAGTCTGAAATATCAGATGACGCCGATACTTGCCTGCTTTTTTGTCCATTGGTGCTGGCATTGGCCCTATGACTTCACACTCTTCATTTTGCGGCAATAGTGCGGCTACGCTGGAGAGGAAGTTATCGGCATCTATGGCTTGATTTGCCTCAGCGCGCAGTAATAGCATATTCCAAGCGGGTGGAAGTAGAGCTTGCTTGCGCTCGTTGAGCTGACCTCGGGCAAATTCGCCATAGCCCTTATGCATTAGCTCACGTAGGATGGCATTATCGGCTTGGTGGGTTTGCATCAATACAGTGCCGGGCTTTCTGGCTCGGCCTGCACGGCCAGATACTTGAGTATAGAGCTGTCCGAAACGTTCGGGCGCTCTGAAGTCAGCACTAAACAGGGCGCCATCTACATCTAACAAGCCCACTAAAGTGACATCAGGGAAGTGGTGTCCTTTAGCCAGCATTTGTGTGCCAACTAATATCTTATATTCCCCCTTATGAATCGCATTGAGATGACTTTCGAGTGCGCCTTTGCGACTGGTCGTGTCACGATCGATACGCACCACAGGATATTTTGGGAATTCTTTTTCCAATACTGCCGCTAGTTGCTCAGTGCCTACGCCTTGCCCCATTAACATGGTGCTACCACAGCTATGACACTGTTTCGGGATTGCGTAGTGGTTACCACAGTGGTGGCAGCGGATTTCGCCTAGTGATTGATGTACTGTAAAGAAGGCATCACAGCGATCGCACTCGTGCAGATGTCCACATTCATGGCATAGAAGGGCGGGGGCAAATCCTCTGCGGTTGAGAAACAGTAAAACCTGATTGCCTGCATCGAGGTGAATACGCATCTCATTGAGAAGAGCATGAGATAATCCAGTCTTTAAGGGCTGATTGCTAATATCTATGATCCCTTGGCGTACCTTCTCTGCATTACCAGCCCGCTGACCCAGTTCAAGATGTTTATAGCGACCACTAAGGGCATTTTGTAAGCTTTCTAATGAAGGGGTCGCGGTGCCAAGTAGGACTGGAATATTCTCTAAGTGGCCGCGCATTACGGCAAGATCACGGGCGTGATAGCCCACGCCCTCTTGTTGTTTGAAGCTTGAATCATGTTCTTCATCGAGAATGATCGTGCCGGGAAATGCCATTGGGGTAAATAACGCTGAACGTGTTCCAATGATGATAGCGGCTTCGCCAGTACGGGCTTGGCGCCAGGCGACAAGTCGCTGGTTATCCGTCAGTCCTGAGTGGATCACAGCTACCGTCACTTTAAATCGGCTTTTGAATCGACTAATAGTTTGCGGGGTTAATCCAATCTCAGGGACTAAGACTAATGCCTGTTTTCCCTGTTTCAGTACTGTTTCTAACAGCGCCAAATAGACTTCAGTTTTGCCTGAACCGGTTATGCCTTCGAGGAGAGTGCAGTGGTAACCTGTTTGTTGGTTGAGCATTGCGACGGCAATAGCTTGTTCTGGATTTAAGGTTAACGGCTCTTCACCTAATTCAAGATGCTCACGCCATGACAGGTCAATCTTATTGACGCGCTCATCTTTGGTAATCCATTCTCTGTCCTGAAGTGCTTTGAGGGCGGACTTACTTAAGTTGAGGTTAATAACTTCTTCTTGAGACAGCTCTGATTTCTGTAACAATTCCAGTACTTTTCTCTGTGCTGGAGCACGCTTAACGCTGTCGAGAGAGGCTTCTCGCCCCGTAGGGGTCACTTGCCAAAATGTACTGGTGTCTGCCAATACCTCAGCCCCTTTACGTAATGCAACAGGCAAGGCTTGAGACATCATTTGTCCTAGACTACAGAAGTAGTACCTTGCAGCCCAAGCTGTTAGTTTATAGAGTGAGTCGGGCAGAAGTGGCTCGTTATCGAGTATCTCTATAAGAGGCTTAATCTGATTTGGTGCTAAATTGCAGGTATCAGATGTGTCAGTAATAAGACCTATTAATTGTTGTCGACCGAAAGGGACTTTGACTCGCATCCCTTTTTTAGGCATTACAGTGAGCGTTTCGGGTACTTTATAGCTGAAGGTTTGCCGCATAGGTACTGGCAGGGCAACCTCGACAAACAGGGACATATTGGCGGTAAACTCTATAAAAATATAGTTGCTAGTGTACTCAGCCTATAGGTTAAGGGCTACTCTTTAATAGTATTTATATTAAGAGGTTTACGTATACTGAGTTTTGGTGGAAATCTCGTTAGATCCTAAGAGTAACATTCAATCTATGTTCATCGATAAATCGGGGTTAAACCGGTTCGATACCAAGAACAATACTAATTTCATAAGAGGCTTGTTATGGCAATAACAGTGAAGATAGCGGTGATGTTTATGCTCGTATTAGGTAGTTACACACTGGTTAGCCGTGATGCTTACGCGCAAATTACCCATGTCAGTATTAATCAGCAGTTATTCACATTAGGCGAATATCCTAAGTTTAGAATGAATATAGTTGCCGATAGTGATAACTATAATAAGACGCAGTTTATTGTTCGCCAAGGTGATAATGAAGAGAAGTTGATGGTCAAGCCGATTAATAAATTTTTATTACTCTTGAGTGGCGTTGAGGATGTAAATGATCCATCAGCTATTTTAGTTATTCAAGAGTATAGAGTGAATAAATGGCGCGAGGTAAAGCGTTTTTCCCTATTTAGTGGTGACGTATCATCTGTCATTGCTAAAGCTAAACCTGTGGTATTAAAAAGCGAGGTAAAAATGGTGGAGAAGGGTCTTGTACTGCGACAAACGTCTACACCTGACGAGATTTTGGCTGATCATAATTGCTTATTGGATTCACTCCCTGGGCAAACTCTCTGGCGAATTGCACTTCAATATAGCAAAGAGTGGGAGATGACGACTCAAGGCAGTGTCGTAGCGATATACGAGGCAAACCCAAAGGCATTTAATAGCAAGAATATAAGTAGTTTAAAAGAGGGAGCTCAGCTGTTGTGCCCATCTAAGCTGGTTAAAGACAAATACAGAGACAGTCAAGTTGCACAACGTAAGTATCAAGCACTATTAGATTAATCTGACAATTCGGCGGGTGTGTAAAGCGTGAAGTTGTAGTAAATGCTATCGCTAATTTCTGAGTGTATATTTTTCTTGTAACCCTTGCTTAGTTACTATACTATTCTGCGCCTAAATAATTTATTAACTTCATGTGGTGTCCGACTTCGGGTTGGAAGAGCGACATGGCCTTCAACTAGAGGTAATCCCAATGAAAACAGGCATTCATCCTGAATACGCAGAAATCACTGCAACATGTACTTGTGGTAACATTATCAAAGTAAATTCAACTGCAGGTAAGTCTCTGCACTTGGACGTATGTGGTGCATGTCACCCATTCTACACTGGTACACAGAAAATTGTTGACACTGGTGGACGTATCGACAAGTTCAACAAGCGCTTTGGTGCACTTGGTAAGAAGTAATTATTACTTAAATAATTCTTCTAAATTGAATTTTAAAAGGCGCCTATATGGCGTCTTTTTGTTGTTCATTTTTACTCTATCTAATTATATTTCAGTCGTCGAAATGTGTTATCTGCTCAAATGAAGCAGATTGAGAGGAATTAATCTAAATTAGATTGAAAAGATTTATTAAAATAGCTTTTAAAGAGGCTTTTAGTAAGTTTAGCAATATTTTTACAATTAACTCTCTTATATCCACAGATAACCTTCTGTTTGTCGTATTATTCCTACAAAAAATTGCTCAGATTTACTTCTTAAAGCTGGAGATAAGTTTGTAAAATACCCCTTTGCCAATAAATCCCTGAGTTTAGTTGAATTTACCTAATATCTTGTTTGAAAAGTGTGATATTTCGAGTATCGTAGCCACAATTGGTCATCCCTACTTTTAAGTTATTAACAATTAAAAGAGTGTAGAACCATAGACCTTCATAACAGTTTATTTGCCGCATTTTCAGGATTATAAAAGATGTCAGATTTTCGCCAACAAGCCCTCGATTACCATGAGTTTCCAGTGCCAGGAAAAACAGCCGTTTGCCTGACAAAACCTGCTGAAACGAGTATGGATTTAGCATTAGCCTATAGCCCTGGAGTTGCCGAGCCTGTGCGTGAAATCGCTGCAAACCCTGATAATGCATATCGTTATACGGCTAAAGGGAACACGGTTGCTGTTATCTCTAATGGTACTGCTATTTTAGGGTTAGGAAATTTAGGGCCATTGGCATCCAAGCCTGTAATGGAAGGTAAGGCACTGCTGTTTAAGCATTTTGCTAACATAGATGCGACAGATATTGAAGTGAAACATCGTACTTCTGAAGAGTTTATCAATACTGTAGAGGCGATTGCCGATACCTTTGGTGGTATTAACTTGGAAGATATCAAAGCGCCTGAATGTTTTGAGATCGAAAAAGCGCTTATTGAGCGTTGTAACGTTCCCGTTTTTCATGATGATCAACATGGTACCGCGATTGTGACAACAGCGGGCATGATCAATGCGCTTGAGATTCAAGGTAAGAAGATTGAAGAGGCTATCTTCGTCTGTATGGGAGCTGGTGCAGCCGCTATCGCTTGTATGACCATGCTGGTTAAGTGTGGGGTGCAGCGTGAAAACGTTTACATGTTAGATCGAAAAGGAGTGATCCACACTCGACGTGATGACATTAATGAGTACAAGGCATTATTTGCGAATAATACCGATAAACGTACGCTGCAAGATGTGATTAAAGGGGCTGATGCATTCTTAGGTCTATCGGGGCCTGATGTGTTGAGTGCTGAAGATATTGCTTTGATGGCGGATAATCCGGTGGTTTTTGCTTGCTCAAATCCAGATCCCGAGATTAAGCCAGAAATTGCTCATGAGGTTCGCAAAGATTTGATCATGGGAACGGGTCGCAGTGATTACCCAAACCAAGTTAACAACGTACTTTGTTTCCCGTTTATTTTCCGTGGTGCTCTCGATGTTCGAGCTTCGCAAATCAATGATGAGATGAAGGTTGCTGCAGTATATGCCATTGCTGAACTCGCTCGAGAGGAGGTACCAGCCTCAGTACTTGCTGCTTATCCTGGTATTACTGAATTAAAGTTTGGCCCTGAATATGTGATCCCTAAGCCTATGGATCCACGTCTATTATCGAATGTCGCTAGAGCTGTTGCGCAAGCTGCAATTGATTCTGGAGTTGCCTCTATCCAGTCTTTACCTGAAAATTATTTGAGTTAGACTGATTTAGAAATGAGAGTGAAGATTTTTTAAAAGGGCCTTGAGGCCCTTTTTAGTTTTGAACACTTTGTAAGCTTATTACTTTCGGTTTAGTACTAAATTATTATTGTAGATGCCGTTATTTGTTTGTATGGTTTAATTTTAAAGTTTGGCCTAATACCGATTGGTATAATTTGGGTTCTATTCGTATAGACTCTGCTTTTCAGGGTTACCTATCTTATTAATAATAAAATCCTGCAGGAAGCGGATAATGAAACTAACTCGACTCTTAACAAATAAACTGACTAGCTTCTGGCTCTTCTCATTAGCAGCTGTAGCTTTTATTTTTTTACTGACAGCATTGATCAGTTTTGCGCAGTTAACCTCTACATTTCAACAGCAAAAGGTGACTGAACTTGAGGCGATGCTAGTTCATCATTTTGATCATGATGGCACTTCAGTCGTTCTGGATTCTTGGCTTCCCCCCATACTCTCTGCCTATAACGTGACTCATTTAGTATTAAAAGATGGCAACAAGACGCTTTATGAATATAGCTCAGGTAAGGCAAGCTCTGGCTTCGTTTATTATGAAAAGTTGCTCAGCCCCCATAAGGGTCTAAACCTGTCGATGAAACTGCCTCAGCCTTTTAAAATGTATCGTTTTAGTTGGTATGCTCTGATTGTTTTTTTAACCGGAACTGTGGTTATTATCCTGTTCGTTCGCTCCGGTTACCTTTGGCTCTCTACACAGCTTGAAGGGATCGAAGATCTTGCCGTTCGCAGTAAATTAATTCTCAATAATGAATATGAACGAGCATTAGCGGAGAAAGGTCAGGGTAAGCCTAGAATGATTAATAGGGCACTGACACATATGCTGTTGGAGTTAGATGATGCACAAAAACAGAGAGCTAGATTTGATCAATTTATCCGTTCAAATACTTTTCTCGATCCGGAAACTGGCATTGGTAATAGACTATTTTTGAAAAACCGCTTAGATGCATTAAGTAATGATAGCGGTATGATGGCGCCGGGAGTGCTTTTTCTGCTGGAGATGGAGGATCTCGACCTCTTGTTACAGGAGGTAGGTGATGAGCTTATCGATGAGATATTACTGCAGACGATTCACGATATTAATCACATATTAGATAGTCAAGCTAATAGCATCTTTTCACGTCGTTCTTACAATCAGTTTGCGATTGTAGTCCCCCAAATTTCTCTTAAAGATGTAGAGAAACTCGCGGCTAAACTATTAAAAGTGTGTTTAAACCATCAACTCCCCGATGGAGTTAGTAGTGATGATTTTTATCATATAGGCGCAGCATATTTTAAAGTTGGTGAGACCAAGGAGCAGCTAATAGATGAGGCAGAGCGTGCACTCAGAGCTGCGCAATTCCAAGGTAATAGTGGCTGGTTTATGTATGATAAAGGAGCTGTGGATGAAGAGTTTGCCAAAGGCTCTGTTCGTTGGCGAAGCTTCCTTGAATATGCACTTGTGAATAGGCGTCTAGTGATTTTCTCTCAGCCTGTTGTTGATAGCGATATGGAGACTCATCATCTGGAGATATCGAGTAGAATCAGGGACAATCAGAACAACTTAATTCGAGCGACACTATATATCCCTATGGCGATTAAGTGCGGTCTAACGCCTCAGTTCGAGCGGCAAGTGATAGAGGCTGTATTATTTGATCTCTTAGGTAATTCCAATGATACCACGACTAAGTATAGCGTTAATTTAAGCTTAGACACCTTGATGAGTCGGGCTTTCATTCGCTGGCTAAAAACCACATTACTCGAATACCGTCATCTGACGCCTCGATTTATTTTTGAGATAAATGAAGACATCGTGATTCATCACACAGAACAATTAGCATCAAGGCTCGATATGATCAGAAAGATGGGCGCAAGCCTATGCGTAGATCGTGTCGGTCAACAAGTCGTAAGCACACAATATATAAAAGAGTATCATTTTGATTTCATTAAATTGCATAGATCCATTGTTCGTCAGATCCACCTTAGGCAAGAAAATCAATTGTTTGTCCGCAGTTTGATTGGTGGGTTATATCGTACTGGTGTACAGGTCTTTGCTGAAGGAGTTGAATCTTTTGAGGAGTGGCAGACATTAAAAATATTAGGGGTAAGTGCTGGACAGGGAAGCTTCTTTAGCGATCCTATTGAGGAGGTTTAATCTTGGGCTCTTAAGCAATAAGTACGTCTCATCGATTATAAATTAATATTCGTTAATTATTCGTTACTGTTTATGGCGGGGTGTGTAAGTAACTTGTGTGATGTCAGTAACCAGCCTATCTTAATCATAATAGCTTATAACATTCTTTGTTTTCTCTACAAAATTATAAGATTAGTCGTTAGAATAAGCATAACAAATTTGACAATGAGCTTGTATACTTTAGTTTAGAGTTATTAATTATGTTGGTGTTTATTCACAATTGTAACTCTTTGTATTGTTTAGGGGCGAAGTTATAGCATTATATGCGTATACTGCAATTTAAAATTATAATGGGCACCTTATGATGGGAAAAGGTATTTTTAGTCGGTTAGCCTTCTGGCAGAAATCAAATATTAAACTCAATGTCGGTATCTATGTGTGCCCAGATAAAGTCGTCGCTTGCCATCAAGTTTTTGAAAATAAAGACGAAAATATTTTTCGGTATGACACAAAGGAATTCGCTTTTGATGGTGTTAATTGGTCTAGCTTATTTAGCAACTTAGCTAAAGAGTTTGGTTCATCTAAATTACAGATCACGTTAAGTTCACCTTATTATCAACTTTTGTTAGTCGATAGACCTAATGTTGAATCAGATGAGATGAATCAGGCCTTATTATGGTCGGTAAAAGATATGATCAGTCAAGCTGTGACTGATGTACATATTGATTATTTTGAGCCTCCTCAACTCAATAGTGCCAAGTTAAGTGTGGTTATCGTCGATAAGAAGAAGACGGCTGCGATGGTGTTAGCAGCAAAAGATCACGAGATGCAAGTTGTCGGCATTAATATCGAAGAGATGGCTGTGACTAATTTGTTTTTGGAAGATCCATTGGCAAAATTAATTATCAGTCACCTTTCTGGGCAAGAGATCTTACTGACGGTTGTCAAGCAAGGTGAGTTATATATGCAACGAAGAGTTCGAGGTTTTAATCAGATTGATACAGTGAGTGCCGAAGAGCTTAGTTTTGGTATGGCTGATAACTTAAGTCTGGAATTGCAAAGATCTATGGATTTCTTTGAAAGCCAGCAACGTCAGGCTCCTGTCTCCTCTATCGAGTTATTAATTAATGGTCATACTGAAAAATTAGCAGAATTAATTGGTGTTAACTTCAATCAAGAAGTGAATGTTATTGCGGTTGAAAGTGTTGAGAGCAAAATGGCCTATTTAGCCTTGATTGAGATGAGGCGGAATGAGTTAGATGTGGCAGGAGTACAGGTATGACGATTAAGACTCGAATTAATCTCTATTCTGAGTCACTTTTACCTGCAGAGTTGAGATTGTCCTTTAATAGAATCGCCATTGGATTAATTGTATTACTCGCTCTCAGTGTTGTTGGATCCACAATTAGTTATGTTCTGGTTTTAGGTTTGGAGTCAGATAACCTAGAGTTAACGAGTAAAGAAAATAGCTTAGAGCGGGAAAAAGTGAAGTTAGAAGCGGCAATGGCGCAGCGTTCACCCGATGCAAATTTGATTGCCAAAGTTGACTTGTTTTCGCAGCAGGTTGACCTTAAGCGCATGTTATTGGGAGAGTTGGGTCAAAGAGAAGCTTTGACAAGTCACGGCTATTCTCCTTTGATGATAGATCTTGCTAAAGTTGCAAATTCCAGTATCTGGTTAAATCGATTTCAAGTAGAGAAAGATAATTACATATTCGAAGGTTTTACTGCCAGCGCACATAGTGTTCCTCTTTGGGTGGTTCGACTTAAAACAACTGACACATTAAAGGAACAAGCGTTCGCGTCTATGACGATGAATCGAGGTGAAAATCAACCACTCTCTTTTACTCTTACGAGTAAAGCACAAGTGGAGGTGAGCCAGTGAAGCAAAAGTTACAAGAGTTGGGTGCTCACTTTGATCTGCTAAGTCAGCGCGAGCGAGTTATGGTAGCTGTCGCGGCATTTGTAGTCATTGGGATGCTATGTTATTTACCCGTTGAGTCTTTGCTGTTAAAGCATAACAAATTATCCCGCAACAACTTAGCCCTTGTTGCTGAAAATAAGGTATCACTGCAACAGATTGAGCTTTATAAACAAAGATTAGAGCAAGATCCTAATGATGAATATCATGCTCGCTTTACGGTGCTAGAACAGCAAAGTAAAGAGTTAGATAAACAACTATCCTTTCAGATGGTAGATATGGTGCCTGCTGATCATATGGCGACGTTATTGAGTCAACTGCTTGAAACAGTGAAAGGGATAGAGTTGCAGGATTTTCAATCCATCGCACCGATACCACTGTTAGCTATTGGCGAAGAGAAGAAGATGAACCTGTATAGCCACGGTATTCGTTTGACATTCCAAGGAGATTACTTTGCTGTACTGAAGTTCATTCAAGCCATTGAAGCAATGCCAAACAAGCTTTATTGGAAGCGGATGGAATATCAGGTTGAGGAATATCCGGTGGCAAACATTATATTAGAGCTCTACACCTTAAGCATCAATAAGGATTTTATCAGTGTTTCAAGTCAAGGTTAATTGGATCTTAGCTATGTTGGTATTAGTACTAATGGCCAGCGTGCAAGCTGAGACGTTAAGAGATCCTACCCGTCCAGGAAAAGAAGTCGGGAGCGCATCTACTGCGACACCAGAGAAAGGGCATGCTTTGCAGCTCAATAGCATTATCAGTGCAGGGACTAATTCTCATGTAGTGATCAATAACCAAATTTATGTGGTTGGTGATAGGGTGCAAGGGGTAAAAATAACCCAGATTGGCATCAATTCAGTATCATTGGCCGATGGACGAAAATTGAACATGTATCAAATAATAACAGAGACAAAGGGAAGCCATTAACATGACAGCGATTAGAATCATTACGCCTCTGTTAGCGTTTTTATTGATGGCCTGTCAATCAACAGATAGGCAAGCGCCAGTTGAATCTATGTCTGTGTTGAATGAGTCAATACAGAACGATAAGAATATCACTCCACCACCGCCTGCAATGATGCCTGAATCAGTTCAAAATGAATTAGCATTACAGAGTTTACAGAGCGAATTTTCAACGACTATAAGGGCTGAGCGTCGCTTTGATGTTTCAGCTAATAATGTCGAAGCCAGTGTATTCTTTCCCAGTTTAGTTCAAGGCACACCTTTAAGTGTCGTAGTGCACCCGAATGTGACTGGTACAATTTCCCTCTCGCTTAAAGAGGTTACTCTAAGTGAGGTGCTTCAAGTGATAGAAGATATTTATGGCTATGAAGTGAGCCAAGAAAATCGTATTTTGCGTATATTCCCTGCTGGAATGCGTACTGAAACGTTTGCGTTGAACTATTTACAAATGAAGCGACAAGGCCTATCACTCACGACAGTGACTTCAGGAAGTATCACTGATCAGGATAATAACTCGAACTCAGGTAATAGTAACAACAGCAACAATAACAACAGTGATTCATCAAGTAATAATGGTTCTAATTCAAACAGTAATAGCGAGACAACCAGCGGGACTTTTATTCGCTCAGCCACAAACACTGATTTTTGGGGGGAATTGAAAGAGACATTAGTTTCCATTATTGGAGGAACAGCTGATGGTCGTCAAGTCGTGCTCACACCTCAAGCCAGTTTGGTTACGATTAGAGCCTATCCTAATGAATTACGCCAAGCAAAATCTTTCTTGAAAACAGCAGAATCTCATCTGCAACGTCAAGTGATATTAGAGGCGAAAATACTAGAAGTTACTCTATCAGATGGCTATCAGCAAGGGATTGAATGGCAGCAAGTGCTTGGTCATGTGGGAGATACTGATGTTACGTTTGGTACATCTCCTTCTGCAGGGGTAAGTAATCAAATCACCAGTGCGATAGGAGGTGTGACATCTTTATCTATTTCAGGTGCAGATTTTACCACTATGATCAGTTTACTTGATACTCAAGGCGACGTAGATGTGCTTTCGAGTCCGAGAGTTACAGCAACAAATAACCAAAAAGCAGTGATTAAAGTGGGTAAGGATGAATATTTTGTGACCAATGTATCATCAACGACAGTTGGAGGTACAAACCCAGTGACGACACCTCAGGTTGATCTTACCCCATTCTTCTCTGGTATCGCTTTGGATGTTACACCGCAAATAGATGGGGAAGGCAATATCTTGCTACACATTCATCCTTCAGTTATTAATATTAAAGAACAGAGTAAAACCATTACTATCGCGGGTTCCGATTTAGTGTTGCCACTGGCTCAGAGTGACATTCGCGAATCAGATACTGTAATTAGGGCTAGAACAGGCGAAGTCGTGGTGATCGGCGGTCTAATGAAGAGTGAGAACTTAGATCAAGTTTCTAAAGTTCCCTTTTTAGGTGATATTCCACTTTTGGGCGAGTTGTTCACTAACCGAGCTAAGTCATTACAGAAAACTGAGTTAGTGATTTTACTTAAGCCTACAGTGGTGGAAGCCAATACTTGGAAAAAAGAGCTAGAACGTTCTAAAGACCTGCTTGATCGTTGGTATCCGGAAGAAGAAAATGAGTCAGGACAGTAAACTTTGTATCTGCATCATTTTGAATTGGCGGAGATGCCTTTCTCTTTAACGCCAAACACTGAGTTCTTTTTTGGTTTAGCACCTCATGTTGAGGCGTTAGATGTATTGCAGATGGCCCTTCAAACCGGCGAAGGGTTTATTAAAGTCACTGGCGAAGTAGGCACGGGTAAGACGCTTATTTGTCGGAAATTGATTAATGAATTACCTAAGCGATTTCATTGTGCATATCTGCCTAATCCTTATCTTTCGCCTGCGGAACTAAGATGGGCTGTCGCTTTGGAGCTTGGTCTTAAATATTCGGCCAATATCGATCAGATGCAGCTTACTGGACTTATCCAACAACAGTTGCTAGCACTCTCAGCCCATGGACACTCAATTGTGCTGGTGCTTGATGAGGCTCAGGCTTTACCCGATGAAAGCTTGGAAGCATTACGGCTCTTTACCAATTTAGAAACCGAGAGTCGTAAACTGTTACAAGTGGTATTGTTTGCCCAACCAGAGCTCGATCAGCGTTTAAGTATGCATAATTTTAGACAGTTAAGACAAAGAATTACTTTTAGTTATTGTTTGAGAGCGTTATCTGTGGATGAAGGATGTGCCTATGTGCAGCACCGCTTGTCGGTAGCAGGCCGGGTGGGTGACCCTTTGTTTATCGATAAAGATATACGCGTCTTAACGCAGGCAGCTAGAGGGATCCCTAGATTGATCAATATATTAGCTCATAAATCATTATTACTTAGTTTTGGTGAAGGCGCTAAACGAGTTAAAAATCAACATATAAAAGCCGCAATATCTGATACTCAAGATGCCCATTTATCGTTCCACACAAGATGGCTATGGTGTATGGGATTCGGGGTTATGTCGGCATTGGCTGGCCTAGGTGTGCACCTTTTTTATGGAGCAGCCTCATGAGTGTAATAAACACCATGCTTAAAGATTTAGATAAACGGCAACAGGCACATTCACTTGAAAATATGAATACTGTATCAGTGCAATATCGCTCTAGGCCTTCACCCAGATTACCTTGGATTCTGCTAGCTTTGGTTTGTTTGGTGTTTATCTGTGCAGTGGCATATAAGTGGGAAACCCTGACTCAAAGTAGCTCGAGTCAACAAACGGAGTTGATAGAGAGCAGGATTTCGCTTCTCCCGAAGCCTATTGCAGTGCAGAGTCTCAACGTTGTGAATGCTAATGAGAGTGGGGTGGAGCAAGAGACTCTCAAACAGAGTGTTCAACTTAATGCTCTGTTAGTGGAGAGGGTCGATGTTGACCATGAGTCTAAGGCTCAAGTTGTTAAACCGGTTCTAGGGGTAAGTGCTCCGCCAGTGACCGTAAAAGAGCCAATAGAAACCGAAACTTCTAAGCAGGTAAATAATAAAACAGTTACGACACTCGAAGACACTGCAGTCGTGAGCGCTTTAAAGCCAGTGAGTACGCCTAAGGTAGATGATAGCTTTATGGCTATCACCGAGGTGAGATTGTCTAACTCGGAACTGGCAAAGAAAAGGTTTCAATTGGGCACTCAAGCTGAGGATCAAGGAGATCAAAGAGATGCCATTGAATATTATCAAGAAGCTTTGTCATTCAGCCCACAGTTACATAAAGCAAGAGAGCGTCTCGCCGCACTTTATTATGGCCAAGGAAATTTAAATCAAGCCAGCAATACATTAAAGCAAGGTACTGCGCTATTCCCACAGAAGTTTGATTACTTGATGTTATTGGCTCGTGTCCAGCAGGCGGCGGGTAAATACGAAGATGCTCTAGATAGTCTGAATCGTATCCCTGATGGTAGTTCCTTGAGTCAACAGAAATGGATACAAGAGAGCAGTATTGGACAAAAGGTAAAAAACTATACCTTGGCTGAAGGTAGTTACCGCAAACTTTTACAAGCTGAAGCGACACAGAGTCGTTGGTGGATGGGATTAGCTTATGTACTCGATGCTCAACAGAAATATGCAATAGCGATAGAAGCCTATCGACAAGCCCTCTTTTACAAAGCGGTGCCAAAGCAGGGATTATCGGTGCAAGCGGTGGACTATATTGAAACCAGATTAGTGCAGTTAGGAGAAGATCTGTGAAACCAAAGTTAAAAATGCGCTTGGGTGATCTGCTTGTGCAAGAGCAGATTATTAGTGATTCTCAACTGACTCAAGCTTTGAGTGAGCAAAGAAGCACAGGTAAGAAGCTAGGCCGTACCTTGATAGATTTAAATTGTCTATCAGAGGAGCAGTTACTTAGGTTTCTTTCTCAGCAGCTAAATATTCCATTTCTCGATATCAGTCGCAGAGCGATACCTGCCGAAATCGTCAATCTATTACCTGAAGTTCAAGCCCGTCGTTTTCGTGCATTAGTTGTTGAAGATAATGGAGAAAGCGCGCTAGTTGCCATGAGCGATCCTGCAGATTTACAAGCTATGGATCATATAGAGACTCTACTGTCACCGAAGGCGATGAAAATCGCGGTGGTTACTGAACAACAGTTACTCGATGCTTTCGATCACTTATACCGTCGAACGGATCAAATTGCTGCAATTGCGGGAAAGCTGGAAGAGGAGTATTCCGCTGACGAGCAATTTGATCTTGCTAGTTTAACCGATGGTGACAGTGACAATGAAACAACCGTTGTTAAGCTGCTTCAATCTATCTTTGAAGATGCTGTGCAGATGCGAGCTTCAGATGTGCATATAGAACCCGGTGAGAAAGTATTAAGGATCCGTCAGCGAATCGATGGTCAACTGCATGAGAATATTCTGCCTGAATCCAGTATTGCAGCAGCTCTAGTATTAAGACTTAAGCTGATGGCCGGCCTAGATATCTCCGAGAAACGTCTGCCTCAGGATGGACGTTTTCATATGGAGATAAAAGGACATAAAATTGATGTGCGTATGTCAACTATGCCCATTTATCACGGTGAATCAGTTGTGATGCGTCTTCTTGATCAATCTGCTGGCTTGCTGACATTGAATGAGACGGGTATGCCGCCAGAAATTTTAGCTCGGGTACGTAAGCAGATTAAGCGACCACACGGTATGTTACTGGTAACAGGTCCAACAGGTAGCGGTAAAACCACAACGCTATACGGTGTGTTAAGTGAGTTGAATACTCCAGATCGCAAAATCATTACCGTTGAAGATCCTGTCGAGTACCAACTGCCAAGAATTAATCAAGTTCAAGTTAACCATAAAATAGGGTTAGATTTTTCCAAGGTGTTAAGAACTACATTACGTCAGGATCCCGATATTATTATGGTGGGTGAGATGCGTGATCAAGAGACGGTAGAGATCGGATTGAGGGGCGCGTTAACCGGTCACTTTGTACTATCAACTCTGCATACTAATGACGCTATAACCAGCGCGCTACGCCTATTGGACATGGGGGCTGCAAGCTATTTGGTGGCGAGTGCATTAAGAGTGATTATCGCCCAGCGACTCGTAAGACGTGTATGTCAAAACTGCTCGAAAGAATATCAGCTCACCGCACAAGATAAGGTTTGGCTGGATTCGGTCAGCCAGCAAGACTTTTCACAGGCCACGTTTAGAGTGGGGTCTGGTTGTCAAAGCTGTAATGGCAGTGGTTATCGTGGACGTGTCGGTGTCTTTGAGATATTAGAATTGGATGATGCCATGGTCGATGCGATGCGAACAGGTAATCCTCACGATTTTGCTCGAGCCGCTCATGAGAGTCCTAATTTTACTCCATTAGCCATTTCTGCAATGAAATACCTTGCTGAAGGAGTTACCACTATCGAAGAAGTTGCCAAACTGGTTGAAGATGTTACCGAGTCTCAAGCATCTCTATTGAAGCGGAATGAGACTGAGGTCTGATGATGGTTAAAGCTGCTTATATTTATTGGTATATGCCTACTAGCGCTAGGATGATAGGAAAAGCGAATGCCAGTCTATAAATATCGAGGTCGAGATGCGCAGGGTAAGCAGGTTACCGGAGTGGTTGATGCCGCGACGGAAAATGCGGCTGCCGATCAACTTATGTCTCGTTCGGTGATCCCATTAGAGCTTAATGAGAATAAAGAAAAAGTCTCGTTTAATCTGGGCAATTTGTTTAAAGCTAAGGTTAGCTTGGATGAGCTGCAAATTTTTTCAAGGCAGATGTATTCGCTGACTCGATCAGGCATTCCTATTTTACGTGCCATTGCTGGTTTATCTGAAACCACTCACTCTCAACGGATGAAAGATGCACTGGACGATATTTCTGAGCAGCTTACTTCGGGCCGCCCGCTTTCATCTGCAATGAACCATCATCCAGATATTTTCGGTGCACTCTTTATCTCGATGGTCCATGTGGGTGAAAACACGGGTAAGTTAGAAGATGTTTTCATCCAGCTTGCTGGCTATATAGAGCGCGAACAAGAGACTCGTCGCCGGATTAAAGCGGCAATGCGTTATCCTATATTCGTGTTAGTGGCGATCACTTTAGCCATGGTTATCCTCAATATCATGGTGATCCCTAAATTTGCCGAGATGTTTTCACGTTTCGGAGCCGATCTTCCCTGGGCGACTAAGATATTAATCGGCACTTCAAATCTATTTGTTAATTACTGGCCGATCATGTTAATCGGAGCCATAGGGACATTTATCGGTATTCGTTATTGGCATAGCACTGAGAAAGGTGAGAAACAGTGGGATAAATGGAAGCTACATATCCCCGCCGTAGGCAGTATCATTGAGCGTTCAACCTTGTCACGCTATTGTCGAAGTTTCTCAATGATGCTGAGTGCCGGTGTTCCCATGACACAAGCATTGAGTTTGGTCGCTGATGCTGTGGATAATGCTTACATGCACGACAGTATAGTGGCCATGCGCCGAGGAATAGAGTCGGGTGATTCTATGTTGAGAGTCTCCAATCAAAGTCATCTCTTTACGCCTTTAGTGCTGCAAATGGTGGCTGTTGGTGAGGAGACCGGACAGATTGATCAGCTACTTAATGATGCTGCAGATTTCTATGAAGGTGAAGTGGATTATGATCTAAAAAACTTAACCGCGAAGCTAGAACCTATCTTGATTGGTTTCGTGGCCTGCATAGTATTGATACTTGCATTGGGCATTTATTTACCAATGTGGGACATGCTCAACGTGGTTAAAGGATAACAAAAAGACAGTTATTTAGCTCGATGGTGGGACATGTTCAAGATCGTTAAAGGTAGTGGTTGTTTATGACTGATAAAAAGGTATTTATTTAACTAAATGGTGGGGCATGATCAAGGTCATTAAAGGTGGAAACTAATGCATAAGTTGTTTAAAGGTTCTCAATAGTATGCTGAACCAGCAAAAGGCTGACGGTGAATTACTGCAGGTATTTGGCAAGGTGGTTTCGATGCTGCTTATTCTGGCACTGTTAGCTATTTTAGGTTTTAAGTATTTTGATTCGGTGGACAACATCGGTGCACAAAGTCTCAAGAGGGATCATACAAAGCTGATTAATATATTAGCTATGGTGAAAGCTCAGTGGTTTGCTCAAGGAAGACCAGAGTCGATGCCTTTAGATTGGAACTCCTTTAACACAAATGACCAAAGTCAGCATAAAGAGCGAGTGTTAGTGCTCATTAAAATGAGTAAAGGAGGTTGGCCTTTACTCGACCAAGGAGATATGGACGGGTGTAAACAGCTTTGGGGTTTGTTATTGGGGCGAGAGACTGAAAGGCAACAGATCGTAACTATTTTTGACCCTCAAAGAGATGTTTGTAGCTATATTGATGGAAGTTTTGGTGAATTACGTTACGATTTGCGGTCTGGTAGAGTAAAAGTTTTGCTTAAAGACTAAATTTAGCTATTTCATAGGTTTCCAAAATGCTATGAACTGTTAGAATTGTACAAGGTGTTATAGGGGGTATCATGAATAAAGAGTTAAAAGGTTATATGAAAAACCAAAAGAGTAGATCACAGCAAGGTTTTTCTTTAATTGAACTTGTCATCGTGATTGTTATTTTAGGTTTGTTAGCGGCGACTGCCATTCCTCGTTTTTTAAATGTCACCGATGATGCAGAAGATGCGAGTGTTGATGGCGTATCAGGTGGATTAGCAACGGCGGTTGGTTTTGTTCGTGCACAGTGGGAAGTCGATGGACGTCGAAATGACTCAGTGATCCTTGACGGTACCCGAACTTATTTGGATGAGAGGTTTGGCTTTCCTACGGGGTCGCCTCAATCTGGCATTGGCAATACGGATGCGACCACGATGACCGATGCGACTTGTCAGGAAGTGTTTAATGCAGTTTTGCAAAATGCTCCTCGAAACGTACAGATAAATCAGGATGCTCGTAAGCAGAGATATGTCGTGAGTGTTATTGGCAATATTGGTGGAACTGGTACAGCAATAACCGGTGAGCTGGTTCCTGGATTAGATGTATGTGTGTATCACTTAATTGCTTCACTGAGATTAGATCCGACAACGGGCGTGGCCAGTCCTCAACCTGATCTAACAACAGCGGGTGCTAAGGGAGTGACTTACAACCCAGGCACAGGGCAAGTGGTGAGCTTCTCGAATGATTTATAATTTATACGCATTTCTCAGTTGTCATGATGGAGAGGTGAGTGATGCGTAGCAAAGTGCATATAAAAGTTTAACTGCTACTAAGGTAGTCACGTGTTAATAATAATAAGGTTTAGGCACGTAGTTTGAATAGATTGTGTCAAAAGGACTGACTGATTTTTTATAGATAATTTAACTGTATAAAATAACTATACAGTTTGTAAATGAGGTTCTTAAATGAATAAACAAAGTGGTTTTACCCTAATCGAGTTAGTCGTCGTTATCATTATTTTAGGCATCCTTGCGGTAACAGCTGCGCCTAAATTTATCAATCTACAGTCTGATGCACGTGCGTCTGCACTTCAAGGTGTTAAAGGTGCTATTCAAGGTGCAAATGCTCTTGTATTCGCTAAAGCAGCTTTAGCTGGTGATGAGAAGAAAGCATCTTCCACTTGGACCGGTACTGATGGTGTTGATATCGGAGCTGCTTTGAATGCAAAAACAGATTTTGGTTATTTACAAGCTACTGTTTTAGAACTTAATAATGCTGTCGATGCAAACTTTGGTACCGCAGGCACAGATTGGATCGTTGTTGCATCGACAGCAGATCCAGCAGTTGCTGTAATTTCTCAAAACGGTGCTCCCGCGACGACGGGTACTGGATCAACCTTAGCCGGTTGTACATTAACTTACACTGAAGCGGCAAACGCCACTACGCTCCCAACTTATGTTATCTTAGATAATGGCTGTTAATAGGTAAATTATAATGAAAACTCAAAAACAAAATGGTTTTACATTAATCGAGTTAGTGGTTGTTATTATTATCTTAGGTATTCTTGCTGTTACTGCAGCACCTAAGTTTATCAACCTTCAATCAGACGCACGTGTTTCTGCGCTTCAAGGTATGAGAGCTGCGATACAAGGAGCAAACTCTCTAGTTTATTCTAAAGCAGCAATCTCTGGTCAAGAGAGTTTAGCATTGGGGGCAACACCACCACCCGCTGTTAATATCGGAACGGGGACTGATGCTGTTACAAATTTTGGATATATTCAATCTGATCAAGATGAGCTGGAAAATGCTATCGATGTGAAGTTTGATGTTGGTACTAGTGCTACTGATCCAACGAATACAACAGGCAGCAATGATTGGATTATTTTTCCTGGCACTGCTGCTGCAGTTGTTACAGTTTGGCAACGAGGTGCTCCTGCTGCTTGTAAGTTTACTTATACTCAAGCTACCAGTACTAGCGTTGTCCCAGTAGTCAGTCCTGCTCCAAGTGTAGATGATTGTTAATTATTGTTTTAATTTTTAAAAGGTCTGCATTGCAGCAATGCTGATCATTTAGTGATTTATCGATCGGTTGACTGATCTTCTAGATGCTTCAGAATCCGAGTCCTATCTCTAGGTCTCGGATTTTTTTATGCATGTTTCTCAAGCTTTTGACATCATCAACCAACTAAAACCTCATCAAGTTGAAATCCTCGCTGACCTACTCCCTCTAGAATTGATAGAGGAAGCGTATGCATTGACTGAAACGGTAACCCTTAGAAAACGAAAGTTAACATTGGAGTCAATGGCTTGGCTTCTCATCGGGATGGCTATCTATAACGATAAGTCCATGGCTCACATTGTTAATATGCTCGATATCGTCGATAGAGAGGGTAAGCCATTTGTCGCTCCTCGCGCCTTAACTCAACGACGGAAAGCTCTAGGTGAAGCAGCAATGAAAGCGCTGTTTGAGTGTACTCAAGCTCATTGGAATCGTAGAAGATCTACATCCAGCTTGGAGTGGACTGATGTTACTAGGAGTCGATGGTGTAGTGTGGCGAACGGAAGATACACCTGATAATGCAGAGGTATTCACCACGCCCAAAAACACTCAATATCCTCAAGTGCGTATGGTCTGCCAAATGGAATTGAGTAACCACCTTATTACCGCCAGTGCTTTTGATGATTATGCTGTTAACGAGATGATTTTGGCTGAGAAACTTATCGACTCGACTCCAGACCATAGTCTGACACCGTTCGATCGAGGCTTTTATTCACTTGGACTGCTGTATCAGTGGCAAACCACTGGTACTGAGCGACACTGGCTGCTCCACTTGAAGAAAAATGTCCAATATGAGGTGATCCGCAGCTTAGGACGCAACGATAAGATCGTTCAATTAAAAAGTAATCCACATGCCCGAAAACGCTGGCCTGAGTTGCCAAATGAGCTAGAAGTGCGGTTAATAAGTCGAAAGATTAATGGCAAAGAATACTCGGTTTTGACCTCAATGACTGATCCGATGCGCTATCCCGTTACAGACATCGCTGACCTATATGCACATAGATGGGAAATAGAATTGGGTTACCGGGAGCAGAAGCAATACATGCTAGGCAATCGATTAACGTTGAGAAGTCGACTACCAGAGCTCGTTAAGCAGGAGTTGTGGGGGATCTTACTCACCTACAATTTAGTACGCTATCAGATGGTGAAAATGTGTCATCAACTCAAAGGAGATTATCTCCCTTATCAGTTGATTTTTAATGGTTCTTTGGCTCACATTTTGAGGCTTTTAGTAGGTTTGCCCTACTCGACACCAGGAGCCTCCCTGGGCAACTAAAATACTTCTATGATATGGCAGAGAGCCTAATTTTAGAGCCTCGACGAACTCGGTCTTTTCCTAGAACCGTTAAGCGGAGGCCACAGAGATATGTCAGAAATAAAAAATGCCAGTAAGCTTAATTTACCGGCATTGCTGCATTGCAGGCTTTTTTATATCTAAATCTGAGCTATATCTTCCCTGTGACCAATTGCCCAAAATCCTAATGCTTGACTAAACTGAGTTTAAGTAAGATTAGGATAGTTTGGTTGCGTACCGAGTGTGAACTGTAGTTTTCAAATAGAGGTAAAGTGATGGTAAGAGTAAAATAGCTAGGTTTTACCTTAATCGAGTTAGTGGTAGTTATCATCATTTTAAGCATTTTAGCGGTAACCGCAGCGTCTAAATTTATCAATCTTCAATCGGATGCTAAAGCATCCACTTTAGTGGCTTTAGGGCCTCTTTGCAGGGAGCGAACTCTCTGGTGTTTTCCAAAGCGTCCATTGCAGGTGAAGAACGTATCGCTGATGCCGTATGCTAATACGGGGAATACAGCAGGGGTGGACATAGGCACGGGGACGCCGATACAAACGGTGTTTGGCTATCTGCCTGAAGATGCAACAGCGATTGCTGCGGCAATGGATGTAGAGTGTCAACGGCTGTTACAGGCGGAGGGTTAGCATTTAGTCCTCAAGGTGCACCAGCCGCAACCTGTCACTTTGTTTATATGGAAGCAACATCAACCTCGGTGCCGACTTATACACTTTACACTCCGGCCACGGCTCAAGATCCCTTCGTATGTTAGGTATTTCTAATTAATATTGTTTTGGTATAGGTTAAAGATAACTACTTCAATTTTTATAGGCCTGCAATGCGGGTCTTTTTATACATGCTATAACTCTGTATCATGAGCTAAAGTGCATAATTATAAATTTATTTGCCTTATTTAATAAATTATTAATTGATAATCATTAGCATAAAATAGAAAGCCTTTACAGGTGGGGAACCGATGCATAGAGCGACCGGGTTTACTCTGGTAGAGTTAGTGACCACTATTATTTTGATTGGCATACTCTCAGTGATTGTTTTGCCGCGTATGTTGACCAGTTCCAGCTACAGCGCTTTTACGCTGCGAGGTGAATTCATTAGTGAACTTCGCAAAGCTCAAATATTCGCGATGAACACTCAGGGCCAGTGCTATCGAGTTGCTGTCGATACTCAAGGTTATCAGTTTAAAAGGTTCAGTGATCTGGCGTGTACAGTTGCTATGAATCCGACAGAGTCAAAACGTAACTTTGAAGGGAACGCCAGCCTCTCACTTATTAATGGTGACACAAGTTTCAATATTGATTTTAGTGGTAACAATAATGGCATTCCTAGTTTAGTTTGCTCTGGGCCCTGTATAAATGTGATTGCAGATGAAACTTTAGTCATTAATATTGAGAGTCAAGGGTATATCCATGCTAGCTAACCCCTTTAAGACAACTAGTTTATTTAGTCGCGCCAAAGGCTTTACCTTGATAGAACTCGTTGTTGGTATGGTCGTGCTCAGCATCGCTTTGGTTATGCTGGCTACGATGATGTTTCCTCAGGCTGATCGTGCCGTAGACACGCTAAGTAGAGTTCGCTCTGCTGAGTTAGCGCACTCTCTTCTCAATGAGATCTGGGGTAAGCGTTACGATCAAAATACCAATGCTAATGGTGGAGTGCCAGCTTGTGGTGCTGCAGCTAGACCGGATTTAGGCTTACCCGCAGGGCTGGCTTGTACACCTGCAGCAGACTTAGGGCCAGATACTGGAGAGACCCGAAACACTTTTAATGATGTCGATGATTACAACGGCTTAAATCAGAATAGTAAGATGCTTAACTCTAATGACACCTATCTGAGCCAGTATAAGAACTATCTATTATCGGTCAGTGTTACCTACCCTAATCCAAATAGAAACAGCAAACTTATTGCCATTAGTGTGACAACACCAAGTGGTGAAGCCATAACCTATGATGCCATTCGGAGTAATTACTAATGAATGGCATAAGAGGGGGTAAACATGGTCTTGGTTTTACCTTAGTCGAGATGGTCACAGTGATCATTATTCTAGGTATTTTAGCCTTAGGAGTCAGTAGTTTTGTTGTACTGGGTACTCGAATATTTGTCGAGTCTACTTCGATTGAACAGGTGTTGGGTCAGAGTCGTTTTGCTCTTGAACGCATGACTCGGGAATTAAGAAATGCTGTGCCTAATAGCATTCGTCTAACTCCAGCACCGCCGAACACTAATGCAAGTTACCAATGTGTGGAGTTTGTTCCTATTCAGGCAAGTGCTTCCTACATTGAGTTGCCATTTGTTCCTTCTCCAGCAAGTTTAACCGGTACTGTTATTCCCCCCTCTCAAGGGCTAAATAGTGTCCATCAGATGCTGGTCTATCCTTTAAAGACAAGTGATATTTATGCGGCTACTCCTGCCGGAACCTCTGGGCGTTTATTTGATGTCAAAGAGTTTAATCAATCGAGTGGATTGGTCACTTTCGATAGAGCTGTGCGATTTGCTGAATCCTCTCCAATTCAACGATACTTTATGATTAACGGCCCTGTTAGTTACTGTTTTCAGTCCGATGGGACTTTGTGGCGGTATGCAGGTTATGGGCTAGAGACGACACAACCGACACCGAGTACCATGAGTGGAGGAGCATTAATGGCAGAGGATATTACTAATAACTTAGCGCTTGTGAGCGACCAGCCGATCCTATTAACGCCCTCTAGCTTAGTCAATAATGCCATGCTTCAATTAACACCTACGTTTTCGGTTAATGGCCAAGTGTTTCAATATCAGCACCAGGTGCAGGTGATCAATGTCCCCTAATAAGTTTTTGTTTGCCAATGCCTCTAAAGGCACTCATTTAAAAAAGGCTCTTTCAAGTCAAGAGGGAAGTGCATTGGTGATTGGTATCTTTGTGATCACAGTGATGTTTCTAATGGCAACTTCGTTAATGAATGTGCTTGAGGATGCTGACGAGCAGGTCAATTTAGAAGTGTGGGGGACGCGTGCTTTTGCGACTGCAAATACGGGCGCTGATAGAGCCTTGGCTCAACTGTTTCCCTTAACCGCAACCGATAACACAGCGACTTCGTGCAGTAATGTAACCAGCTCATGGGATATCGGTAATGATAACCCCACTCTTGTGGGTTTTCACGGCTGTAGTATTGCGATCTCTTGTAATGACACCAATACAATTGGCACCGTGACACAATATAGGATCACTAGCACCGCGACTTGTCAAACCGGAAATTGCACTGGAAATGATGTCAACTGCTTACGCGTCAGCCGTAGCGTGGAGGTAGAAGCCCGTGATTAATATTGTACGCTTGATAATACTGACTATATTACTGCTTCCCACCATGGCGATCGCCGTTCCCCAGTGTGATGAGGTTTTTACTGATCCTCCTACTGGTAACTTAGGGGTTAATGGGTTAACCCCACCGATTAATATTGGTCCGAGTTTAGGGAACTTAACTTGTAGTGGAGGGGGGTGTTCAGGCCATAGTTCCGGCTTCACGCCTGGAGACTATGATTTTGATGCTGGTAGTTTTAATAACAGCTCGTCTCTAAGTACTAATGGCGAGACAACCCGGCTCTATTTCGATAGTTTATCCCTAAATAACTCAACTCTTAATGATTCTGGTGACACTGAAGATTTAATTATCTATGTCAGAGGTTCATTGTCAGTTGCGGGAAATAATAGAATTAATGGGATCGTCTATGTTGCCGGATCGGTCAGTATGGCGGGCAATGCGAAGATTGATGGTGCATTAGCGTCAGCTGGAGCACTCTCTATTAGTGGAAATGGCGAGGTTGATTTTGAAGATGATGCTATTGAAGATGCAGACTTTGGTGGTATGTGCACGAACGTTCAGTCTTCGTTTAATTTTCAATTTGGCAAAGCCTTTTCTGGCACTGTGACTTTCGATAAGCCATTCGAAACTGGCGTCACGCCGATAATTTTCTTAATGCCAACCATCTCAACCAATAACCCTGACAGTACTGATGGTCCAGCGTCGGTTTTTCCAGCCAATATTACCAACACGGGGTTCACATGGAGCCAAGAGGAGCCTGTTAGCCCAGCTAGTCGCTATAAAGCTTCATTACCTATGGCAGAGGTACATTGGATCGCAGTGACGCCAGGTGAACACACCTTGTCAGATGGCACTGAGTTAGTGGCCAAAGTGATCAATCAAAATAGAGCGTTTGGTGTTAACAATAGTCCTTACACCAATATACCTCTCGATTCTGATCTCGATGTATTTTTACATCAAAAACAAACATCAATAAATAATTGTTGGTTGACGACGACATCACAGTTCTACAACTCAGGAGCCCAGTTAGCCATGGAGGCCTCGGAGGTGCGTTCGGGGAATCGATGTCGTCCTGGATACATTAACTCACTACAAAATGAGGAAGTTGGTTATTTGGCCATTGAGTCGGGTACTGGAACGTTTAATTTTGACGGTGATGAAATCATCTATCAATTTGGTCGTAACTATCGCACCGCACCAGGTACAGGGGATTTATCGTATCAATGTGGCAGTGAGAGTACGCTAACGGGTTTTAGTAATATCCCTACTCTCGTGTCGGGTAAAAACTCTAGGCGTGGTGGAGATGGTGGCTGGTTAAGACGCTGTAAACTGACCAACAACAGAGTCAGCATGGTGACCGATGAGGATACCTATAGGGACACTGATAGGCGGCACGTCTATGAGTTTTATAGTTTTGTTGCGCTAGAGAAAAAAGAACAAGAGCTAACTTGCTTCAATGATGATTTCTCCCAAGGTGATTTAACTGATAACTGGGTAGTAGCACGCAGTAATGGCAACTTTACGCCAGCAATTGTTAATGGCCGCTTAAGACAGACGCAAGATGTAAATAATCAATCCACGTCAGCTACTTATCAACGATTGTTTCCAGCAGCTGAGAACTTAGTGGTAGTTGAATTTGATCACTTTGCCTATGGTGGTAGTGGAGCTGATGGTATTGCCGTCGTATTGTCTGATGCGAGGATTACTCCACAACCGGGAGCATTTGGTGGTCCATTAGGTTATGGATTTAAGCCTGGGTTAGATGGGTTTGCTGGCGGTTGGTTAGGTGTAGGTATCGATGAATATGGTAATTTTTCTGGTGAGGGTGGCAGCAGTAATATTGGTCAGAGACGCCAAAGTGTTGCTGTGCGAGGTTCAGGCTCTGGAACGTCAGGTTATCGTTATTTAAAAGGGGCTTGTAATAACGGTACAACCAATACTAACGGGAACTGTTTAAACCCCAAAGTCGATGACAATAATGGCAGTCCGATACACAGATATCGTATTACTGTTGACTCCAGAGTTGCAGGGGAATCAATGGTTGAAATTCAGCGGAAAACTAGTGGTGGATTTGTTTCTATCGTTCCGGCGTTCAATGCTGTGAGCCAAACAGGTCAAGCTGTCGTTCCTCAAGATTTTATTCTCTCATTAACTGGGTCGACTGGTGGTTCAGATAATGTTCATGAAATTGATAATATTGAAATCTGTGCGTTAGAGTCTAGACCTGTTGGTGTGGTTATTGATCACTTCGAGCTTACTCATTCCGGTAGTGCTCTGACATGTAGTCCTGAGAATGTAACGATTAAAGCGTGTGCAGATGCTGCTTGTACTCAAACGATACAAGAAGAGGTTGTTGCGACACTTACTCCGGCAACTGTCACAGGAGGAGGGGGGTGGAGTGGTACAGGTGTGGTAGGTAATCAGGTGACTTTCAGTGGCGGAACCGCACAGATCCAGCTGAGTAGAACAACCATTGGCAATGTAACAATGGAGGTGACGGGATCTATCCCTGGAGCAAAGCCTTTTAGTCAAACTCTTTGCCGTATTGGCAACTCCACACCGTCAGTTGCAAACTGTACGCTAACTTATGCTGATAGTGGTTTTGTATTTGGGGATATTACTGCCATACCCAATAATGGCATTCCAGATGAATTCTCCAATAAACCGTCAATGGGTATTCTTGTTCATGCAGTGAAAACTGATGGGGCCAGCCAACAGTGTATTGCAAACTTCGCGAATGAAACTAAGTCTGTTGCGTTTTGGAGTAGTTATACTGATCCAAGTACGGGAAGCAAAAAAGTAAGCGTGAAGTCTGGCACAACGACTATTGATGCAGGTTTAAGTTTAGCCACCTCAGTACCGTTAAATTTAGCCTTTAATGCTCAAGGGCAAGCAACCGTTGATGTCAATTATGCAGATGCTGGGCAGATGACTCTCAATGCCCGTTATACAGGAACTGGAGATGATGCAGGATTAGTTATGAATGGGGCTGATACTTTTGTCCGTTACCCTAAAGGTTTGTGTGTGTTACCTGAGACAACTTGTGCTGCTGGTGATGCAGGCTGTCCTCCTTTTAAAAAGGCTGGTGAGAGTTTTACATTCGATGTGCAGGCTATGGCTTGGGCAAGTGATAGTGATGCCGATTTATGTGACAACTTATCTACACCAAACTATGCTCATCAGGATGTTGGCCTCAATTTTAATCTTGTAGCTCCTAGCAGTGGTGTCGATGCTGACCAGATTGCTGACTATGATCATGTGGTCTCTACAGATGGTGCCAATACCTTAACTCGTGCGGTTTCGGAAGTTGGTGTATTTACTATCACAGCTAACCCTCCTTCGTTATATTTTGGAGTCAATAGGGCTATTGAATCTGGAATAAGTGATCCTATTGGCCGTTTTTTTCCTGCTCATTTTGAATTATCAAATTGGAGTATTTTGCCTGCTTGCAGTAATACGTTTAGCTATATGGAGCAGCCGTTTTCTTTAATGATGACTCTTAGTGCAAAAAATGTTGAGGACGTCATTACCACTAATTATTTCGGTGCTTTTGCGAAGGCGACAGCCAGCTTGGTTGCCGCAAATAACCTTGATGGTATAAATAGAGGGGCAAGATTATCAGGTTTATCAACATTAGCTTGGCCAATTTCTGATACTGGAGGAAAGGTGCGGGGGAAGGTTGATATTGTTGATAATATAAAATTTAGTCGCCTTGGGAACACGCTAGATGGCCCATACCAGTCACTCGATATTGGGGTGGTGATGGATGATGGTGAAGGGGGAACTCATTACTCTTTTATTAAAGATCCGGACATGAACGCAGCTAGTGTAGGAGCCTGTAGTGGGGCGGGCTGTAATGCTAGAAATATATCGACACAAGATCTACGGTACGGCCGTATGGTGCTTGAAAATGGATACGGTCCCGAGTCTGAGAGCCTACGTGTACCGCTGCGAACTGAGTATGTCAGTGCCGTGTCGGCAGGAGTGGCGACTTGGGTAACGAATACAGATGATTCCTGTTCTGTTTATAACACCCTGACGTCAGTTGATACGGCTGAAACAGCAACTATGGGACTAAACATGGCATTTCCGGTTGGGTTTCCAGCGATCAATGCTTACACGGATCCAACATTAATTCAGCAAGTTGGGACGCTTGGAAATGGTTTAGATTATATCTATTTTTCTGTACCAAACAATTCAGGTATCGTGCCGCTTAAACAACATGTTGAGCCTTGGTTGAAGTGGTATTGGAACTATGAAGGTAACAATCCCAGCGGGCTTTATGATCCGAGAGCATCAGTCTATTTTGGTACTTATCGTGGCAACGATAAAGTGATCTATTGGCGTGAAGTGAATTAAAACTAGGACAACTTGCTGCGAAAAAGAGCGGAAAACATTGAATGCTAATTCCTTATTGTTCGTTTTGCAGTGAGTGTTCTCCTAGGCATTCTACTGCATAATTAACCGCAAAACGGCATCGTTTCGTGTCCTGCGTCACGTTGTTGATAAAAAAAATCTCCATTCTAAAATGTTAATCTTTCAGCTATTGTTCATAACGTATCCCATTGATAGCATTCAGTGTTTTTATTTTGTTTTCAAAAACAACTATTAATGCCATAAGTATGTTTGCTATCACTGTGACTTATTCTTTAACCGCCATTGATAGCACTCGTTATGGTGACAACCTATAAGTTAGTCGCAGTAATGAGGTTGAATTCCGTGATTAGAAAGACTCTTATCAATGTATTATTTTTATTCCTATTTATTAGTTTAACCCTGCCAGTCAGGGCTTTTGATGATATTGACTTGCATATAACCTTTCCTGCTGTTGCACAGGGCCATCATGAAACATCTAACTACCAATGTAGTGGTGCTGGTGCTTATAGCAAACAATTAGAACAGAAACACAATGCGAAAATTAATGGAACTGAAGGTTTAGATTTAAACTTTTGTTCCTCAAGTGAAGGGCATAAGGATTGGCCGTCTGATGGTTGTGATACCGGTAATGGGGGAGCACGTAATTGTTCAATTACTGGTCGTGATATTGCTGGCATCAGTTTGACTGGGGCTAACGCGTTTAAAGAAGCCAATAGCAATGTTGAAATAGAGTGTTGCCCTGGTGGGTCAATCAATTTAGGTACAAATGGCAACTCAGAATTTGAAGAAATAAAAATTGATGATGAATGTGTAATTACATTCTCAACAGCCTATCAAGAATACCGCATTGAATCTTTGGAATTAAAAAGTGGTGGAGAGCTCATTTTTCCGTCAGGTGATTACTGGATTGAAGAGATAGAAAATGAGGGCAAAGACTTGATTATCCGCCCCCAAGGAAAGGTCCGTATATTTATTGGTGAAAAGCACGCACATCTTAAAGATTTTACCATCGCGGAGAATTTAACTGGCGTGACAACATTAGTTGTATATGACCATTTAGAGTTAAAAGGGAATTCTGTGGTTAATGCACTTATCTATGCGGACGTCCATATTACTTTGAAAGATAACGCGGTTGTTATTGGACGAGTGACCAGTGGCCGTTTGAAAATGGAAAAAAACAGCATTATTAATGCGAGTAATATATCACCTCAAAAATTTGATTTTAAGTTTGGCAAAGCGACGAGCAATTCTGTGACTTTTGATTCAGCTTTTGACTCAGACGTTACTCCTCTTATCTTTTTAATGCCGACGGTTTCAACTAACAACCCATACAGTAATGACGGCCCGGCTTCGGTATTTATTACTCAGGTGTCTAATCGCGGATTCACTTGGTCTCAAAAGGAGCCTGATAGCTCAAGTTATCGATATAAACCGTCATTGAAAATGCCTGAGCTACATTGGATTTCGACGACAATCGGTGAACACAAGTTATCGGATGGCAGTTACCTTAAAGCCGGAGTGGTGGAGGTTAAAGAGCCTTTGTATCAAAATTCAGGAAGCTATCAACGAGTAACGAATCGGCGAAACTATGATGTAGTATTGAATCAAATTCAAACAACGGCCAACAGATGTTGGTTAACCAGCACGACGAAATGGGATCAGAATAATGTGTTTATTGGCATCGATGTTTCAGAGGTCGTTGATGCTGGACCAGGCTTGGGCTATGGTAATAAATATTGTCAGCCAGGCGATATAAAACTGAATAAATTGAATAAAGAGAAAGTAGGCTATTTAGCGTTGCAAAGTGGTGATGGGACTATTTCTGTCGCAGGGGAGCAGATCCAATATCAATTTGGTTCCAATTTTTCGACAACGAATGAAGATCATGTTGTCGACCTTAATCAGCAATGTGGCTACACACGATCCCTATTAGGCTTTAGCAATCCTCCCACTTTTGTCGCGGGTAAAAGTTCAAGAGCCGGTAATAATGGCGGCTGGCTACGACGTTGTCTGCTAACAAATGATACTGTCAGTATGGTGACAGATGAAGATAGATATCAGAATGTTGAAAGAGATCATATCGCTGAGCGATATGGGTTTGTTGCGCTAGAGTTGATTGATGATGTGTCGGCATTAAATCATTACCGGATCCATTTTTCATCGGGAGCACTGAGCTGTGCGGCGAAGGATATCACGATTCAAGCTTGTAATAACGATAACTGCTCGACACAATCAGCCCAGATCTCGACTGTAGAGTTAACGAAAAATGGCGTTAAATATAGCGATGTTAGCTTTACAGGGCATACAGACCCAGCGACCGAACTTTGGCATGCCGCGGGTGGCAGTTTCGAGTGGGCCTAGAAAGCTCTGTACCATCCGCTCCCTATCGTTGCTTTATTGACAGTACCGAAGTCGCACTAGATGAGTGTTTATTGCATTACCAAGATACAGGCTTTTATTTCGATGTTCCTAATTCCCCTTCCTGTAAAACAACCGCTGAGTTTGAGCTGTTTGCGGTCACTAAAGATACTCAAACACAGCAATGCAAACCATTACTAGCCAATGACACTAAGCTGATAAATTTCAGTTTTGACTACGTCAGGCCTGCTAGTGTGAATAATCCAGAAAAACTTGAACTCAAAAGTATAAACCCAACGAGTACCACTAATATTGCTGGTGGTGAGAGTGAGGGGATAAAAGTGTGGTTTGATGCCAATGGTGTCGGTAGGTTAACGGCTAACTACCCTGAGGCTGGGGTGGTCAAGTTAGTGGCGCAATACACCCACATAGTTAATGTTCCCAGTGGTGGCACCGAAGTATTAGAACTGGCTCACACAGATGAGTTCACCGCTGCGCCAGAGGGTTTTCATTTTTCTAATCTGGCTGGCAGTAATCTTTGTACAAGCAGTGATCCTTATGATGGAAGCTGTCAGGTGTTGGCCGCAGCTGTAGAGCATTTTCCAATGCAGGTCAAAGCGGTATGTTGGCAGCAAGAGGGGGATAGTGACTTTAGTGATAATAAGGCACTACAAAATTTTGTTCACCCTAGCGTGAAAATAGGTTCGGCATTAGTTCAACCTAGCAGTGGAACTAATGGTGTGCTTAGTGTTACTCATATTGATTTTCAGCTAACTGGGAGTGAAACCTTCGAGGTGTTAAATAACCAGAGCTGGGATCAGGTTGGCACCATGAAGCTAAGCTTAGAGCGGGCACTGGACTATGAGTCCGTATTAATAGACCGCTATAGTAGTGACATTTTTGGTCGCTTTACGCCTGCCTATCTACAAATCATCGGTAATATGCCGACACTTGATCACAGTTGTGGCACGTTTACCTATATGGACCAGCCTTTTGGCTTCACCCTAGGTGCAGAGCCGTCGATAGAGGTTAAGGGCTATGCAAAAGATACCTTCGATGCACAACACAATAGGGTGGTTACTGAGACTGGGAATTACCAGATTGGGGATTGGTGGCGATATAAACACAGAAATATAGCAGAACAAAACACTTGGTCTGGACGCCGTTACAGTGATACTAGAGTTGATCTTGAAGACCGCAATTCGCCTGGACAGTCTGGGTATATCGAGTATTTAACTCTGCCATCGGCTCATCTTGTTGATGCTCAACTGAACTACCTTAGAACATCCACTCCGGTAGCACCATTTAATGCGCTGTTTGATCTTGAGTTGGCCATCGAGGATGTCACCGATGAGGACGAGATATGTTATCAGGATGACTCAGTTTCAAGTTGCCGAGGTTTTACTTTTACTGATATAGGGGAAAGTAAAGATGTTGCACTCAGATACGGCCGCATGTTACTTGAAAATGGCTATGGCCCTGAGTCTGAGAGTCTGCGTTTGCCGTTACGAACTGAGTATGTCAGCGCGGTGTCTGCAGGCGGTGTGGCAACATGGATCTCTAATAGAGAGGATCTCTGCTCTGTCTATGACACTCAGACTTCAGCTGAAACGGCAACTATTGGTCTGAATATGATTTTTCCAGTTGGCTTTCCGGCGATCAATGCTTACACAGATTCAATATTGAATAAGCAACTCGGGACGTTTGGGAATGGCTTGGGTTATATCTATTTTTCTGTCCCAAATGATTCAGGTGTCGTGCCGCTTAAACAGCATGTTCAGCCTTGGTTAAAATGGTATTGGAACTTTGAGGGTAATAATCCCAACGGACTTTATGATCCGCGAGCATCAGTCTACTTTGGTACTTATCGTGGACATGATAAGGTGATCTATTGGCGTGAGGTACGCTAATTAAAGTTGTTCAAATAAACAGACCTTGATGGGTACCGAACTTGTTTCTCTTGCAGAAAGATGGATGGAGTCTCTTTCAGAGCATAAATGGCCTCTTTTAGTGGTCATTTTCATGATAAACACAAATAAATTGCTTCATTAGCAAATGTTAACCTCATCGCTCTTGTTTCATTGCAGGGACGTTGATAGAGTTAGCTGATTTTTCCATTTTCAGACTCCACTAAGACAGGCTGGGTACATGTTCAAGAAGCTGCGTGGCATTTTTTCTAACGATCTTTCGATCGATTTGGGTACGGCTAACACTTTAATTTACGTTCGCGGTGAGGGTATCGTACTTAACGAACCTTCTGTTGTGGCAATACGCGGTGAACGAGGTAGTAGCCAAAAATCTGTAGCAGCTGTTGGTACAGAAGCTAAGCAGATGCTGGGACGTACTCCGGGTAACATTCAAGCTATTCGTCCGATGAAAGATGGTGTTATTGCCGACTTCTATGTGACAGAAAAGATGTTGCAACATTTTATCAAGCAAGTGCATAACAATAGCGTATTCCGCCCGAGCCCGCGGGTTTTAGTGTGCGTGCCGGTTGGTGCTACACAAGTTGAGCGTCGCGCGATTCGTGAATCTGCCATGGGTGCTGGTGCCCGTGAAGTGTATTTGATTGAAGAGCCAATGGCGGCTGCAATCGGTGCTGGTCTGCCAGTGTCTGAAGCAACCGGTTCCATGGTTGTGGATATCGGTGGTGGTACGACCGAAGTGGCCATTATTTCATTGAACGGTGTAGTTTACTCCTCATCGGTTCGTATTGGCGGTGATAAGTTTGATGATGCCATCATTAACTATGTGCGTCGTAATTACGGCAGCTTGATCGGAGAAGCGACAGCTGAACGCATTAAGCACACAATTGGTACCGCATATCCAGGTGATGAAGTGCTTGAGATTGAAGTGCGCGGCCGTAATTTAGCTGAAGGCGTACCTCGTAGTTTTACTCTTAATAGCAATGAGATCCTTGAGGCGCTACAAGAGCCGCTATCAGGTATCGTCAGTGCGGTTATGGTTGCACTCGAACAGTCTCCACCTGAGTTGGCATCAGATATCTCTGAACGTGGCATGGTATTGACTGGTGGTGGCGCTTTGATCCGCGATCTGGATCGTCTATTAATGCAGGAAACAGGTATTCCAGTCATCGTTGCCGACGACCCACTGACTTGTGTTGCAAGGGGTGGCGGGAAAGCATTAGAGATGATTGATATGCATGGTGGTGACCTCTTCTCTGAAGAGAATTAATCGATGTTGAAAAGGCGGTGTTTAATCGCCTTTTCAAATCACCATGCTGTCAGATATTTGCAGCTGGTTTTTCTCATTAGTTATATTTTTTTATGAAGCCCATATTTGCTCGTGGTATTTCTAATCAATTCAGACTGACACTGGCAATTATTTTGTCGGTGATCCTTATCGTGGCTAACAACCGACTCGATCCTGTTCGTCAATCTATCTCATCTGTATTAAGTCCATTGCAGTATATTGCTAACGTCCCTGGCGCACTCTTAGATTGGTCTGCTGAAAGTCTAGCGACGCGCAATATGCTGGCTCAGCAAAATAAAGAGTTACTTAGACAACAGCTGTTGATGAGTGAGCGGCTACAAAGATTCGAACACTTAAGACAAGAAAATGATCGTCTTAGATCTCTGCTTGGTTCTCCGGTTCATATGGATTCGAAGAAGATCGTGGCTGAGGTGATGGAGGTAGCGAGTGATCCTTATCATCAATATGTTGTGCTCAATCATGGCGTAAATAGCGGTGTATTTGTTGGTCAACCTGTTGTTGACGCACAAGGTGTTGTGGGTCAGGTTGTTCAAGTTAGTGAGCTAAGTAGTCGAGTGCTGCTGATATCTGATGTGACTCATGCTATCCCTGTTAGGGTGACAAGAAACGATGTTAGAGTCGTTGCTAATGGTACTGGTGTGCTTGATGAGCTTGAACTGCGTTATGTGCCTAAAAGTACCGATATTCGTGTAGGGGATCTTCTTGTCTCCTCAGGTCTGGGCAAGCGTTTTCCTGAAGGTTACCCAGTGGCTCGTGTAATGAGTTTGATAAAAGATGATGGTCAGGACTACGCCAATATCATCGCTCAACCTCTTGCTGCCTTGGATCGTATTCGTTACCTTTTGCTAATTTGGCCAGACGAGCCTGCATCTGAAGCACTGGAAGATGAGACTGCGATGATTTTATCTAAGGCTGAAAAAATCGTGGCGAGTGCAGAGGTGAGCGAATGAGTATGCATATTGCCAACGGCCGTTGGGTCGTCTGGTTAAGTTTTTTTGTAGCCATGCTATTTCAGATAATGCCACTTCCAGAGCTGGTGGAAGCCTGGCGTCCTGACTGGTTATTACTGGTGATGATCTACTGGGCAATGGCGCTTCCACATAGATACAATATTTTGTCGGCTTGGATTTTAGGTGTAATGTTGGACATTATGCTGGGCGCACATTTAGGGATCCGCGCTCTTTCTATGTCTTTAGTGATCTATGTGGTGGTGCTGCACTTTCAGCGGTTACGAAACTTTTCTATGTGGCAACAAGCATTAATGGTTGCCTGTTTAATCTGTTTACATCACTTAGTGATTTTCTGGATCCAGTTTATTATTGGTGATGTAACCTTTGATGTGAGTCTTTTCCTGCCAGCTATCTCGAGTTTGATTATTTGGCCTTGGGTCTTTTGGTTATTACGTCGTGTACGACGTTTATATAAGGTGAGGTAAGATAAGATGACATTACCCTGTCAGTTAATACTAGCTTCGGCTTCTCCACGTCGAAGAGAGCTACTGGCTCAATTGGGCTTTTCAAAGCCCGATTTTAGTTTTATCTCTTTATCGGCAGATATCGATGAGAGCCACAAGTTAGGAGAGTCTCCACAGACATTTGTTGTCCGTCTTGCTGTTGAAAAAGCGCAGGCAGGTTTGGCACTCTTTAACGCTGATACCCAGGTTGCTGTAGAGGGTAAACTATTGTCTCCACTCGTTTTAGGCTCTGATACCATAGTAGTCTTAGGCGATAAAATCTTAGGTAAACCGGCTGATGAAGCTGATGCGCTGAAGATATTATCTGAACTGTCTGGTCATATGCATATCGTCATGACCGCGGTAGCATTAACCGATGGTGTTAATACTTCGATTCGTTTAGTCGAAACCAAAGTGAAGTTTTGTGAGCTATCCGAAGTGGATATCTTAGCCTATATCGCCACGGGTGAACCTATGGATAAAGCAGGTGCATACGGTATACAGGCCCTAGGTGGGAGTTTTGTTGAGTCTATCGAGGGGAGCTATTCCTCGGTGGTAGGTTTACCTATGGTTGAGACTCGAACTTTGCTGCGTGAGATGAGCGTATTGTAATTAAGACGACGATTAAGACGATAATGGCTCATTTGGTTATGGGCGACAATAATTGGCTGAAAAATAAGTAAGCCGTTGAATGCCTAGCCCAAAAGAACAATAGCGAGTGAATAATTATGAGTCGCATCGTCAAAAACAGAGTACAACGAAAGATTGGTTCTGAACTGTTGATCAATGTGACGCCGACCGAAGCCAGAGTTGCCTTAGTCGAACATGGTGTGCTGCAGGAAGTCCATATTGAAAGACGGATGAAGCGTGGCTTAGTGGGTAATATCTACAAAGGTAAAGTTAGTCGAGTCCTGCCTGGTATGCAGGCTGCATTTGTCGATATTGGATTAGATAAAGCGGCCTTTTTACATGCCTCGGATATTGTGCCACACACCGAATGTGTTGCCGAAGGCGAAAAAGGCAACTTTGTTGTACGTGCTATCGGAGAGTTGGTCCGCCAGGGTCAAGATATCATGGTACAAGTCGTCAAAGATCCATTGGGTACCAAAGGGGCGCGCTTAACCACTGACATTACTCTTCCTTCCCGTTATTTAGTTTTTATGCCTGGTTCGAGTCATGTGGGAGTGTCCCAACGTATCGAATCAGAAAAAATCCGCGCGCGTCTTAAAAAAATTACGGAGCCTTTTGTCGACGAAGATGGCGGTTTCATTATCCGCACAGCGGCAGAGAGCGCGGGTGAACAAGAGCTGGTACAAGATGCGGCTTTTTTGCGTCGAGTTTGGTCTAAGGTGAGTGAACGACGTAAGCGCAGAGGTGTATCATTACTTTATCAAGATTTGGCGCTTCCGGTGCGTATTGTGCGTGATTTCGTGGGTACCGAGCTTGACCAAATTCAGGTGGATTCGAGTCAAACTTTTGAAGAGTTGCAAGCGTTTGCTGATGAGTTCATGCCTGAGATTGCTGAGAAGATTGAGCACTATAATGGTCCTGTGCCTATCTTTGATCTTTATGATGTCGAAAATGAGGTACAGCGAGCGTTAGGGCGCAAGGTTGAACTTAAATCCGGTGGTTATCTCATCATAGATCAAACCGAAGCCATGACGACGGTAGATATTAATACCGGCGCATTTGTGGGTCATCGAAACCTTGAAGAGACCATATTTAATACTAATCTTGAGGCGACTCATGCCATTGCGCGTCAGCTAAGATTGCGTAATTTGGGTGGGATCATCATTATCGACTTTATTGATATGTTAAAAACTGAGCATCAAAAACGCGTGCTTAACAGTTTAGAACTTGCTCTGTCACATGACACTGTTAAGACGAATGTCAGTGGTTTCTCCGGTTTAGGTTTAGTTGAAATGACGCGTAAGCGAACCCGGGAAAGCCTAGAACATGTGCTATGTGGCGAGTGCCCTGTTTGTCAGGGCACAGGAAATTTGAAAACCATTGAAACGGTGTCTTATGAGATATTTAGAGAGCTCATTAGGTTAGATCGTAGTTATGACGTCGATGAATTTCTGGTGTATTGCGCCCCCTCAGTTTTCAATAGCTTAACTGGTGAGGAGAGCCATTTGGTTGCCGAACTCGGTGTTTATATGGGTAAACGGGTTCGTTTTCAGAATGAAGTTATGTATGCTCAGAATAAGTTTGATGTGGTAATAATGTAGTGTCACCCAAATTCTGTCCCCGAAAGTTCAGCCGCGTTTGCTGGCAAGTTTTAGCCATTATACTGGTGCTCTTTGCATTGGTAGTCAGTCTCTTTAGAGGATTATTGCCACAGCTTGACCAGGTTAGAACGGAGCTGGCTAACTACATAAAGTCTGAATATCAAGTACAAGTAAATGTGGGTGAACTGAGCGCTGAATGGCAAGCATTTGGCCCTGCATTGACGGTTAAGAAACTGGTACTCCCGCCTCAGGAAAACCTGCCTTTCACTTTAGTTGTTGACGATGTGCATGTGAAGCTAGATTTTTGGCAGAGCATTATTACCTTAAGCCCCCAGATTGAAACCGTGATATTCGAAGGGGTTCACGTTGCATTGGATATTGACAAGTTGAACCAAACATCTTCGACAACCGCTGAGGCTGCTCCGTCTTCATCTGTTGATACTGATTGGCTCTATAGCTTGTTGCTTGAACAGTTGGCACATTTCTCAATCCGTGACGCCAGCTTACAACTCTTGAGTGAGAAGCATGAGTACAGGCCCATATATGTCAAAGATCTAAGATGGAAAAATAGTAAGTTAAGACACCAGGGTCAAGGAAAACTCTATCTGGACAGTGCCGCCTCAGATGTTGAGTTGTTAAGCTTACAACTGGATATTAAGGGTAATGGGTATCGACCTGACAGCTTGAAAGGACAGATCTATCTTGCTGCGCGTTCATTGGATCTTGGTGAGTGGGCCTCAAGACAAGCTGATCCCTACGATAGCTCAAGTAAGTTAGCATTGGAGGGAGTTGTTAATCTTCAAGCTTGGTTCGATATTGCACAGCGGCGCATTAGTTCTGCTCAGGTTGAATTTGAACCTAGTTGGCTAGAATGGACGCTTAATGAGCAGCAGCAAAACTTCGAGATTAAAGGTGGAAGTATGAGCTGGTATCCTAAGGATAGTGGCTGGTATTTTAATACCGATGGGCTTGCCTTTGAAACTAACAAGCAAGCTTGGCCTGACCTCCAATTTATGGCTGAGAAACGCGGTAACGTGTTAATAGCGTCTCTAAATCGTCTGGATACAAGTACACTTTTACCCCTATTGCCTTTGATCCCTGGTATCGACTTGGCAATGCTTGAAACCTGGCAGTTGCTGGAACCTAAGGGGTACCTTAACGCTATCAAATTATCTGTCGATAACGGCGTACCAATATTGGCGCTCGATGTTGAGCAACTAAATTGGCATGCAGATGGGGAGATCCCGGGCTCAATGCCCATTGATATGGCACTTGGTTGGCAAACCGATGCCCTATACCTGTCGCTACCAGAGCAGAAATATCGGATAGATTTTGGTTCAGCTTTTAGGGCTCCTCTTGCGTTCGATGGCAAGGCATTCAATGTCAAATATGACGTTAAATCACAAGCATTAATTCTGCCGCGTCTAGTATTACATAATCCGGATATCTCCATCGATGCCTCTATGCGTTTAGGGTTTGGAGAGGGGACACATTTGGCTCTGTTAGCGGATGTGAAGCTGCACGATGTATCTAGCGCCGCAAACTACTTTCCGCTTAATGGTATGAGTAAAGACTTGGTTGAATACCTTGAAACTGGACTGATCACAGGTAACACTCAGGATGCTAAAATTCTCTGGCATGGTCCATTAGCTAACTATCCATATCAAGATCATTCAGGAATATTCCAAGCAGAGTTTACTATTCAAGAGGCTGAGTTTGAGTTTCAGCCTGATTGGCCAGTGGTGACCGAGTTGAACTTATCGGCGTTGTTTGAAAATGCGCGTATGGACCTTCTGATCAATCAAGGTAAGTTATTGGATGTGGTGGTTGATGGAGCAAGTGTCATTATCCCTGAATTAGGCGATCGTTCTCTGTTACAGGTAAAAGCTGATTTGGTCACTCAAGGTGAGGCGGCAACTCGGGTTCTTAATCTCTCTTCTCTAGCCGATTCTGTAGGATCAACATTGGATGTGGTACAGATTAAGGGGGAGGTCAGTGCTAATCTGGATCTCTCTATTCCGCTTTTTGATGGCGAGACGGAGCAGATCCGTGGTCTGGTTAATTTCGATCGAACCCCAGTGTTTATTACGACGCCGGGTATCGCGCTGGATGAGGTGACAGGTCAAGTACATTTTATCAATGATGTCGTCACAGGTGAAGGTATTAAAGCGAAGCTTTACCAGCAGCCAGTCTCATTAACGTTCGATACCGAGACGATGGGACAGAATTATGGTCTAAATCTATCATTAGATGGAGTGTGGCAGCTGGCTGAACTTCCTGACTCTCTGGATAACCCACTTAAAGATTTCTACTCAGGTGAGCTGAATTGGAATGGCGGAATGACGTTGATTTTTGATCCTATTGGTTATCGGATCCAGGCACAAGTTAGCAGCGATCTTGTTGGTGTTGATTTAAAGCTCCCAAACCCTTTTACAAAAGCTAAAGGTGAGTCACGTAAGTTAACCGCTGAGCTAATAGGTGATAATAAACAGTCCTCTCTCGGGATCAAGTTAGGTAAAGATATGGAGTTCTGGGGTGGGTTTGATCTGACTTCTGCCAATAAGCTCGCTCATTTTGATCTCTTGCTTGGCCGTTTGTTTAGACCTGGCGATCAACTGAAAAAGAATAAAGGGCATCTTCAGCTTTCTATTGATCAAACCAAATTCGCACCTTGGTTGCCTATTATTACCAAGTTTACTCATTCGGATAAGGTTGAGATGAGTGAGGTTGAGATCGGCGAACAAGCAGGTGGGAATTTCTTTCCACCTTTGATCAGTATCGATGGCAAGATAGATCATTTAGATTTGATGGGGCAAGCGTTAACAGATCTTACGTTGAAGGCGAATCCAATTGAACATGTGTGGCGCTTCGAAGCTGAGTCCAACGAATTTGATGGCCGTGTCGACTTTTATCAGGACTGGTCAACACAAGGCTTAAAGTTGGTGGGCACCAAGTTCCATATGGCTCCATTGATAAAAAAGCCTGAAAATGTACGATTTAAGTCAGATACTGTGCTGCAAAACTTGCCTCCATTAGCGATCGATGTGGATGATTTTCGCTTTTATGGTATGCCTCTAGGTCATCTGGTTTTACAGGGGACACCAGAAGGTAATAATTACCTGATCCAGACTGTCTCCCTTACGACACCAGAAGTGACGCTCACTGGTAAAGGTGCTTGGAAGAAAGACGCTAATGAGAATGTCACTGAATTTAATGTGAAGCTAGATGCCACTAAGTTTGATGATATATCCGCTATTCTCGGTATGGACCCAGGGTTAAAAAATGCGCCTGTAGCAATAAACGCTCAAGTGTTATGGCAAGGTGCTCCCTATGAATTTTCACTAGATTCCCTAAATGGCTTGGTTGACTTTACACTAGGAAAAGGTCACTTATCAGAGGTCAGTGATAAGGGCACGAGAATATTTTCACTATTTAGTCTCGATTCCTTGCTGAGAAAACTCTCTTTAGATTTCTCTGATGTATTTGGCAAAGGGCTTTACTTTGATTCTTTCACTGGAACGCTAAATATTGATAATGGTGTGATTAAAACCCGCGATACTGAAATGGATGCAGTGGCCGGTAATATGAAGGTGCGGGGTTACACTAATCTTATGACGGAGAGTTTGAATTACGATATTCGTTTTGTTCCGCAACTCGCCTCAAGTGTACCGACTGTGGTATTACTCACTACCGGTGGCTGGACTTTTGGTCTTGGTGCATTTGCTCTGACCAAGGTACTTGAACCTGTCATAGAGGTGATCACTGAACTTAGGTTCCGTTTAACAGGCACCATGTCAGATCCCAAAATTGAAGAGCTAGAACGTAAGAGTAAAGAGATAGAGATCCCTGAATCAGTATTACCCAAAGTTGATCAAACAGAATCAAATTCGGGTGTCGAGATCCCCGAAACGACTATACAAGCGATACCTGTTTTTAAGGATAAGTCTAAAGAGGAGGTAAAGGATGCAGATCAGCCTATTACAATGTCAAAGCAGTCGAGACGTATCGGCGAACCTGAAGTATATAGAGTCGCAGCTTAATCTGCTTCCACGAGATCTTGCTGAGCCACAGTTAGTTGTTTTACCTGAGTGTTGTCTGCTTTTCGGTGGTCACGAGAGCCAGCAGCTTGAATATGCAGGTGAGCCAGGTTCAGACACGACAGAGCTGAAAACAGCCATGTCACTGCTGGCTGCTAAATATGATATCTACCTCGTGGCAGGGACTATACCGGTTCGATCTGAGGATGGACGCGTCTATAGCCGTACATACTTGTTTGATAATCTGGGTAAAGTATTAAGCGACTATGATAAATTACACCTGTTTGATGTCGATGTTGCTGATGGCACCAAAGAGTATAGAGAGAGTGACACCTTTTGTCCCGGTGACAAGATTAGTGTGATAGATACGCCGTTTGGAAAATTAGGCTTGGCTATCTGTTATGATCTTCGTTTTCCGGACCTATTTAGAGCGATGCGCTTAGCGGGAGCTGAACTTATTGCACTGCCCTCAGCATTTACTCAGGTTACAGGCGCTGCACATTGGCAACCTCTGCTTCAAGCTCGTGCCATTGAGACTCAATGTTTTATTTTAGCCGCAGCTCAATGGGGTAAGCACAATCAAGGTAGTCGAGAGACCTGGGGCCAAAGTATGATCGTCGATCCTTGGGGACGAGTTCAGGCACAAAAAATGGATGGATGTGGCTGGGTTCAAGCTAAGCTAGATAAGAGTGAGCAGGTTAAGATCCGTCAACAGATGCCAGTATCGAAAAATAACCGTTTTTCAGCACCAAAGTTGCTACGAAAAGATGCTTAAACCTAGGACCTAGGACCTAGCTTCTTTCAAAGAATTAAATTAAAAGAGAGAATCATTAATGCCATTTTTAACCCAAGTTGAACAAAGCTTATTGCAAGATGGACAATCACTGAGTGATCTACAGGGTTACCTGAATATTATTCATCAGCATGACGTCGACTTTTCCGATCTCTATTTTCAAGGAAGCCGTCATGAGTCTTGGGTGTTAGAAGATGGCATAGTAAAAGAGGGCAGTTTTCATATCGAGCGTGGTGTGGGTGTACGAGCGATTACCGGTGAGAAAACTGGCTTTGCCTACGCTGATGAAATAACACCAGCAGCATTAATTGCATCGGCTGAGGCCGCTCGTAGCATAGCTTCATCAGGTGGAAATGGTCGTGTGCAGGCGTGGAAGCGCCAAGACGTTAACGCCTTGTATTTGAGTGATGATCCTATTGCAGCAATGGAAGAGGTGAAAAAAATTGCGCTGCTTAAAGAGGCCGATGCTTATATTCGTAGTCTGGATAGTCGCATCATTCAGGTGGTGTTGAGTCTTTCTGGTGTGCATGAAGAGATTTTGGTTGCAGCAAGTGACGGTACGTTAGCAGCCGATATTCGTCCTTTAGTGCGTTTTAACTGTAGCGTTATCTTAGAAGAAAACGATAAACGTGAACGTGGTGCAAGCGGTGGTGGCGGACGTCATGGATATGAGATCTTGATGGAAACTGATGATACTGGTTTACCCATGTGTTTCTCGTTTGCCCGTGAAGCTGTGCGTCAAGCCGCAGTGAATTTAACCGCTATCGACGCTCCAGCAGGCCAGATGCCTGTAGTGCTTGGTGCGGGTTGGCCTGGTGTTTTGTTACATGAAGCGGTTGGTCATGGATTAGAGGGCGATTTTAATCGCAAAGGTAGCAGTGCATTTAGTGGTTTAGTGGGTCAGCAAGTAGCATCTAAGTTAGTGACTGTGGTTGATGATGGCACTATGCCTAATCGTCGTGGATCATTGAGTATCGATGATGAAGGCGTGATCACTCAGAAGACAGTACTTATCCAAGATGGAATTTTAAAAGGTTATATGCAAGACAAACTCAATGCGCGTCTTATGGGCGAGCAGTCAACGGGTAATGGCCGTCGTGAATCTTATGCCCACTTGCCGATGCCGCGTATGACTAATACGTATATGGAAGCGGGAGAGTCAGATCCTGCCGAGATCATTAAGTCAGTTAAAAATGGTATCTATGCACCTAATTTTGGTGGCGGCCAAGTCGACATAACCTCAGGTAAGTTCGTCTTCTCAGCCTCAGAAGCCTATTTAATTGAGAATGGTGAAGTCACCCAAGCGATCAAGGGCGCGACGTTAATCGGCAATGGCCCTGAAGCTATGGGACAGATCTCCATGGTCGGTAACGATTTAGCGCTGGATCAAGGCGTTGGCGTTTGTGGTAAAGATGGCCAGAGTGTACCAGTAGGCGTCGGTCAACCAACGCTTAAGTTAGACTGCTTAACTGTCGGTGGAACAGCGTAAATCTTGTAGAGCGTTCGCAGACTCACTGCTAGAATGCTTCGCTTATAGAATTGAGAGGTTGATATAAGATCCCTAGGCTTCATTCTAGGGATAAGCAACCTTGCTCTTATCAAGATCTAGCAGCAGTTTGCTGCGGGCTCTAACTGAACTTACGAACATTCCAGGATATGTAGTAACTTAGAAACTCTGTAGCTAGTCCTTGATGTTAATCGGTGCTATCATCTCTCGATAAATTAGAGTCAATACTCTAATGGCGCAATGCACTTGCTTTTGCTGAAAGTTATTTGAGGTATAGATGAAAATAACCCGGTTCGTTTGCTTGTCTCTGATCTTAGTATCAGGTACTTCTCTGGCTCAACCGATGACGTTTACCACTGCGTGGCAGCAGTTATTGACCGTGAGCGATAAGCTTCAGGCCGAATCTCAAGAAGTGTTGCGGGCTCAAGCTGAGCAGGAAGCAGGTGAAGATCTTGGCATGCCTTCTCTTGATATCAATGGTAGTTATACTCATCTCCAAAAACCGATCGAGCTGGATCTTCAGGATCTCAATCCGTTAGCTTCGCTCGATCCTGGCAGCTTACCCCCAGCTCTGGGCGGTGCATTGGCCAGTATTCCAAGTTCAATGTTTGTCACCCCCTTTACCGAACAAGATATTTTCCGTGCAAGTCTACAAGCCATGTGGCCCATCTATACTGGTGGCAAGATCACCGCAGCTCAAGGGATCCATGCTGCCCAAGTGGTGGAGAAAGAACAGCAGTTGCAACTCGTCACCCGAGATCTGTTTACTCTGTTAGTCGACAGATATTACGCCGTGTCAGTGACAGAGAAGTTAATGCAGACGCAGCAGCAATTAGTTGCCTCTTTATCTGAACATGTGGATCATGCCCTTAAATTGGAAGAACAAGGTCAGATCGCTAAGGTTGAAAGGCTCAATGCGCAAGTCGCGCTAGAGAATGCTCGAGTGAGTGCTGGCAGTGCTAAGCGTCAACATGAGATGGCGATGATCGCGTTATCTCGTATGTTACATCAACGCAGTGTGACTCCAGCATCTCAGTTATTCATGCTGACAAATCAGCCCTCGCTACCACGCTTGAGTCAGTTAACCATGACTCAGCATCCGGCATTAAGATTACTCGAAGCTAAAGAAGATCAAGCGAGTGGTTTGATCGAGGTCGAAGAAGGACGTTATAAACCCACCGTTTTTCTCTACGGTAATTACACCTTGTATGAAGATGACAGCCTGTTCTCTAAGGTTGAGCCAGATTGGATGGTAGGTTTAGGTGTTAAGGTGCCTCTACTAAGCCGAGACGGACGCAGTGGTAAAGTGCAAGCGGCGAAAAGTGCGCTGCTACAAGCTAGATATACTAAGGCGCAAACTCAGCAAGACTTAAGTCTGTTACTTGATCAAAGTTACCGTCAACTGCAACAGGCGCAAGAGGAAGCCGTAGCGCTTAATACGTCATTGAGTCTGGCTGAAGAAAATCTACGTCTGCGTGAAATGGCTTTTAATCAAGGTTTGTCGACTTCAATAGATAGAGTCGATGCCGAACTGAAGCTTAGCGCCGTAAAAATGCAGCAACTCGGTGCCAAATACCGTTATGTTCAGTCCTATGCACGTTTGATGAGTATCAGCGGACAATTGGATGATTTTATCGGTCGTACGAACAGGTTATAAAATACAACTATTACTATTTTGGAGATAAAAATGCGTGCTAATCGTCTGCTCGCCGTTGTCGCACTCTTGGCACTGGTGATCCTATTGGGCTACGGCTTAAAGCTGGCTTACAGTCCTAAGCCACAGATCTTGCAGGGACAGATTGAAGCGCAGGAATATAATGTGTCTTCAAAAGTACCGGGTCGGGTAGAACAGGTTTTGGTGCGCCGTGGTGACGTGGTGGAGGAGGGCGATCTGTTATTTGCTATTCACAGTCCAGAGCTTGATGCCAAGCTAATGCAGGCCGAAGGCGGTCGCGATGCAGCTAAAGCGATGCAACTGGAAGCTGATAGCGGTGCTCGTAAACAACAAGTTATGGCTTCTAAGGAGCAGTGGCTGAAGGCAAAGGCGGCGTCAACATTAGGTAAGACGACTTTTGATAGAATCGAAAATCTTTTTGTTGAAGGTGTGGTTGCTAGGCAGAAACGTGATGAAGCTTTTACCCAATGGCAAGCGGCAAAATACACAGAACAAGCCGCACTGGCTATGTATCAGATGACGGAAGAGGGCGCTCGTTCAGAGACTAAAGCGGCCGCTGCGGGTAACGCTCGCATGGCAGAAGGTGCTGTGAATGAAGTGAGCGCTATCTTGGCTGACAGCCAGATGCGTTCGCCAAAAACCGGTGAGATAAGTGAAGTACTATTGCAAGCTGGCGAGCTGGCACCCAGTGGTTTTCCGGTTGTGAGTCTGATTGATATGAACGATGCCTGGGCGGTGTTCCAGGTTCGTGAAGATGAGCTTAAGCAGTTCACTAAAGGCAATAAATTGATACTTACTCTGCCTGCATTAGGGCGTGATGTCGAGTTCACCGTGACCTATGTCAGTGTTATGGGAGAGTTTGCAACTTGGCGTTCGACTGAGAGTGACCATGATTTTGATATGCGCACTTTTGAAGTTGAACTGCGTCCCGATGCAAAGATAGATGATCTGCGTGTCGGTATGTCTGTCCTGTTTGCTCACTAAGGTTCAGGCTTACCATGACCAGTATAGTCGCCTCTATTCGACGAGAACTGCAGGCATTATGGCGTTCTCCTTGGCAACTTGCCTTGGTCAGCTATATTCCAATTTTGAGTATACTCTGCCTATGGTGGCTTTTTAGCGCTGGATTACCTAGGCAACTTCCCGTGGCTATTGTCGATCATGACAATAGCCAATTGAGTCGCATGTTGAGTCGAAAACTGGCAGCAAATCCAGTTATCTCCCCTCAAAGCTTTGTGGATCTACCTGCGGCGGTAACAGCTATGAGGCAGGCTGAGGTCTATGGGATCATTGTTTTCCCTTACGGTTTAAAGCGTGATTTAGTGACAGGTCATAGCCCCACCATAGATATACGCTATAACAGTCAGTTTCTGCTGGTGGGCAAGTTACTATCGAGTCAGATCCAGCTAACACTTGGCGCAGGATTACTCGATGTTGCCGGTATGAAGCTACTGTTCCAAGGTGTGCCCAAATCTCAAGTGGCAGTGAGTCTAAGCCCTGTGACGAGTCAGACTACGGCGCTGTTTAATCGCAATAACAACTACGTGGGCTTTCTTGTGCCTCCAGTGTTAGTGGCCTTGTTGCAGCTGTTGGCCATGTTAATCTTCTCCAACAGTCTGAGCCGGGAGCTGACTCCGACAGGAAGTTTGATAGCGGGTGATGGGATCTGGCTGCGGATAGGGGCAAAAATAGCGCTGTTTACACCGATTTTATTAATGCATGGTAGCTTCATTTTGGTGCTGTTATATCAATACCTTGCACTGCCCGCAGCGGGAGATTTAGTCCTGCTGATACTGGCCCAAACTGTGATGTTATTGGCGATATGGTTAGTGGTGCTACTGATATTTTTCATTATGCGTGACAGTGCCCGTATGGCGAGTTTTGGCACCGCGATGTTTGCTCCTGCGTTTGCCTTTATGGGGATAACGTTTCCCGTGCATGAAATGCCCTTGCTTGCTCAGTGGTGGCGTTTAATCATGCCATCGAGTCACTATATTGATTCGCATGTGAGCATTATCAGCTACGGCTCCACTTGGCAGACGATCGTGGTCCAATTTGCCAGTTATTGGGGCTTTTTGTTTATCATTCCTGTGCTTATTGTTTTGTCTCGCCGTATTGTGGTAGAACCCTTGACTCAAATATCATTAGCAGGTGAGTCTGGAGTTAAAGGATGAATAATCACCGCATGAGTTTTTGGCAATTAGTGTGGACCGAGCTAAGCGCTATTGTCGCGGATAAGGCTATCCTTGTGACTCTGTTTGGCGGCGTGTTGTTCTACTCGGTTCTCTATCCTTTGCCTTATCTGCATCAAGTGCCGACAGATCAGCAGGTAGTGGTAGTGGATCTGGATCACAGCTCATTGAGTCGTCGCCTGATCCGGCATGTCGATGCGAGTCCGAAAATTAGTGTCATAGGCCAAGTTGGTAGCATAAGTGAAGCTAAGGTTTGGATTGAGTCAGGACGAGCCCATGGACTGTTAGTTATCCCCTATGCTTTTAGGCGAGATTTGTTACTAGGCAAAGGAGTGACCCTAAGCTATGGCGGAGATGCCAGTTATTTCTTGATCTATTCTGCGGTGGTGGAAGGCTTAGTCACAGCTGGTATGGATGCCGGTAAGCAAGTGCAATTACTCGGTCTGTTGGCGAAAGGAGAGTCCCCTCAACAGGCGAACATGAACCTTAACTCGGTTAAGATAAACAGTGTGCCGGCGTTTAATCCAAGCCTTGGCTATACCCCTTATGTTGTCCCTGGGCTTTTCCTGCTGATCTTGCACCAAACTTTACTTATCGGCACTGGGATATTAGGTGCAGGTCAGTGGCGAAATAGAGGGTATTGGCAAGATCTATCTCCACTAAAACTGATCTGTGGTCGTATTGCAGCGTTCATGTTGATCTATTCGTTTTTTGCCAGCTTTTATGTGGGGTTCTGCTTCTACTGGTATCAGGTTAGCATTCAAGCAAGTCTAGGATTGGTGGCACTGTTTTTACTGCCCTTTTTGCTGGCAACTAGTGCGGCAGGCGTGGCATTAAGCTGTGTGTTTGTACGCCGGGATCTGCCAACTCAGGTGCTGCTATTGGCTTCTATGCCTATCTTGTTTGTCTCTGGCTTTGTTTGGCCCTTGGCATTAATTCCTGAGCCGTTGATCTGGATCTCCCAAGTGATCCCCGCGGTTCCGGCTATTATGGGGATGTTAGAGCTTAATCAAATGGGCGCATCATGGACGAGTATCATGCCTAAATGGCTGCAGTTATGGGGCTTGTTTGCTATTTTCTTCGTGCTGGCCGTTTACGGGGTATCGAGAAGGTTGAAAGAAGGTAAGTTAGTCTAGAGAGCAAGTTTTGAAGTTCGAAGTATTAAGTGGTCAGATCAATTTATATCAAGCTAAAGCTAACAAAAAGCCCATTTAGATCGGCATCTAAATGGGCTTTTTGTTTTTCTAAATTAGATTATGTTCCCGATAGGTTAATCGTTAACCCTGCCCCTGACTTAAAGTTATTCGGCGTAGTCAGATTAATACTCACACTGCTCGTTCTCTCAGGCTCTCCGGGACTAGTTGGATCGGTATCGTTAATGATAACAAAACCTGTAGTGGTACCGCCACGGTGTGTCGTGTTAGCAACTCCAAAAACATCGAAGATAAGCTCTCCTGCCGAAGTTGTAACTGCAACCTGAGTGCTGGCTGGCATCATTTGATAAGCATCATCATAGAATTGTACTGTAAAACTTGATGACTGCCCTGCCGGAATATCCGTTAGGGGGACAATCGGAGCCGTTTCCAGACCAAAATCATCACGGATAAGGTTATTGCCTTGCCAGATGGTAAAGTCAGCACTTGAGCCTGACATGGTCATTACTAACGCTTTGCGAATATAAGTTTTGTTAGCTTGGCCTGTACCACATAAATTCCCTTCACACTGTGGGCCATTAAACAGGGTGTCACGTGGGCCATAGGTTGTGCTTGCTTGTGTATTAAAGAACTTTTCGCCTTCATCAAAGACTGTATTTTCATTGTCATCACGAAAAACGTCAGGCAAGTCACTAAAACCATTAGGCTTATAGGTTTCTCTGTCCATACCATTACCACTACAGGCTATTATAATATCGCCACCCAAACAGGCATCGACAGCGGCACCATCATCGAAAATGTTGTTACCATTGGTATCGAAGAAGGTCTCATGACCCAGGGCATAGGCAAGCACCGTGATGCGATGATCCGGAACTCTGGGGTTTGCCGATGTCCAAGTAACTGAACAGGTCCCATTTACTGTGGCACAATCGGCTTCAATTTGGCCCCCTTCAGTGGTGAATTGAATGACAGTGTCATCAGGGGCTGGGTTACCGAAGCTATCTGAGGTATAGGCGGTGATCGTTGCTTTCTCTCCATCAAACTGTTCGGCTTCTGGGTTGGAAATAGAGGTCGATAAACTGAATCCTAGCTGTTGAGGCAAACCAGTATTTACGGTGAGCTGCTCAGATTGCGTGCTGATAATCTTTCCTGTATCAGCATCGGTCGCCGAGGCTACGATGCGCACAGGAGTCGGCACAGTACCAGAGAGTACCCTCACGGTGGCAATACCTGCAGAGTTTGTCAGACTCTCGGCTGTGCTGAGTCCATTAGCAAAACTCAGACCGCCTACCACAGTGTCCAGACTAAAGTTGACCTCCTGCTGAGCCGTAGGTTGACCATTGGCACTGGTGACATTAAAGGTGATCAGTGATGATTCAGTGGTGCCCGTACCGCCAGCGCCCTTGATGCGGATACTGGTAGGCTCGGCAGAAACGAAACCGATATTAGCCAGAGTTTGACGCTCTAACGTCAACGCAAGTGTCGCTGTTAAGGTTTGGTTTCCTGCCAATGTCGTGGCTGTGATGATGTCATTGCGCTCACTGTTGCCACTGCAGCTAGTATCTTGAAAAGTAGATCTAGCATCACCGGATAAGGTCGTAATAGGGGTATCTAGACTCGCATTATTACTGCTGACACAATCTGAGCTAAAAGTGATTGAGGAAGGTGTCTGAACGCGAGTGATAGTGCCGTCATCGGCTTGAATCACCAGTGTCGCGGTAACACCTAAACTACCGCCAGCACTGATAACATACTCACCCTCAGAATTAGGAGCAAGGGTTGTTGCTAACTCACTTTCGACAAATTGCTCTGCTGAATTGAAATGGCCTAATTTAAGCACGCCATCTCCGCCTATAGCATCGGCAGATAGCACTTCATATAAACTGTTACTCTGATAATTCTGGTCTTTGTATGTGATAGACACATTCAAATTTGCTGCGCCTAAGTCGGTTGTCGCCGGAGTATAGATAACTTGAGCAATACCTTGCTCATTAGTTAGAGCCGTGTTTGGATTGAGCGTTACAGTGCCAGCAGTAAAGGTGACGAGTTGATCGGCTATGCCAACACTGGATGAATCGAGAAATTGTGCTTGAAGTTGTACAGCTTCATCGACCTTAAACTGGGTGACGCTAGCCGTTCCGAGTTGAATACTGGCGCTTATCTTCGGCGTGTTTTCAATTGGTGTGCCACCATTATCGACAAATTCATAATTTCGTTCGACGGATAGAATATTGCTCTCTGCCGCTTTAGTGTCGAATTGAGCGGTGACTGTCCCTGCACCTTGAGTATCAGGATCCGGACTTAGGATCACTTCGGCGAGGCCACTTGAGTTGGTGAGCTTAGTCGGGGGAACTATAGTGCCAAGGGTTGCGCTGAAACTCACGAGTCCACCGCTGCTAGCGCTGCCGCCTTTAGTTAATTTGGCTACGGCGCAGATATTGACATTACTTGGAAAACTCACGTCACTGGTAGGTTCAGCGCATTTTCCATCTACTACGGTTTTATAACTGAGAGATAGTGCATACTCGCCACTGTTTTCTTCGCCACCACTATCATCTGAAGAGCCATTACAGCCCCCAAGAAAAGAGAGGGCAATAAGAGAAATAGGAAGAACAAGAGCCGATTTTATCAGTCGCATTAGCAACATCCTAAAGGAAGTGTTAAAAAGTATGGGACTTATTATAACTACTTCGTGATAAAAACTAAATTATTCTGATACTTCTGTACGTAAATATTTTACTAACTCAGTTGCTGACTTAGATATTTGCTCAGGTTTCTTAATCAGTTCCTTCTTAGATTGACGAATAAGTTGGCGTAATTTCTGTCTATCCAAATTCGGATTCTTTTCAATGAGTTCCTGAATCGCTGCATCGCCTTCACTAATAAGCTGATCTTTTAGCTTCTCAGCAACGTTTTGTTTAGCGCTTTCATTGCTGTTTTGATTCAGTACGTTTTTGATATCTAACTGTAATGCTTCTACATCAACATTGCGCATTAGTTTACCAATATACTGTAAGTGACGACGGTACGCCTCAGTATTGGTTTTTATCGTCTTTGTTTTCAGTATGTTGTCGTATATTATTTCGTCAAGATCTAACTTGTCGATCTGAGTTTTACTCAGTACAACTAGCTTCATACCAAGTTCTTGGTAAACGGCTATTTCACGTTTAGCGTCGGCTCTACTGACATAATCTTCATCATGATCAAAGGGCTGTTTAAAATGTTCCGAGTCACCGATTACTTTCATAAAAAAATTCTCTAAAAAATACTAAGTTAATAATAACATTTTAGGAGAAAATCGCCTATCTCTTCCTCCGCATTACAATGGATAGTGATCACTCACTTAAACTCGAGTTAATCTGTGTCGTTTAATATCGCGACTTTTATTGATAGTGCAGCAGGTTTTGAGTTGTCTTTGATCTTCTTTAGGGCTGCTTTGATAGTTATTTAATGTGATTGGCAATTGGGTTTGTTATGCTTACTAAATTCCTGATAACAAAAGAGCAGATTTGTGACTACAGCTAGCATTGACCTTGAATTAAATTCGTTAAAAGACGCCGTTTCTATGGCCCTAGAGTATGCCAATAAACTGGGTACAACGGCTGCCGAAGTTGCAATTAGCAAACAGCAAGGATTATCTGTATCTACTCGGCTTAAAGAGGTCGAAACCGTAGAGTTTAATAAAGATGGTGCGTTAGGTATTACGCTGTTCCGTAATGGTTGTAAGGGCAGTTCATCGACTTCAGATCTCAGTCCAGAAGCGATTAGACTTGCGGTAAAAGCAGCCGATGATATTGCTCGTTTCACCTCTAGCGACCCTTATAATGGCTTGGCTGAAGCCGAATTAATGGCGACTGAATTTCCCGATCTTGATCTGTATCATCCTCAACATATTTCTGCTGAGCAGTTAACAGAATTGGCGGCGCGTTCCGAAGAGGCTGCGTTGAGTGTTGACAGCCGTATTACTAATTCTGATGGCGCCAGTGCTAACGCCCATACAGGCATAAAAGTGTATGGTAATAGCCATGGATTTCTTGACGGTTTTTCGACCTCTCGTTACAGCTTAAGTTGTGTTGTCATCGGTGAAAGTGATGGCAACATGCAGCGTGACTATGACTACACTATCTCACGTAATTTTAATGAACTTCTTTCACCGGAAGAGGTGGGAAGAAAGGCATCTGAGAAGACGTTAGGTCGTTTAGATAGCCGAAAAATGGCGACCACTAAATTGCCAATTTTATTAGCACCAGACATAGCAACAGGCCTAATGGGTCACCTAATTGGCGCGATTAGCGGCAGTAGTTTGTATCGTAAATCCAGCTTCCTGCTAGACTCTATCGACACTAAAATATTCCCAGATTGGTTCTCAATTGAAGAGCAGCCACATCTTAAAGGGGCACTAGCCAGCGCCATATATGACAGCGAAGGTGTGGCGACACAAGATCGAAGCATTATTAAGGACGGCGTACTTCAGACTTACCTAATGACCAGTTACTCGGCGCGGAAGCTTGGGCTTAAAAATACTGGACATGCTGGTGGTATATACAACTGGACCTTGGGTCATACAGGCCAGACGTTCGACGATCTCGTTAAGCAGATGGGCACTGGGATTATCGTGACTGAGGTGATGGGTCAAGGTGTGAATGCAGTCACTGGAGACTACTCTCGTGGTGCTGCTGGTTTCTATGTTGAAAATGGCGTTATCCTTTATCCAGTTGAAGAGTTCACCATCGCAGGCAACCTTAAAGATATGTTCCAAAATGTTGTCGCTGTAAGTAGCGATCGCGACATGCGTTCATCGATCCGCACCGGTGGAATATTACTGAGTGAAATGAAGATAGCCGGTAATTAATTCTGAGCTAGTGAAGTTAGGAGTAGCTGCGAGTTACTGGCTACGAGTTACGAGCTAAAAGATGAGAGCTGGATACTGAAACAAGTTCAGCATGACGGCCTTGTTGTTGTCATCCTGAGTTTATCTCAGGATCCAGCTTTAACTCGTTACTCGCAGCTTTCTCCGCACTGTCTTTAGCCCGCGACTCGCGACTAATGCTTTAAGCTATGAGCAGTTCAAACCAAAGTTGCAGAGTATTGAGATTTTGTCTCAGCTTTAGCTCGTTACTCGCAACTTTCTCTACACTGTCTTTAACTCGATGTTCGCTGCTTTCCTCTGTACTATCTTTAACTCGACACTCGTTGCTTTCCTCTGCGCTGTCTTTAACTCGATACTCGCTGCTTTCCTCTGCGCAGTCTTTAACTCGACACTCGCTGCTTTCCTTTGCGCAGTCTTTAACTCGATACTCGCTGCTTTCCTCTGCGCAGTCTTTAACTCGATACTCGTTACTTTCTCTGTACTTTTTTTAGTTCGACACTCTGCTATATAAATTAAGTTTGAATATATGGATAAACATATATATGATTATCCATATATATTGTTGCTTATATTTTAATGAGATTGACCATGACTGCTCTGGATCTGTTTAAAGCCCTCAGTGATGAGACTCGATTGCGTAGCTTGATGCTAATTAACGCCGAGGAGGAGCTGTGCGTTTGTGAATTGATGCAAGCGCTGCAAGAGAGCCAACCTAAGGTGTCCAGACATTTAGCTCAGCTACGTAAGACAGGATTGTTGCTAGATAAACGTCAAGGGCAGTGGATTTTTTACCGTATCAATCCGAATTTGCCAGCGTGGGCACTTAGGGTCATAGATGCAACCTGCTCGGCCAATGGAGAGCTGATTGAGCAGAATCTTGCTCACCTGAAATCGATGGGAGATAGGCCTGAGCGAGTTAGAAGTTGCTGTGAGTAGGGTGAGCTAAACCTGACGATTGTCAGTGTGAATATGTGATTTTAAGTGTTTTTAGTTGTAGAGGCGGAGTTTTATATGAGTATCAAGATAGGGATCAACGGCTTCGGTCGCATGGGACGTTTGGCATTAAGAGCAGCGTGGGATTGGGATGACGTTGAGTTTGTGCAGATTAACGATCCAGCCGGTGATGCTAAGACCTTAGCGCATCTACTGACGTTTGATTCAGTTCATGGTCGCTGGCTGCATGAAGCTGTCAATGATGGCAGTGATATTGTTATCGGTGACAAACGCATAACAACCACGAGAAACAGGGCGATTGCAGAAACCGACTGGTCAGGCTGCGATCTGGTTATCGAAGCCTCTGGCGTGATGAAAACTAAGGTGCTACTGCAAGCTTATCTTGATCAAGGTGTTAAGCGAGTCGTGGTAACTGCGCCGGTAAAAGAGGAGGGCGTGCTTAATGTCGTGATGGGCGTAAATCATCTAGATTATGATAAGCAGCTTCATCCAATCGTGACTGCCGCCTCGTGTACCACTAACTGTTTAGCGCCTGTGGTGAAAGTGATCCATGAGAGCATCGGCATTAAGCATGGCTCAATGACCACAATTCATGACATCACCAATACTCAAACTATCCTAGATGCTCCCCATAAAGATCTGCGTCGTGCTCGCGCCTGTGGATTAAGTCTTATTCCGACCACAACGGGATCGGCTACCGCCATTACTCATATCTTCCCTGAACTTAAAGGCAAGCTCAATGGTCATGCTGTAAGGGTTCCGTTGGCGAATGCCTCGCTCACTGATTGTGTGTTTGAGTTAAACCGCCCGACGACGGAGGCCGAAATTAATGCCTTGCTCAAAGCAGCCGCAGAGGGAGAACTAAAAGATATTCTTGGCTATGAAGAGCGTCCTCTGGTTTCAGTTGATTATAAAACTGACCCTCGTTCAAGCATTATCGATGCACCTTCGACCATGGTGGTTAACGGCACTCAGGTGAAGCTCTATGTCTGGTATGACAACGAGTGGGGATACGCAAACAGAACCGTGGAATTAGCCAGAATGGTAGGGCGTTTAGATAAGCTTTCGAGATAAAGCTAAGAAAGTTGCGAGTTACAAGCTAAAGCAAAGATCTTAGCTGAATAGCTTGAGGCTTGCTCTATGGTTGTTAGACTTTTCTGCTCGAAACTCGAAACTCGAAACTCGAAACTCGAAACTCGAAACTCGAAACTCGAAACTCGAAACTCGAAACTCGAAACTCGAAACTCGAAACTCGAAACTAGGGAAATTAGATGCTAACTAAGCTTAAAGCCTTGCCTGAACAGGTGAAACAGTATCTGGTTGTAACGGGTAATTATTGGGTATTTACTCTGACCGATGGCGCACTGCGGATGCTGGTGGTGCTGCACTTTTATCAGTTGGGTTATACACCGATGGCGATCGCCATGTTGTTCCTCTTTTATGAGTTCTTTGGCGTGGTGACTAATTTAGCTGGTGGTTATCTAGGGGCAAGGTTCGGTCTTAATCGCACCATGAACTTAGGCTTAGCTCTGCAGGTGATAGCCCTGTCTATGTTGCTCTTACCAACATCTATGTTGACTATAGCTTGGGTCATGGCCGCTCAGGGCTTATCTGGGATCGCTAAAGATCTGAATAAGATGAGCGCGAAGAGTTCAATCAAGTTGCTGGTGAATAAAGGTGAACAGGGCAAGCTCTACGTGTGGGTGGCACGGTTAACCGGGTCTAAGAATGCGCTTAAAGGTGCTGGCTTTTTCTTAGGGGGGGCACTGCTTTCTCTGTTGGGCTTTACTGGTGCTGTTGGCAGTATGGCACTGGTGTTGGCACTAGTGTGGTTGCTGAGCTTATTCCTGCTTAAAAAGGATTTAGGTAAGGCTAAGCGTAAGCCTAAGTTCAGTGAGATTTTTTCTAAAAGTCGCAGCATCAATATTCTATCGGCTGCGAGATTGTTTCTATTTGCCGCCAGAGATGTCTGGTTTGTGATTGCTCTGCCAGTATATCTGGCCAGTGTGTTTGGTTGGGATCATTATTATGTCGGTGGCTTTTTGGCTCTCTGGGTCATCGCCTATGGTTTTGTACAAACCATAGCGCCAAGATTGACAGGGATGCGTCAAGGAAAACTACCCGATGGTCGGACAGCCTTGCTGTGGGCGAGTTTGTTAACGACTATCCCTGCGATTATAGCGCTGGCACTGAGTGTCTCATTTGCACCAAAACTGGTCTTAATCATAGGGTTAATGATCTTCGGTGGCGTGTTTGCGATTAACTCCTCCCTACACAGTTACTTGATTGTCAGTTATGCCAGTGATGACGGTGTATCCATGGATGTTGGTTTCTATTATATGGCCAATGCCATGGGACGACTTTTAGGCACTTTACTTTCTGGCTATGTGTTTCAAATAGCAGGACTTGAAGCCTGTTTATGGATATCTTCAGCTATGTTGGCGATAACGGCGTTGATTAGTGTTTATTTACCAAGAAAGCAGCCGCATTGAAATAAAGACTTATATTTACCTAAATATTTAATCTTCAATAGGTCCCACTGTGATCCATGCTTTGAATTAAATAATTCAAAGCATGGATATATTCTAATAACACAAGCTAAAATAGTTTTCTATGTTGCTCAAGTTATATAATCATGCGTTTAGTAATATTTATTCCAAACAGTGTGGTTGTATAATCCAAATGGTTTGTTTCAGGTATGTATGAGTTAATTGATTTTTTATATTTGTTATATAGATTGAAATCTGTTTCTTTACTAATTTAATAAATGGATTTTAATCATGAGATCAAAAATATTGTTAATAACCAGCATTTGTTTGTTGTCATTTAACGCGGTAGCAGACGGAAAGAGAGCGACTAGAGTGACATTACATCAATTGATCAATAATCCAGATCTTTATGCTGTAACCGCTTTCTGTAGCAATCATAATCCCATTCAAGATGGCAACTGTGATTTAAACCCTAGTACTACAATGGAAGTTAACGTTAGAGAAAAGTCATCTAATAAAACTAGAATTTATGAAATTACTGCCAATAACAACATAGATAGTTATATTTGCGATAAAGTCGGAGCAACCAAAAGGGGTTATGCTGCTACATTTAAGGATATTCTATATACTGAAGATGTCTGTACAAGTGTTTCGACAATCGGACAAACAGACACCAGATCTGGTGTGACAGTAACCGAAACAGTTGATGGTGTTTATATACAATTTAAAAATGAAGGTGGGCAGTGGGATTCTCAAGATTACCCCCAATCAGGTCAGAGTATATTCGTTGATTTTTCTGCTGTCGAGTAACTCCGTATATATTAAATAATGTAATAATACCAATTCCATTAAATAGGTGATCAATTCAGAACCACTCAGGTTTTTCAATTTAAGGCGCATTGATGAAGAAATGGTTGTTCCCTTTTTAGTCAATGCAAAGCAGAAGTGGAATACCTGAGAGGCTCACGTAGTGCGGGTTCCAAAGTCCTTTATGCTACGTTAGAGGCTTTCGATATAGAATAACTATTAGCTTCAAGCATCCGCCTTGCCTACAGGGCTTTGAACTCCCGCTGAATGATCATATTATTAGTGGGATTGGTATAAACATTATTGCGTTATTTTGCTTAGTTAGTATGAAGTTGGTATTTAGCTTTAATTCGAGCTGTATGATGAATTAATTAATGAATAATCTGCTAATAGGGTGGGTTTATACTATTTAGATTTCTTTAATTAGCTACCTCTCCTTGAAATTGAGACTTGCAGTCGTCTCTATACTCGTTATCAATCTCTTCGATTTATAATTGTGAAAAACTTATCTTATTCAATAAATGATAGTGACTGTTTTCGTCATTATGTTGGGAATTAAATGTTCATTAAAATAGTGGAAATACTTATTCAATACGCATATTGCGGATTTGTAATATACCGCGCTTAGGCCGCTAATTAGGATTAAGGTAATGAGTTTACGGCCTTGGATAGCTGTAATACCCTGTAATGTTATTTTTAGCAGTATAAATATATCTTGGCTTCTAGTTCGTTAGGGGGAGTTCCCCCGTTAATTTCAGCTAGCAACAGGTGATGTATGAACAATATTTCTGAACTACCCGGACTACAGGGATTATGGAGTGAGACTAAGGGGGATGCAGCTGTTTGTATCGCTATCCTTGATGGCCCAGTGGATCTATCACACGCTTGTTTTGGAGGTGCGAATATTGGTGAAATTGAGACGATAGCAAAAAGTTCAGTAGGGTTAGATTCTGCCTCTCAACACGGTACGCATGTTAGTAGTGTTATTTTTGCTCAGCATGACAGCGAAGTGCTTGGTATCGCCCCTCAGTGTCGCGGTCTTATTGTTCCTATATACACTTCAGCAAATGACAGATCTCGTGTCTGCTCCCAGTTAGATTTAGCTCGAGCAATTAACCAAGCATTAGCCCATGGTGCCGACATAATAAACATCAGTGGAGGAGAGTTAACATCGAGTGGAAGTGCTGAACCTGTGCTTGAAAAGGCAATCCAACAATGTATCGGTAGCGGGGTGATGGTGGTGGCCGCTGCAGGTAACAACGGTTGTCGTTGTTTACATGTACCAGCATCTATTTCGACTGTTTTAACTGTCGGTGCGATGGATAAAAATGGCGAACCGCTGCAGTTTAGTAATTGGGGAGACAATTACCAAGAGAATGGAATATTAGCCTTGGGGGAGAATGTTCTTGGGGCTAAGTCTGGGGGCGGGGCGACTGTACGCAGTGGCACAAGCTTTTCAGCTCCTATAGTTTCAGGTATCGCAGCACTGTTATTAAGCTTACAACATAAGAATGGCTTAGTCGCAATTCCGCAAAAAGTACGCTCGGCTATATTGGATACCGTCGAAAGTTGTAATTTTGAGTCGGAAGCGGATTGTCAACGGATTTTACGAGGTAGACTGAATATTGCATCAGCTCATTCGAGCATTAAAACCCAGATTGCAGAAACTCTTTCACTGCAAAAAAATAATCAACAAGCCATACCTCAATTCTATCCATCGTCATTCAATCCGAAAGTCGGTGTTAGTCATACCCTCAATAAATCTTATATATCAACAGCTAGCAATCTAATTAATCAAAGGAGAAGTATCATGAGTGAAAATTCTTTAGCTAACACTGCGGCATCTGAAACCGCTGTAACAGAATCTAATGTCACTATAAATCAACAAGCAATATCTGAGCTCGCTATTCCCGAGCTGGTTTCTAATGCCCCGTCAGCAATTCAATCGAGTGAAGTCGAAGCTTCCGATTGTGGCTGTAACCAAGCGAAAGTAGAACCCGAAAAAGCTTATGCGTTAGGCCAGATTGGATTTGATTTCGGAACGGAAACAAAGAGAGATGCCTTCCAACAGATATCTGGAATCAATATTAACGATCCAATTGCCGTTTTAGATTACTTTAAAACAGATCCAGCATCAGCTGCGAATGTCATTTGGACGTTAAGTCTAGACGCAACAGTTGTTTATGCCATTCAGCCTTATGGTCCGTTTGCGAGTAATACCTTCGATAGGCTCAAGGCTCTTCTAAGGTCACAACTGCTCGATAATATGGAAAGGGTTTCTGTTCCTGGTTTAATTTCTGGTTCTGAAACACTCCTCAATGGACAAGTCGTCCCTCTCATATTTCCTGACCTGCGTGGTATGTATGGTTGGTCTACCAATGAGCTCATTGAGGCGATTGCAGGAGCATGTCCAACAGATAAGAAAAAGGCAGAGTTACATGCTATCAAGATTGAAGGAATTCAGAATTTCTTGGAGCGTATTTACTATGAAGTTCGTAATTTAGGGACGACTCCACAGGAGCGTTCAATGAACTATGCAGCAACGAATGCTTTTCAAGTTTCAGAAGCCTATACAAAGGCCATACAAGCAGACATGAAATTAGACAGAATTGAAGTAGAGCGTAGCCCTATTTGCCGTCCAGGATCAGACTGCTGGGATGTCAAACTTAGCTTCTTTAACCCTGCTAAACGTCTAGAGCAGGCACGTCATGTATACCGCTTTACTGTTGATGTGAGTGACGTAATACCTGTAACTGTAGGGAAAGTTCGTCATTGGGATGTTTATTAATATGTTTAATTGCAAAGGCTTGCTATTAAAGTCGGAATAACCTTTGTCTAAAGTGAAGAATAAATCATGTAACGGGAACATGATTTGAAGGTGCTCATATAGAGCAAACAACTTGTTATCAACCCGAGGTAACTATTTCGAGGATTAAATTATGTATTTACCAAATCAAGCACAACCGGTTTCACATGTTGTTAGTACAACGAGCGTTAATCAAGGTGTTGCGCCATCAGGTTTCGCATGCACTCTATGTAAACTTGCTTGCGATGCTTTAGCACCAACGCCCAAAGCACTTTGTCTTGCAACATGTGCTAGCACTGTTTGCTAAAAATATTTTAAAGTATGTTTTAAAAGGAATGAATCGTAATGTCGTAATTTAGGATGATTAACCTTTAAATAACGATTTATTCTTTTTTATTTTTTAATAATTAGCCTGATATAAGGACAATTATTAAATAAGGATTCGAATATGTTCCTTCCAACACAATCACAACCTATTAATCGAAATGTAGGTTTTACATTATCGGCAACAGGTAACCAGAAAAATGCGGTAGACGGCGTCGGAGCTTCAGCATGTACCGCTGCTAATACCGGTCAAGGTCAATGTTTTAGTCTAGATGGACCTATACATGGTAGTTTCAATTGTGCGGCTTGTTGCGCATTTAGGACCGCAAATCATTGGCAAGGAAATAATGGTACCGTGGCAGTTTGCTAAATATCATCAAACATTAAAATCAATATATAAGTAAAGTTCTTAAATTAAATTTAGGTTTTATTTTTAATAAAAATTTTAATGCCTGGAACTCAATTATCTAAATGTAAATATTTAAGGGGAATAACTATGGCTAACATTCAACCATCTGAATGTGGTGTGTTCGTGCAAATTTGGGTCGATACAAATGCACTCCAAAATGGATCAACGACAGGTGTTTATCTGGTCGATAGTAACCACAATAACGGCAGTTCTCTAGAGGGGACTGTAAACCTCAACACCAATGTATCTACAAATACAAAAGTTTGCTGGCAAGTTCTTAATACGAACAAAAATTGGAATGGTGAATTATCTATCCAAAACTTCAGCAATTCAGCTGTTTTTGGTGCGGGAGGTACACCTACTCAGGTAGACCAGAGCACTTGGACTGGTCAAGTTCAGGCTAATGGAAGTGATACTTATGGCGTTACTTTCAATGCACAACCAGCCGGTGGAACAGGAATTTCAACCACTATCAATCCTGTTTTAACGGTTTCAAATAAGTAACTTTTTGATTCTATTAATCGAAAAATTAGAGGAATAATATAATGATGATGATAAATGAAAACTTAAAAGTCGTGAAAGAAGAAAGCACCGAGAGTTCACTGAACCCATTAACCGCGATTGAAATTGCCGTTGATACATCATATGTAGCAAGCCAGAATGGTAATAATATCAGTCAAGGCATCTATATGATGGATAATCAGGAAGCCAATGGTAGTACAGGAGAAGGAACGCTGGAACTTCACACTTGTTGTAATGTTGGAAGTCTTATCGGCTTTAAATGTGTTCCTATAAACGCACTAGGAACCACAGGAGATAAAGTCGAGATAACGGGTTTTACTATTTCGCAAGGTAGTGTTTTCAGTGCTGCTGGTCAACCAATAAAGCAATCTGACGGGAGTTACTGGATAGGTCAGGCCTTAAACACCGGCACTCAAACATATCAGGTACAAATTAAAGTCACCGTTGGGATATTACACCCTGTATCATACTTTGTTAACTGGGATCCCTTCATCACTGCACAGTAAATAAAGTATGTTGATTAATTTGATATCAAATCGGGCAGGTTTACCATTTTGTATTTAAACTTGTCGGATTTATTTAATAAAATGAAAATTAACCATCTAGCGATATTTGAAACATGTTATCTGACAAGTTGCGAAACTTGAATATCTAGAAAAAGAGGTTATGGTGCGGATAAAACTGTCCGACTGACTAGGGTATTACCATCCGTGGGATAATATTTGAGTGTCCAGTTTTCACTGCCGACACTGCGATCGTCTGAAACATAGTTGAAGTAACAGAAAGTTTGAGATGGGTTAGTAATATCAATAGGGCCACCAGCGTACCAGTAGACGATGTCAACGTCCGGCACTGTTTGCCAATCAAAGTGAGTCGCGAGTACAAATTCGTTATTTTCTAATAGTCCTTGCCAAATTTCAGCACAAAAGTCCCCTTGCAATCGAGTACCAAGGGCGCTGGTCGTTGTGTCAGTCCCTAATGGGTAACCTGTGGTTGTAGAGTCCAGTGTGCCATCACCATAACAGGCAAGATCGGTTGTATAACCTGAATGACCACCTGTAAGCCAGCAACTATGGTACATCTTAACCCCAGATGTAAATGCGGCAAAAGCGGCCTTGGCTCTGGCATCGTGGGCATCTTGGCTCAAGCTTATAAACTTAGGTGCAGCAACAACAGCTAGAATGCCAAGGATGATGATCACCACCACTAACTCGATTAATGTAAAACCTTTTGAGGACTGTAAACGATTCATATTGCCCACCTATCTATTTAGACGCAGTTAGTCTAACAGAAAAGTCAGCTTGAGTTTTAGCCAGAAGTTATTGATATTGTAAATGTATTTAACACTTTTATTACATTTATAAGTGGTGAATCTACTAAAATGTTGTTGGCTGAAGGGCTTTTTTCCAATAATCATCACAGCTTTTAAACACTTAGCTTTGTCTATCGTGATGGACTATGATTGTTCAATTGGACGCTTTTTTTCTAAAATCTGAGGGTAATTCACCAAAAAAAAGCCGAAACTGTTTACTGAAATAACTGTGATCGGTAAAGCCTGTCTCATCACCCACTTGCGAGATCGCAATATCAGTTTCAACTAATAAGCGACGGGCATTCTCTAAACGAACCTCTTTAATAAACTGTGTTGGGGTTTTGGTGAGGTATTTTTTAAACCGCCTCTCTAAGGCGCTGACAGATAGATGGGCTACATCGGCTAACTCTTCGACAGTGAAATGACGGTGGTAATGCTCTCTGACAAAGTCGACAGGGACTTTAACCGCGTCAACGCCGGATAGTGCCATTGCCTGTTTTTGTAGATGCCTTGTTATGCCATATGAGCCGATGATCTCACCGGCTTGATTTGACAATGGGCGTTTAGAGGTTGCGTACCAAGCCGGATCGCCAGTTTGTGTCATGTTCATCTCTAATCGTTCTGTGACGCTTTGTCCTGCTAAAATTTTCTCATCATCACGAATAAACTGTTTAGCCAGATGTGCAGGAGAGAAATCATAATCATTCTTCCCCAATATCTGATTCAGGCTCCTAACCTCTTTATGTTCAATAAAAGCCTGGTTTGCATGAATAAAGTTATGATTTTTGTCTTTAATCCAAAAGAGCACGCCAGGCAGTAAATCGAACATGTCGATAAGCTGTTCAATCTCAATTTGTTTGAGGAAATCCTTATTTTTATGAGTGTTCAATAGCTCGCCCTTGTCTGACGTCTTTCGATAATACTAATCTATAAACGCTGAATTTGTTGCATTCACAACCGATTTATTAATAACACATATTTGCAGCTAACTCTTATAGTAGATAGTGCTTATTAAAGTAAGAGTAATAATAATGAAGAAGATTCGCATGGGGATGGTTGGCGGTGGTGAGGGCGCATTTATTGGCGCAGTTCATCGTATTGCGGCTTTTCTAGACGGTAGTATTGAACTCGTTTGCGGTGCATTTAGTTCCGACGCTCAACGCTGCATAGCGTCAGGCAAAGCCTTGTATCTGCCAGAGCATCGCTGTTATGCCACTTATCAAGAGATGATGATACGCGAAGCTCAACTTGCCCCAGAGCAACGCATGGAGTTTGTGGTGATTGTCACCCCTAATCATCTGCATTTCCCCGTGGCGAAAATGGCCATCGAATATGGTTTTCATGTGTTGTCAGATAAACCCGCTACCACCCGTTTCGATGAAGCTTTGCTATTAAGAAAGCTGCTAGAACAACATGATGTGCTCTATGGGTTAACCCAAACATACACTGGCTATCCGTTGATTAAACAAGCTCGGCATTTAATCGCTCAGGGGGAGTTGGGTAATATCGTCAAAGTGGTGGTTGAGTACAGCCAAGGCTGGTTAGCATTAAAGGAAGATGAAGTCAGTAAACAGGCGAGTTGGCGTTTAGATGCAAGCAAGTCAGGTATCAGTTGTTGTATGGGTGACATAGGAGTACATGCTGCTAATTTAGTTGAGTATGTGGCTGGTATCACCATTACTGCACTGTGCGCCGATCTGACTTCCACGGTTGCAGGTCGAATCTTAGATGATGACGGCACTGTAATACTGAAATTTTCCAACGGTGCCAAAGGGGTATTACTGGCGAGCCAGATCGCCATTGGGGATGAAAACAACCTTAGCTTAAGAATCTATGGAGACAGAAAAAGTATTGAGTGGTCTCAGTTAGACCCTAATACCTTATGGTTGAAATCCAATACTGAAGCAAGCCAGATGATCCGTAGCGGCGTGGGTGAGATGTGCCCTGCAGCTAGGCAAGCAATGCGAACACCCGCTGGCCACCCAGAAGGTTACTTAGAGGCATTCGCGAATATCTACAGCAATTTTGTTAGGCAGATAAGGGCGAAACAAGCTGGGCAAGTTTGTGATAACCGTTTGTTTGATGTGCCGGGTATCGAAGAGGCGATTCGTGGTATGGCCTTTATCGAAAATGTGGTTAAAGCCAATGATTCTGATACAAAGTGGCAGGCATTTACTCTCGGAACCGACACCAATGTAGGAGAGGGGTAATTATGTCTCAAATTAAAGGTCCTGGTATCTTCCTTGCTCAATTTTGCCAAGATGATGCGCCATTTAATAATTTAACAAGCATCAGCCAATGGGCTGCCGATCTAGGATATAAGGCGGTGCAGCTTCCAACATGGGACGCTCGTTTATTTGATTTGTCACTCGCCTATAAAAGCAAGACTTACTGCGATGAAATTAAAGGGATTATTACCGATTCGGGCTTGTGTATCAGTGAGTTGTCCACTCATCTACAAGGCCAATTAGTGGCAGTGCATCCCGCTTATGATAAACAGTTTGATGCTTTTGCTCCCGATGAAGTGAAGAACAATCCAGCAGCAAGAACACAGTGGGCCATTGAGCAAGTGTCGATGGCGGCTAAAGTGAGTCAAACCTTGGGGTTGAATGCCCATGCTTCATTTTCGGGAGCCCTGTTATGGCAAACGGTTTATCCATGGCCACAGCGACCCCAAGGGTTAGTTGAGGATGGGTTTAAGGAGTTAGCGAAGAGATGGTTACCACTGCTAAACCAGTTTGAAGATGCTGGGGTGGATTTGTGCTACGAGCTTCATCCGGGAGAAGACTTGCACGATGGCGTGACGTTTGAGCGATTTTTAGATGCTACTGGAAATCATGCCAGAGCCAACATTCTCTACGACCCCAGCCATTTTGTGCTGCAGCAGCTCGACTATCTCGCATTTATCGATATCTACCATGAGCGTATTAAGGCTTTTCATGTCAAAGATGCGGAGTTCAGGCCCAATGGTCGTAGCGGTGTTTATGGCGGTTATCAAGATTGGCAGCAACGCCCTGGACGTTTTAGATCTCTGGGTGATGGTCAAATCGATTTCAAACAAATCTTTAGCAAGTTAACTCAGTATGGCTTTGATGGTTGGGCAGTGCTTGAGTGGGAATGTTGCGTAAAACATCCCGCTGATGGCGCAGCAGAGGGCGCGTCATTTATCGAACAACATTTAATAAGAACACCTGACTATGCGTTCGATGATTTCACATCAAGTGGTGTAGATGAAGCATTAAATCGCAGTATTTTAGGACTGTAGGGAAATATATGTCAGATGATATTAATAGAAATAGGTTGTTTATCGCGAGCTGTTTAGCGCTCACGGTGACCGCCATGACGTTTGCCATTCGCGCCGGAATACTCGGTCAGCTCAGCGAAGACTTTGCGTTAACGAATACCGAGCTGGGTTGGATTAATGCGATGGCGTTTTTGGGCTTCCCAGTTGCAACCATGTTAGGTGGTTTGCTGTATAACTTTTTAGGCGCTAAAAAACTGGTCATCATCGCTTTTGTCGGCCATATTATCGGCTTACTCTTGACCATGTCGGCGGATGGGTTTTGGCTTTTACTTCTCTCCAGTTTCTGCATCGGTTTTGCTAACGGTGCGGTGGAAGCAGGATGTAACCCATTGATTGCAGATATGTATCATAAGAAGCAAACCATTATGCTCAACCGTTTTCATGTGTGGTTTCCCGGTGGAATAGTGGTTGGGGCGCTTATCTCCAAAGCGATGACGGACATGAGTTTTGGCTGGGAAGCACAGATTGCTGTTATGTTAGTCCCTACGCTCATTTATGGTTACCTCATCATCAGCCAACCTTTTCCTAAAACAGATAATATCGATACCTCCACCGCGAACAATATTAAGGGGTTATTTTCGCCTCTGTTCCTGTTTATGGCATTTTGCATGACCTTAACTGCAACCAGCGAGTTAGGTACCCAACAATGGATTGAGCGCATTCTTGGTGCCTCTGGCACATCGCCGATGTTAATCATGGCAATGGTGACTGGAGTGATGGCGGTTGGGCGCTTTTTTGCCGGCCCCCTAGTGCGCAGGTTTAACCCATCCGGTGTACTGTTATATTCCGCCATTGTTACCACTGTTGGTATCTACTCCATGAGCACGGCAACAGGAAGCATGGTCTATGTATCAGCGTTGATTTTCGCATTAGGAGTGACCTATTTCTGGCCAACCATGATAGGTTTTGTCGCAGAGAACATACCGCAATCTGGAGCCTTGGGAATGTCGATTATTGGCGGCGTGGGTATGTTTGCGGTCAGCATGTGGAATCCAGTGATCGGCCATTGGATCGACCAATCTCGAGAGCAAGCGATTGCTGCCAATACTCGCCCTGAACTCGCTGAATTGGTCGCGGGTCAATCGACTCTGGCAAACCTAAGTGCATTTCCGTTTGTGCTTATTTTTGCTTTTGCTGGATTGGTGTTATATATGCGAAAAAAGAGGCAGAACAAGACTTAGACAACGTATTAAATCAATTATAAAAATAGTGATAAGAATCATTTATAAAAAACAATAATAAACTGAAATATGTGAGGAAGTATTAATGGCTAAGCAGGGCGTAAGGTTAATTAATCGATGGCAAAAGCTTATCTGTGCATTGTTGTTCTCAACATTGGCGATGGCAAGTTTCGCGGCCGACAATCAGTTATCTAAGCAGGAGAAAGAGGATGGTTGGCAACTGCTTTTTAACGGTAAAGATATGTCGCAATGGCGTAACTTTAAACAAGATGGGATCAACCCCAAATGGATAATCGATAAGAACAGCATCTATCTATCTGAAGGAGGAGGGGGGGATCTCCTCACTAAGCAAGTTTACCAAAACTTTGAATTAACCTTAGAGTGGAAAATATCCAGCGCAGGCAATAGTGGTATTTTTGTGTTGGCGGATGAACTAGGTTCACAAATATACTCCCACGGGATTGAAGTACAGATCATCGATAACCAACGGCATGCAGATAATAAAATTGATTCTCATCTATCGGGATCCCTGTATGACATCGTGGCGTCACCCACAGCCTCGCATCGCGTTGCCGGAGAGTGGAATAAAGTCGATATTCGTCTGCATGACAGTGTATTAACGGTTTGGCAGAATGGCGTGGAAACCGCTGACGTGGTGGTAGGCAGTGATAAATGGAATGTATTGGTCGCGAACAGTAAATTCAGCTCATGGGTTGGTTTTGCACAAGCGTCAAAAGGGCATATAGGGTTGCAAGATCATAGCGATCCTGTTTGGTTTAAAAACATCAAGTTAAAGGCGTTATGATTATGAATACGCTAGATTATGATGTAATCGTGGTGGGCTCCGGTGCTGGTGGTGCAATGGCGGCATACACCTTGACGAAAGCGGGCCGCAAGGTGTTGATGTTAGAGGCGGGACGACATTACGACCCTAAAACAGAAACACCTATGTTTAAAACTAACTTTGAAGCCCCTTTATTGGGGACGGGTAATTCAGATAAAGATTTTGGTTTTTACGATGCAACGGTAGAGGGGGGGTGGCAAGTTCCTGGAGAGCCCTATACCAAAGCTGAAGGCAGTGATTTTCTTTGGTGGCGCGCGAGAATGTTAGGCGGACGAACGAATCATTGGGGGCGTTACTCTCTGCGTTTTAGTGAGCATGATTTTAAAGGTTTCAGTCGTGATGGCTTAGGGGCTGATTGGCCATTTGAGTACCAAGACTTAGCACCTTGGTACGATAAAACCGAGGCACTTGTCGGCATTTGCGGTACCAACACAGGTTTAGATGATATGCCGGACTCTTCGGAAGGCATTTTACAGCCACCGCCTAAGCCTAGGGTGACTGAATTACTGGTGTCTGCAGCGGCCAAAAAACTCGGCATACCCACTGCGCCGATGCACCGCGCTGTTCTCACTCGCCCTAAAGATGATCGCCAAGCGTGTTTTTATGCAACCCCTTGCGGTCATGGGTGCTCGATTGGCGCGGCGTTTCAAACTACCACATCATTAATCCCTATGGCTAAAGCGACGGGACGTTTAACCGTAATAACCGATGCCATGGTTAAACAGGTGAATGTTGATGAGAAAGGTACAGTAAATGCCATTATCTATATCGATAAAACCACTAAACAAGCACATAAACTCGATGTCAAGGTTATCATTCTTGCGGCGAGTGCCTGCGAGTCTGCCCGAATTTTGCTTAATTCTAAGAGTGAACATCATCCTCAAGGCTTAGCTAATTCGAGTGGTCATGTGGGGAAAAATATTATGGACTCAACCGGAGTGAGTTACGGGGCCAACATTCCAGCATTAGCAGGGCGGCCTAGGTACAATGAAGACGGCCATACCGCCAACCATCTGTTTATTCCCTGGTGGGGGCACAAGATGCAGGCAAAACAGGAGTTAGACTTTCCCCGTGGTTATCATTTTGAGATCGCTTCAGGTTTTCGAGCCCCAAGCTCATGGGTTAGCGGCGAGTTAGATGGTTATGGACAACCGTTAAAAGATATCGCTAAAAAGGCTTATGGCACCTATGTTGGCTTAGCGTTACGGGGTGAAATGTTGCCCAATGAAAGCTGCTACATGGAGATTGATGAACAGGTTAAGGACAAATGGGGCATACCTGTGGTCAAATTTCATTGGAAATGGTCCCAGCATGAACTTAAACAGGTGGGGCACGGTTTAAAAACCGCCCGTGAAATTTTACAAACCATGGGCGCCAAGTTCGATAACCCCCTGCCAAAAGCTGAAGACGTCATTGCTACAGGTGGCCAGATTATTCATGAAGTGGGCAGTACTCGCATGGGGGATTCACCCACCGAGTCAGTGACGAACCAATGGGGACAAACGTGGGATTGCAATAATCTCTTTGTGATGGATGCCGGCGTGTTTGCCTCTAATCCTCATAAAAATTGCACCTTAACTATCATGACTTTGGCAATGAGAAACTCCACTTGGCTAGCGCAGCAATTAAATCAAGGAGCCTTGTAAGATGACTTCAGCTAAAGGTAAATATTGTAGCAATAAACCTTATCAAAGTGCGTTAACCAGACGAGATGCCCTCAAATGGCTAGGTGCCCTGTCGATCAGTGCAGCATTTCCTGCTCTTACCGCTTGCAGCAGTAAAAGTACGGTCGCTGAAACGCAAATAGCAGCAACCAAAGGGCATTGGCCGCAGCTGAATTTGTCGCCTATCAATGCAACAGGATATGGGAAAGATCCGGATCTCATACTGGCACCTAAATCGGCGTGGCCGAGAACCCTCATCAGTGCACAGTTAACCTTACTCGCAGTGCTGTCTGATATTATGGTGCCCAGAGAGGGCAATGTTCCATCGGCGAGCGAAGTGAAGGTTCCAGATGTGGTCGATGAGTGGGTCAGTGCCCCTTATGAGCGACAGCAAGAGGATAGAGCTGCAATACTACCTCTGCTGACATGGTTAGATGATGAATCTCGACAACGTTTTGATGGACTGTTTGTTGATATTAGCTCGGCTAATCAACGCACAATAATTGATGATATTGCCTATACCAAAGCGGATATTATCGAGGAGTTTGCTCGACCAACCCAAGCTTTTTCACGCCTAAGACGCTTAATACTGGCTTGTTTCTTCTGTAGCCCCGAAGGCGTGAAAGATATGGGGTATTTGGGTAACGTGCCGATTGCAGGCGACTATCCTGGACCGACAGATGAAGCCATGGTGCACCTGAACAAGGTGTTGGATGAGTTAGGTTTGTCACTGTAACCTAATAGATAATAAATAGAAAAAGCCCGCATATTGTTAAATATGCAGGCTTTTTGGTGATAATGAAGTCATCTCTATCTAGTGACTAAGCTAGTTAGGTTGGAAGATGCACTTCAATCGTTTAGCGATGATGAGACGGGACATAGTAAACAGACCACTAACCGTCTTCTGATGTAGACGGAAGATGGTGTCGTAAAGGCGACGCACTAACCGTCCCTTTAAGATCAGCCTGTCATTCATCATGGTGCTGATGGCGTAATCATGACCTATCGCAACTACCATCCCCCCATCTTTATAGACGAAGGGGGTAAGCTCCTTGCCTTGCATCAAGCCCTTTAAACTCTTGGCTAAGTGTACCGCAGCACGGTTTGCAGCCTGAGCTTTTGGTGGCACCATGCTTCCATCGGCCTGTGGAATTGCAGCACAGTCACCCAGAGAAAAAATATGTGAGTCTAATGTGCTGGCTAGTGTTTGTTGCACCATTAGCTGATTGGCACTGTTACTCTCCAAGCCTCCTATATTTTTCAACCAATCAGGAGCCTTGATACCTGCCGCCCAAAATTGAACATCGGCATCTAGATTAAGTCCTTCACTGGTGGTCATGCCCTGTTGATCGACACTTGCAATACGGGTATTGAGCATGACATTAACCTTAAACTTTTTCAGCCTCAATAGTGCCTGTTCAGACATCTTTAATGGGCCATTAGGCAGGACTCTGTCAGCAGCCTCAATTAAGTTGATGGTGAGTTGTGCTGCCTGTGGATTGCGAGCTAAGTTACCACTTACTTTAGCCAGTTCCGCAGCCAGTTCCAAACCCGTCGCACCAGCGCCAACTATGTTGATGGTGCGCTGACCACCAGAGCGGAGCAGTGAACTTATCTGTTGCCAACTGTCTCTGGCTTGCTGTGGGGTATCTAGGAACAGACAGTGTTCCTGTGCGCCTTTGGTTGCGAAATCATTACTGATAGCACCTACAGCAATAACCAAATAGTCATAGGCTAAAGTGTCAGTTTCGCCGTTGGGTTTATAGACGATTAATTGCTTCTCTTCACGATTGATATCCGTCAATCTGGCCTGATAATGGCGATAACCATTTTTGGCTCCATGGCTGAAATAACAAAGGGTATCGAGATCGTTATCAAAAGTGCCCGCGGCAATTTCGTGGAATCGAGGTTTCCAATAATGATGGGTTTCACCTTCGACTAAAATGATTTCATCTTGAGCGTTTACCGAACGACCTAAAAGACTGGCAAGTTCCAGGCCAGCAGCACCACCACCAACAATGACAACACGAGACATAATATTTCCTTAGTGCCCTCAATATTATAAGCAGAGAGCAACATTTAAATTGGGTGATACGCCTCTAGGTAACCTTAGCTAACTCAAGCATGGCGCCTAAGATATTGCAGGGAGTGCGGAGAGGTATCTGATGTCGGCTATTATAATTTGAGTTAGATTTGGAACAATTAGGCTAAAAGGTAAATTACTTTTACCAGGAGGTAATAATCAGAGTGTGGGATAGGGGATTGGCACACTAAATGGGCCTTATCACCAAGTAGATAATTGATAATCAGTAAAGAATTTCATATTTCATTGATTAAGAGTATTAAAATAATTTATTAGCTATCGTATAAGGAGCCGCATGCAGGGTATGTGGGGCAGGAAGTTAGGTGCCTACAGCTACCCGATTAGTCCTTGCATTAAAATATTCTGGCTTACACTTCTTGCTTTCATAGAATCCAATTAGAGACCAGAACTCATGATTTGAATTTAATCTTTCTACTTATTGATTAGCAGCACGATAACGCTCTTTTCTGTTTGAATATTTTACGTTAACTTAGCACTGGTAAGTCACTATTGTAAATGGGTTACTTTTAGTAGGAATCAGAGAATACAGTTAAACACTTGCCATCATTACAAGTAGATAAAAATGTATATATCATCATAATTTAAATGAGGTTATTCTCATGATGTTGATAGGGTGCATCAGATTGGTAAATTGTGTGATGGCTAATGAGCGAGCTTTGATAGCGTATCAGCCAGACCCATTTAAATAAGGATGAGTAACATTGAGCATTACGGTTAATTCCTACTTTGATTTCAGTCGTATTCAAGGTGTTATTTTCGATTTAGACGGCACACTCGCTGATTCCAATCCGGATTTTGAAGGGTTGAGACTTGAACTTAGCATCAAGCCTGGTGCTGATATTTTGGGGTATATTGAATCGATTTCAGACCCTAAGCTGGCAGCACAAGCAAAAGAGATTGTTGAACGCTATGAGCTCGAAAGCTCAAATAAGGCAACTTGGATCGCGGGTGCGGAGCAGCTGATTGAGTTGTTTACTGCATTACAACTTCCACTGGCAATACTGACCCGTAATATACCTGCAGCGGCTGCGATTACGTTGGCTAATCTAGGGTTAGAGATCGATCTGGTATTAACGCGTTTTGATGCTAAGGCTAAACCTCACCCTGAAGGTGTTGAGTTGATTTGTCAAAAGTGGCAACTTGAGCCTGCTAATATTTTGTTTATCGGTGATTATCTATATGACCTACAGACGGCAAATAATGCAGGTACTAAAAGTGTCCTTTATAGTCCTGCATTAATACCGGATTATGCATCCGAGGCTGATATTGTCTGTCGATGTTATACCAGTCTAATTGAATACTTTAAAACTCAGATAAGAGATTCAGCCTGCTGCTAACCCCTGGCTTAGGTGATCCAATAGCATGCGTACTTTAGGTGATAAATGCCTGTTATGTGGATAGAGTGCCCAAATTCCCTCTTCCGGTGAGCGATGTTGTTCAAGCAGCGGGATCAGTTGTCCATCATCGATAAAGGATTGAACATAGTAATCGGGCAGCTGAATGATCCCTATACCTTTTATTGCAGCATCGACAAGGGCATGGCCGCTGTTGCAACTCAAATTACCTTTCACTCTGACATGTTTGGTTTTGCGGTTTTCCTCAAATCGCCAATAGTCCATGGTTCCCAGCAGACAGTTGTGCTGATCTAGCTCTGACAGTGAGTGGGGAATACCAAAAGTTGCAAGGTAATTTGGTGAGGCGCATACAAATTGGGTTCGTGAACTCAGTCGTTTAGCCATCATGCTTGAGTCTTCGAGTTCGCCTAATCGGATAGCAAGGTCGTAACCTTCATCGATAAGATCGAGTTTTTGGTTGGTTAAGCTAAGCTTGACCTCAAGTTCGGGATACAGAACGACAAAGCTATTGACCAAAGGTGCGATGTTCATCTCCCCATAAGTGACGGGCGCGGTTATCTTGAGTGAGCCTCTTGGGCTACTCTGCAGATTAGTGATAGCACGCTCTGCTTCATCTAAACCGTCTAATGCCTGTCTGCAATGTAGATGATAAATTCGACCTACCTCGGTGGTGGACACTCTTCGTGTGGTGCGGTGAAATAACTTAGTGGCTAGACGAGCTTCTAATGCACTGACCTGTCTGCTGACTTGTGCGGTCGATATGCCAAGGCGTTGTGCAGCCTTAGTAAAACTCTCAGCTTCCGCAACGGCGACAAATTCGCTAACGCCTTCCCAATTAAACATAGTGTTCACCTAGCATGTATCTATTTATATGTTTTTGATTATCACCAAATACGCGATAAATGCAATTTTTGTATTTTACATGCGAGTTGACGTAACATTTTGTATTAAAAGGCTAATGATGTTTTTTATGTAAAAAGTATTATTACGAAATAGAAAAAGATATTTTCAAAAACGTAGGATTATCATTATTTGAATGAAGAATATAATCCTGCTCATCGGAATGACGTAGGCGTTATTTCTCAAAACCATGACTTGGTACTTAGCTTTTTACCAAACCTAGCAAAGTTACTACCCAAGTCATTGTCCCTTATTAAGCAAGTCATTTATTGGATCATTAAGGCTAACCTCAAAGGGATGAGTCTTAATGAGAATCCATGGAGCATCATTATGAAAGTTTTAATTCATCCCCAAGTTGATAACGGTATCGTAGCGAGTCTTGAAGGATTTACCGGTGGCACTTTAACGTGTAAATGCGAGCATAACCCTGTCGAAGTTTCAATTAGCAGTCAGACTGCCCACAATCACGTTTGTGGTTGCAGTAAATGTTGGAAGCCTGAAGGCGCCTTGTTTGCCCAAATTGCCGTTGTGTCACGTGACAATGTAGCTGTCATAAAAAATGCTGATAAATTGGTTATTATCGATGAATTAGCCGCTATTCAACGTCATGCATGTAAAGAGTGTGGAGCTCATATGTACGGTCGTATTGAAAACTCAGAACACCCGTTTTATGGATTGGACTTTGTTCATACTGAGTTATCTTCAGCACAAGGTTGGTCACAGCCTGAGTTTGCGGCATTTGTCTCCTCTATCATCGAAGCTGGTGCTGCACCTGAGTCCATGGGCGATGTTCGTCAGACGCTTAAAGACTTAGGTCTTGCACCTTATGACTGTTTGTCGCCTGCGTTGATGGATGCGATTGCTACTCATATTGCTGCGCAATCTAAAAAGAGTGCGTAATACCAATGAATATCGTCAACACTCTTGGTGTACTACCAGAATCTGTTGATTTGAATATTTAGTAGAACAAGCGCTCCGGCGCTTTTTTTATGTTAAGTAGAAAGTGATTTATCCCCCTCTGTCCGTATCTCTTCTTGTGGAAGCACAGCTGCTGCACCGTCTTTTTATTATTACCTCAGAGTAAAAGTAATTTGCAATTATCATGGATTATCATCTCTACTGAAGAGAATATAATGTTTGTTATCGGATCGGCAGTGGCAATGACAGTGACAAGAACATTGTGAGAGTGACGCTTATTACTGAGATCTAGCGACTCATTGTTCAGCGTTTTACACTGATGGATCAGTAGATGGATGTATTGCCTTCTCGCTAGCTTGGGAGTAGTACTGAATAAACGTCGTTGGTTAATTATTATGGTTAGCGGAGGTTGAGATGGCTGGTGCTTGGTCTAGGACTAGTACGGAATAAATATCGATTGGTTAATGATTAATGGTTAGCGGAGGTTGAGATGGCTGGTGGTTGGTCTAGAGATGGTGCGGTACAAGATCAAATCGATAATAGTGTTGACGATGGTGTTGCTCAGGCCAGAAGTCGACTACCGGTTGGTCAAAGCTTACTCCATTGTGAAGAGTGCGACAGTTTGATCCCTGAGGCCCGCAGAAAAGCCGTAATCGGTGTTCGACTCTGTGTGAGTTGCCAGCAGGAATCAGATAAGCAGTTAAAAAAGTTTAGTGGTGTTAATCGACGAGCAGGAAAAGATAGTCAGTTGAGATAGTGATTATTACCATATGGTAAAAGTCATTTGCAATAATGTGGGATTATCAATTTTTTAAGCTTAGATATAATGCTTAGCATAGTTACTGCGGCAAGAAAGTAAGACCGCGTTTAATTTTATACATTTAGGATATAACAATGACAGCACAAACAATTAAATCAAAAGCAGCAGTCGCTTGGGCTGTAGGTGAGCCATTATCTATGGAAATCGTAGATGTTATGCCACCGCAAAAAGGTGAAGTACGTATCAAGATGGTAGCAACCGGTGTTTGTCATACCGATGCTTTCACGCTTTCTGGCGATGATCCAGAAGGTATCTTCCCTTGTATCTTAGGCCATGAAGGTGGCGGAATTGTAGAGTCTATCGGTGAAGGCGTAACTAGCGTTCAGGTCGGCGACCATGTTATTCCACTTTACACACCTGAGTGTGGCGAGTGTAAATTCTGTAAATCTGGTAAGACTAACCTTTGTCAGAAGATACGTGAAACTCAAGGTAAAGGTTTAATGCCTGACGGTACTAGCCGTTTCTCTAAAGATGGCAAAATCATCTACCACTACATGGGTACTTCTACTTTCTCTGAGTACACAGTATTACCAGAAATATCATTGGCTAAGGTAAACCCTGAAGCGCCACTTGAAGAAGTATGTCTACTTGGTTGTGGTGTTACTACTGGTATGGGCGCTGTGATGAACACGGCTAAAGTTGAAGAGGGTGCTACGGTTGCTATCTTCGGCATGGGTGGTATCGGCCTATCCGCTGTTATTGGCGCAACTATGGCTAAAGCAAGCCGTATCATCGTTATCGATATTAACGAAAGTAAGTTCGAATTAGCCCGTAAACTGGGTGCGACTGATTGCATCAACCCTAAAGATTACGACAAGCCAATTCAAGACGTAATTGTTGAGTTGACCGATGGTGGTGTTGATTATTCATTCGAGTGTATCGGTAACGTTCACGTGATGCGCTCTGCATTAGAGTGTTGTCACAAAGGTTGGGGCGAGTCAGTGGTTATCGGTGTTGCCGGTGCAGGTCAAGAGATCTCTACTCGTCCATTCCAGTTAGTGACTGGTCGTGTATGGAGAGGCAGTGCTTTCGGCGGTGTAAAAGGTCGTTCTGAGCTACCTGAATATGTTGAGCGTTACCTTGCTGGTGAGTTCAAGTTAAGTGATTTCATCACTCATACTATGAGTCTTGAGCAAGTAAACGAAGCGTTTGATCTTATGCATGAAGGTAAGAGCATACGTACCGTTATCCATTTCGATAAGTAATGATCTCTAACCCAGATTAGTCGGAATCATTCATCCTGTAGCGCTGGTTTACTCTAGGTTATTGCAGACTAGGCCAGTGCGATTTAGGAAATCAGCATGACAATTGATAATATCAGTGTAAATAAGAGTTTTGGTGGTTGGCATAAGCAGTATAGCCATCACTCCAATGCCTTAAATTGCGAGATGCGATTCGCTATCTACTTGCCACCACAGGCGTCAAGTGGTGAGAAAGTGCCTGTCTTGTATTGGCTTTCAGGATTAACCTGTAGCGATGAAAACTTTATGCAAAAAGCGGGCGCACTGCGCATGGCTGCTGAGCTTGGCATCGCTATTGTTGCACCGGACACTAGCCCGAGAGGCGCTGATGTGGCGGATGATGAAGGCTATGATCTGGGTCAAGGGGCTGGCTTTTATGTCAATGCTACTCAAGCTCCCTGGAATCGTCATTATCATATGTATGATTATGTGGTTGATGAGTTACCAAAACTGATTGAGTCAATGTTTCCAGTCAGTGATAAACGCTCGATTGCGGGACACTCAATGGGTGGCCATGGCGCGCTTGTTATTGCGCTTAGAAATAGCGATGCATATCAGTCTGTTTCGGCATTTAGTCCCATTAGTAATCCGATCAACAGTCCTTGGGGCAAGAAGGCATTTACGGCTTATTTAGGCCGTGATATGGCAACATGGTCTGAATATGATGCTAGCGTTTTAATGCGCCAAGCGAAAAATCTGGTTCCCGCTTTAGTCGATCAAGGCGATGGGGATAACTTTCTTGTTGAACAACTCAAGCCTGAAATGTTGGAAGCAGCAGCGGGTGTGAGTGGTTATCCGTTAGAGCTCAATATTCGTGAAGGCTACGATCATAGTTACTATTTTATCTCTAGCTTTATCGAAAACCATCTGCGTTTTCACGCTAAGCATCTGGCGAAATAGTAAAATAATCGCCAGTTAGAGAAGATGTTTAAAAGAAAAGGTGTCCCCATTTTTGGAGACACCTTTTTTGTTTTCAACTGCGTAAAAATACCCAGACGACCAGGAAATGACCACTGAATTCTATACCCAAACAACTTCAAGATGCAGGATTCAGCATGTCGAGAAGTGACAGAGTTCAAGGCATGAAATAGTAGGACTAGTTATTCTAATTCAATATTTCATAACACAGAAAAATGTTGCTTCTCGCCGTGCCCTACGGGAGTTCCCGTAGGATCCCTGCACTGCGTTAGTGATATCGACAAGGGAATAACCATTATCCTCAATCACTGCCTTGTTCAGCTATCCTACGGGAGCTCTGAAACGAGCATCTTGAGGTAGCTTGGGTATATATCTCATAGTGTCAAAGTCGCTTGGGCATAGATTATTACCAATGAGTAAAAGTCATTTGCTTATTAGCGCAATTATCATCTGCAATAAATAAAATATAATAGCGATAACCAATACAGTGGGCTGACCTGCTGCTTTTTTTTACTTTTAAGGTGTATATCATGAGTTGGATTTTCCTAATGTTAGGCGTTGTAGCTGAAGCTTTATCTCATGTGGCACTCAAAGCTACCGATGGATTCACTCGACCACTTCCGGCAGCGTTAGTTATCTTGGGTCATTTAACGGCATTTATTTTTCTAGGTCAGGCAATGAAAGGCATGCCCGTTGGTGTTGTGCATGCCCTGTGGGCTGGACTCGCTATCGTGACAGTTACCTTGCTGTCGGCGCTGCTCTATCGTCAGCATCTGGACGCAACGGCTTGGATTGGTATGTTACTGGTCGCTGGTGGTGTAATGCTGATTAATGTTTCACAGGGACACTCTCATTAGAAATACCCATTCCAACAATAATGTGACCTTGCAGATAACGTATAGGATTCTGTAAGTAAGCTCAAAATATAGCTTCTGCAATATTGACAAGCCCAGCCTCTTGAACTCTACCAAGTTTAAGAGGCTGGGCTTGAACATAGGTCTTTAGTTAATATTTTTGTCATCAAGATCCTCCTTTCATTTTGTGCTCTTTTCGTTGTACTCTGAATATTAAATAATAAATTCCAGCGCTAGCTCACGGAATTAATAAAATAATAATGATAAGCATCGACGAGGTTTGAATGGAAGGAATTACTGAGTTTGTCAGTATGATCAATGGCTTTGTATGGGGTACTCCTATGCTTGTCATGATTTTAGGTGTGGGTTTGTTTCTCTCTATAGGGTTGAAACTTATGCCGATTTTAAAGCTTGGTACAGGCTTTAAACTACTTTGGTCTGGTCGTATCCCAGATAAAGATAAGAAAGTAGAGGGAGAGATAAGTCCCTTTAATGCATTGATGACCTCGTTATCGGCCACTATCGGTACTGGTAACATTGCCGGTGTGGCTACTGCGATCTTTATTGGTGGACCAGGTGCGCTTTTTTGGATGTGGTGTACCGCATTAGTCGGCATGGCGACTAAGTTTGCCGAGGCTGTTCTGGCGGTTAAATATCGTGAAGTTGATGCCAATGGAAACCACATCGGTGGTCCCATGTATTACATTAAAAACGGTTTGAGCAGTAAGTGGACCTGGTTAGGTACTGCATTTGCGCTGTTTGGCTCATTTGCTGGTTTTGGAATTGGTAACACGGTTCAGTCGAATTCAGTTGCTGATGCCTTAAGCAGTAACTTTGGTGTGCCAACGTGGGTGACAGGCCTAGTATTGATGGTACTGGTGGGTGCCGTGTTGATGGGCGGAATTAAGCGTATTGCTGACGTAGCAGGTAAGCTGGTTCCCTTGATGACTCTGTTTTATATCACTGCGGGTCTAGCTGTATTAGTGGTGAACGCTGCAGAAATTCCTGATGCGATTGTGCTTATCGTTCACAGTGCTTTCAATCCCGTCGCTGCTCAAGGTGGTTTTGCCGGTGCTGCGGTGTGGGCTGCCATTCGCTTTGGTGTCGCGCGCGGTGTGTTCTCCAATGAGGCGGGCCTTGGTAGTGCTCCAATTGCCCATGCTTCGGCGCAGACTAACAGTCCAGTAGGTCAAGGATTAGTGGCTATGCTGGGGACATTTATCGATACCTTGATTGTGTGTAGTATCACAGGTCTGGCGATTATTGTTTCGGGTGCATGGACTTCAGGTGAAAACGGTGCGTCCTTGACTTCACTCGCATTCTCAACAGCCTTGCCAATGGGTAACTATATTGTAGCTATTGCTCTGTCTGTGTTTGCTTTCACTACCATTTTAGGTTGGAGTGTATACAGTGAAAAATGTGTCCAGTATCTACTGGGTATTAAAGCGGTGAAACCTTTTAGAGTGTTATGGATTTTGGCCGTACCTCTGGGGGCGATAAGCTCACTGGATTTCATCTGGCTGCTGGCCGATACTCTCAATGCCATGATGGCGTTGCCTAACTTGATCGCACTGGTTCTATTGAGTCCTGTGGTGTTTACCCTGACTCGTGAGTACTTTGCTGAAAAGCGCGCAGATGATGAGAAAGAGAAGGCGAAAGTTTAACTAACCTTAAGTTAACAAGCATCAATAGAAGAAAAAGCGCCGAAAGGCGCTTTTTTATTGGTATTATACCGATCAGTATAAAGATGTGATCGCTCAGCGAGAGTTTAGCGCTTCTGAGGTAAGGCAACGAGTGAGAAGCATAGTTATTCTACGGTTAAGCTCGTTAACACAGCATCAGAACCGCTAAAACTCGCCCTTTGGGTGTGTTTTTGGCTACCTACTTCTTCGTTGAATGAACTCACAAGGGAATAACCATTGCGTCATCCATTCGCCTTGAATAAGTTTGCCAAAAGCCGCACTGAGTAGATCACTTTCTTATACTGATTGGTATTAATCCAGGCGTTTATTAAATCGCATCGAAGCGATAATAATGCCGATAATCGTAAAGCCGATAAGCCAAAGTGCATCGAATGGCATATCGCTTACCTCTCCCCCCCTGAGTACCACAGCGCGTATGATGCGCATAAAGTGAGTGGCAGGTAAGATTTCAGCGATCCATTGAGCAGGTTTAGGCATCGCTTCGAAGGGGAACATAAAGCCTGACAGTAAGATGGTTGGCAAGATGATAAAGATGGTCATCTGCATCGCCTGTAGCTGAGTACGGGCTATGGTCGAGATGATTAAACCTAAGGTTAAGCTTGCGGCGATAAAGAGTAAGGTGCCCAGCAGAAGCTGTGTGATATCGCCATTGATAGGGACATCGAATATATAATGGCCTAATCCTAAAATGATCGTCATCTGAATCAAACCGACAATAATGTAGGGTAAAATTTTGCCAAGCATTAACTCCAATGGCTTGATTGGCGTGGTGATCAACAGCTCCAAATTACCCTTTTCTCGTTCGCGGACGATGGCGGCCGAAGTGAACATGATCATGGTCATGGTCAAGATGACCGCAATAAGTCCTGGTACAATATTGACCGCAGATCGCTGCTCCGGATTATAGAAAAGGGCGACCTCGAAGCGGGATGGTCTTTGAGTGTCTATGCCTGTGATCTGATCCAGTGGCATATTACGTAACTGCATCATGGCGCCAGCTATCATGGTGTCAGATCCGTCGACGATCCACTGGCCTAAGGTTTCATCATTGGCCAGTTTTTCAGTAAGGTTGGGCGGCAGAATAAGTGCAGCCCGTATTTCGCCTCGGGTGATCGCGGCAATCGCTTCGGTACTGGTTTTATAATAGGCCTCGACCGACACCACTTGAGTCACCTTGATCGCTTCTACAATCCAGCGACCTGCGGCTGAATCACTTTGATCGACAATGGCTACAGGTATGTTGCGCACATCGGTATTGATGGCGTAACCAAATAGCAGCAGTTGGATCAAGGGGATCATAACCACCATGCCGAAGGTGATCTTGTCTCGCTTCAATTGTCTAATCTCTTTGACGGTGATCGCCTTGATTCTGCGTAAACTGTTTATAATCGACATATGAACCCCTCTGATCCAAGCGGGATCATCACCTCATTCATACCAAAGGTAATTCGCTTCCGTTTAAGCTGCCGGCTTTCCTTGACTGTAATGGCTTTGACGGTGATCGCTTTGATACGACGTAAGCTGTTTATAACCGACATATCATGATCCCTCCAGTTCAGGAGCTGACGGCTCGGCACTCTGCTGGCCTGTGACGGTGACAAACACATCTTCGAGATTAGGTGGGGTGAGTCTTATCTCTGCTTGTTTAAGCTCAGGCAGCGCCTGTCTTAACCAAGCATCGGGATCAAGAATCTTGTCATCAACTAAGACCCGTAAGCAAGATCCCAGCTGGGCGGCAGATTTGATCTCCTTAAAGGCCATAAGCGTGTTCTTGAGCTGCCTTAAATTTGAGTGACCGACCTCGAGTACATTTGCCCCCATCTGTTGCATTAGTTCGTTGGGACTGCCATTGGCGCGAATAAATCCTTGTTCCATAATGGCGAGAGCATGACAGCGTTCGGCTTCATCCATGTAGTGGGTAGTGACTAAGATGCTGGTGCCAGTTTCAGAGAGATCAAATAACTGTTCCCAAAAATCGCGACGATTCTGAGGATCTACCGCTGAGGTGGGCTCATCAAGAAATAAAAGTTCAGGATCGTTAAGACAAGCACAAGCAAGTGATAGTCGCTGTTTCTGGCCACCACTTAAGGTGCCAGCAAACTGCTTTTGCTGTTTGATCAGATTATAAGTACTGAGTAATTGATCAATTTTTTTGCGGCTATCATTGGGACTGAGGCAGTAGATCTGGGCGATAAACTCTAGGTTCTCCTTAACGGTAAGATCGTCATAGAGGGAAAATTTTTGCGTCATATAGCCGATCCGTAACCTGAGCGCTTCGGCCTGCTTGGGGATCGACATGCCCAATACTTCAATTGTGCCTGCACTGGGGGTGAGCAGTCCGGTTAGCATCCGAATGCTGGTGGACTTTCCGCAGCCGTTAGGGCCAAGAAAACCATAGATATGGCCTTTAGGCACTTGCAGATTCATGTTTGAAACTGCAGCCAGTTGGCCAAATTTTTTAGTGATCCCTTTAGCATCGATAGCTAAATCATCACGTTGATCGGAACTTCTCATCGGGGAAGATCCACTTGCGAGGGGATCCCTGTGGGTAAGTTGTCGGCATCACTGCCGAGATCGATTTCAGCAAGGAAGACCAGACGGGATCTGTCCTGCTGATTGAGTGCGTAATAGGGCGTGAACGCAGGCTCTTTACTGAGACGACGTAGGGTGCCAGTAAACTCGGTTTCGATCCCATCGACTCGTACCTGCATCTGTTGACCTATGGTGAGCTTAGCCATATAGGGCTCGGGGATATAGACTCGAGCGTAGGGAGCATTATCGGCTTGGATAGCTACGATCACGGCACTCGCCGGTACACGTTCCCCCAGATTAAAAGGCAGGCTGTCCAGCCGACCGCTGCGTGTGGCAATGACGCTCAAATCATCTAAGGTTTGCTCCTCTAAAGACAGGTTAGCTATGCTGGCATCCAGAGCGGCTTTTGCTTGATTGATATCCTCAACGCGTACGCCGGCAATGAGTTTACTCAGGTTCTCTTTGGCGACCACGAGTTCAGCTTGAGCTTTATCTTTGTTGGCTTTAGCTGTGTCTTGGGTAGCTTGGCTAGTGAGTTTTTGTTTAAGCAGACTAGAACTGCGTTTATAGCTTTGGTTTGCTTCAATAAGCGTGGCTTGAGTGCGGGCTACATTGGCTTGTGCACTGGCGATATCTTCCGGTCTCTCGCCGTTGGTGAGCCTTAGCAAGTAGGCTTGGGCCTTGTTAACTTCAGCCTTAGCGAAAGCGACTCTAGCGAGTTGCTTGCGAGTGTCGAATTGAACTAAAAGATCGCCTTGTTCAACTCTATTTCCCTCCTTTTGAGGAAGCGCGATAATAATTTCACTGGCGGTAGCTCTCAGTAAGACCCTGTCTCGCTCTAAGGTTCCTAGAGCCTGATTCGTTACTTCACCTTGGCAGCCATTAAGACTAATAATTAACAATATAAAAAAGAACCGTTTCATCTCTCATTCCTTGATCTAGGCAAACTTATATTTAGCCTAGTTATGACAGATCTTACGGATCAAATATACAGTGTCGATCACGCATATTGGAGAGCAATTTTACGACTTGAGTATTTCTCGTTTTAGCCTCGGCGTGTGTCCGGTCCAGAGTTTATAGGCCCGAAAAAAGACGCTGACATCGCTATAGCCGAGTTCCAATGCAATTTCAGCTGCTGACAGTTCGCTGCAGGTGAGCCAATAATCCGCCATCTCATGGCGAATATTATCCACCAATGTTTGATAGCTTATGCCCTGCTTTAGTAACTTACGTTGCAGAGTTCGTCCTGTTAGATGAAGCTGCTCGGCGATCTGTTCTCGGTTAATTTTTCCTTGTGGTAACAACTGGCGAATGACCCTTGCTACAGCGAGTTGTAACTGATCTGCTTTATCAATATGGTCTAGTCTCTGTTTTGCACTGGCCATCAATAGCGGCAAGCGGTGCTTGTCTCCGCTGGGAAGGGGGCGCATTAGTAAGTTTTTACTGATAAGTATGGCGTTCTCATTCTGCTCAAACAGTACAGGGCAGGCAAAGAGTGTTTGGTACTGTTTAACTTCACTTGGGGTAGGCAGAGATCGCTGCAGCTTAATTTCAATGGGAGAGGCTTGGCTGTCCTCTAACAGGAAACGAGCATAATTGACCCAAGACGCCAGGACATTGTCGATGAGATGTGGGATGACTAATGGGTGGCTGTATTGGCAGTGCCATACCATTTTTAGCCCATGGGGATGTTCTCTTAACTCTGTGATCCCCATGTCACCGACAAGTTGTTCCAGCGGCATAGCCTGCATGATAGCCTGAGAAACATTGTTTGAGTTGAGTCCTATCTGACCCAAAATATAGAAACGATCCGGTTGAATAAAACGGGCGCTATAGAGGCCAAATAACGGGTGCTGGCAATGTTCAATCAGATAAACGAGCAGTTGCTGGAACTGCTCACCACTTATGCGGGCATCGGTGCGATAGAGGGAGGTTAACTCGATTCCCGCCTGCTCAAGGGCGCTTAAAATATCAAGCTTACAGTGTCTGGCCGCCTGCAAAAATTGCTGCACTGGTGGTATTGAGGTCATACCTAAAGAGGGTTTTTTTTGCCCTTTAATTATTGATACCTGCTGTTTATTCATCGCTCACCTACTGTTCATCTTGTCCATATATGTCACTGACAAATTGTTGCAACATTGTAAGATAAATCCATCTGTATGCAAATCGGTCAATCACTATGGGCAAGTCACTTCAGGATAATCGTCAATGGAATGGGTGGGGAGACAGGGAGAAAAGCCTGGCGCTCACCCCCGATGGTGCCACTTTTATCACCCAGACCTTAGGCCCTGCTAAGCCTTTGCCTGTTGCGACGCTAGATGAGGTGCTGGCCAAGGTGCCAGAGTCTAGACTCGATGAGAGCGAGCTTTACACCCGAGATGCTGAGGTGCGATTGCGCCATGCCCGTGGCCAGAGTCTACCGGACTGGTTAGCCATGAAGAGTGGTGAGTTTAATCTCTTTCCCGATGCTGTGGCCTTTCCGAGGAGCAGTGAAGATATCCGCATTTTGATGGCAGAAGCCAAAGCGAAAGGCTGGCAGTTGATCCCCTACGGCGGCGGCACTTCTGTGGTGGGACACATCACCCCATGTGCCTGCGATAAACCAGTGTTAACCATCTCAATGAGTAAGATGAATCGTTTGATTGATCTGGATCGGGTTGATCAGATCGCCACGTTCGGTGCAGGCGTTAAGGGGCCATTTTTGGAAGCCCAGCTGCAGGCACAAGGCTATACTTTAGGGCATTTTCCCCAATCATTTGAACTATCTACATTAGGTGGTTGGGTGGTAACTCGCTCCAGTGGTCAACAATCTTTAGGTTATGGACGTATTGAAAACCTGTTTGCAGGAGGGGAGATAGAGACGTTTGAGGGCAAAGTCTCTATTCCGACGCTACCGGCTTCATCGGCGGGGCCAGATTGGCGTCAACTGGTGCTGGGATCTGAGGGGCATTTAGGCATCTTAACCGAGGTGAAAGTTAGAGTAAGCCGTTTGCCCCAAGAGGAGTTTTTTGGAGTGGCCTTTATGCCTAACTGGCAGCAGGGAATAGCCTGCGCTAGAGAGGCTATTCAACAGGGGTTGCCACTTTCAATGCTTAGAGTCAGCAATAGTATCGAGACCAGCACTCAGCTCTACTTGTCGGCGACCCAGACTCAACGCCATTGGCTGGCTAAGTTGCTTGCCCTTAAAGGCGTGGGGGATGATAAATGCATGTTGGTCTACGGGATAACAGGGGATAAACAGGCTAATAAGCAGAGTTATAAGCGTTTGAAAGCGGTGATTTCCCAATTTAAGGGCGTCAACACTGGCCGGAGCTTAGGCAAGAAATGGGCCCATAAGCGTTTTGCTTTCCCCTACCTCAGAGAGACGTTGTGGCAGATGGGTTATGCCATTGACACATTAGAGACCGCCACTAACTGGTCCAATATCGCGCCGTTGACCCAGAAGATAGAGCAAAGCCTCAGGGAAGGATTAACCGAGTGTGGCACTGCTGACGATTCTAAGAGCAAGGTGCACGTGTTCTCCCATCTGTCACACCTTTATAGCGATGGAGCCAGCATTTATACCACTTATCTGTTTCCTGTATCTGACAGTTATGAAGAAACGCATACCCGCTGGCAAAAGTTAAAGTCAACCACATCAAGATTGATCGTTCAGAGCAATGGCACCATCAGTCATCAACACGGGGTAGGGAGTGATCATGCAGCTTATCTAGTTGAAGAGAAAGGTGAGCGTGTGGTCGATTCTTTGCAAAGTTATTTCAGATCCTTCGATCCCGAAGGCCAGTTAAACCCCGGTAAGTTATTTAAAGCTATCCCAACTAAAGCGATCCAAAATCAAGCGAAACAGGATCAATGAAGACGCTTAGTCAGGTCGCAAAAGAGGCAAGGGGGGTAATTGCAGAGGATCAAGCCGGTGAATACGATCTTATCATCGTCGGCGGCGGGATCACGGGGGCTGGGATCTTTCATCTTGCGGCCAGCCAAGGGGCTAAAGTGCTATTGGTCGAACAGCAAGATTTTGCCTGGGGCACCTCGAGTCGCTCCTCTAAAATGGTACACGGAGGCCTGCGTTACCTCGCTAGTGGTCAATGGAAAATGACCCGAGATGCCGCCAGAGAGCGCGAGTCTATGCTAACAGAGCTACCGGGATTGGTTGATTTGATGCCCTACTTGATGCTGCACAAACAGGGCGATTTTCCCTCTGCCGCTATTTTTCATCGGGTATTATCTGTTTACGATAAGCTGGCTGGCAGCAAGCACCATAAGCCTTTAAGTATGGATAGGGCCCGCTCTTGGTTATCTGAACTCTCGTTCGATGGGATCGCTGGAGTAAGCTTGTTTGCCGATGGGGTGACCGACGATGCGCGTCTAGTACTGCGATCCCTGCAGGATGGCGTATTAGCTGGAGGGCAGGCGCTCAATTATGCCAAGGTGACTGGGTTTATAGAGGAGGGGGATCGGATCCGTGGGATTGAGCTTAGTTTAAATGCAAGTGACCTAAGTGGTCGGGGCTTAGATGAAAGCAGCCATAGGTTAATGGCTAAATGCGTTATCAATGCCACGGGTTGTTGGGCGGCGGAATTGCACCCATTAGATCAAGGTGGATTAAGACCATTAAGAGGCAGTCATCTCGTGCTGCCCTTTGAGCGTCTGCCAGTCTCTGCTTGTATCACTTTTTATCATCCTCAAGATGGCCGTCCTGTGTATATTTATCCGTGGCAGGGTTGTAGTGTTATCGGCACCACAGATTTAGATCATCAAGGGGATCTGGATCGCGAACCTGGGATCGCTCAAGAGGAGGTGGATTATCTACTGGGATTGGCTCAGCACTATTTCCCAAAGCAAGAGATAGAGGAGGCTGATGTGGTCAGCTGTTGGAGTGGCATAAGGCCTATCTTCAGCGAATTTAAGGATAAAGCTCCTTCGAAAGAATCCCGTGAGCATATTATCTGGTCTAGACCGGGATTAATCTCGGTCACTGGCGGTAAGCTAACTAGCTATCACTTGATGGCAAAAGAGACGCTTGATAAAGTAAGTGAGCAGTTACCTGAGTTGTTCACAGACTTGAAAAAAGCGCCATTTAGTCAAGTGACTCAAGGTTATGCAGATAAGCATCTGACAGGCTATTTTGGGCATTTTGCGCCTCAAATTGCTGCGATGGATAACGACGACATGATAGGAATTAGCCGTTGTCAGTGGCGAGAACTTGAATGGTCAATTGCAAACGAGAGTGTGGTGCATCTGGACGATCTTTTGCTGCGACGTACTCGTTTAGCCCTTTTGTTGGGTAGTGATATTACCCGTTATCGTCAGGCTATTTTGTCACTTTGCTGCCGATATCTGAGTTGGCCGAATACCAAGGCTGATAAGGAGTGGGACAGGTTTGAGCTGATATTTAATCAAAGCTATCAACTGCCGAGTAGGCAAACAGATGGTGATCGACTGTGATAAATACTAGCAGGGATAGAGAACAGAGTGGTCAGGCATCTGAAGTTAAAGCTGATTGGATCTTAACGATCGATAACGGCACCCAAAGTGTCCGTGCTTTGGTCTTTGATCTCAACGGGCAATTGATCGCTAAATCCCAGTTAAAATTGATCCCCTATGAATCACCTCAATCCGGCTGGTGTGAACAGAGCGGTGATTATTACTGGCAAAATGTGTGTGATGCTTGTCAGGCTCTTTGGTTGCAGGGAATAGATAAAAAGAGGATTAAGGGGATGTCGGTGACCACACAGCGCGGCACCATGTTACCTTTGGATAAGCAAGGTGCGCCGCTGCATCCGGCGATCCTCTGGCTAGATCAACGCAGAGCAGAACCCTTGCCACGTTTAGGGGGGATTTGGGATCCGCTGTTTAATCTACTGGGCTTAAGTGAAACCATTGCTAACTTTAGGAGTCGTGCTCAACCAAACTGGCTCTATATCGAGAGGCGGGATCTGTGGGAGCAAACTTATAAATTTGCTTTTTTATCGGGTTTCTTTCATCACCGCTTGACTGGTGAGTGGGCGGATTCGACAGGATCTCAGGTGGGATATCTACCCTTCGATTATAAGAAACACAGATGGGCGCCAAAATGGGATTGGAAATGGCGAGCGTTGAATGTCAGACCGGATCAACTGCTATCTCTGGTGAAGCCTGGTGATAAGATCGGCGAGATCACCAAGTTGGCCAGTGAGCAAACCGGGATCCCCCAAGGGTTAACCGTTATCGCCGCAGCGGCAGATAAAGCGTGTGAAGTGCTGGGATCCGGTGGCCAGAGTGCCGATGTGGGCTGCTTAAGTTTCGGTACCACAGCCACGATTAATGTCACCATGAAACGCTACACCGAAGCGGTGCGATTTCTGCCCGCTTATCCATCGGCGATCACTGGTGCTTTTTGCAGTGAAGTAATGCTTTATCGTGGTTTCTGGATGGTGAGCTGGTTTAAGGAGCAGTTTGCCCATACAGAGCAGGCGAAAGCAGAGGAGGCTGGGATCGAAGCTGAAGCCCTGTTCGATGAATTAGTGAACAGTGTGCCGCCGGGATCCATGGGACTCATGTTGCAACCTTATTGGGGCCCTGGAGTAAAGCAACCTGGCCCTGAAGCTAAAGGCGCCGTGATAGGTTTTGGTGACTTGCATACCCGAGCACACCTTTATCGTGCGATCCTCGAAGGATTGGCTTTTGGTCTCAAAGAGGGGTTGGAAGCGATAGAGAAAAAAACAGGTTCTAAAGTTAAGGAGTTAAGAGTGTCTGGCGGCGGAGCGCAGAGTGATGCTGCCATGCAGATCGCTGCCGATATTTTTGGTTTACCCACAGTGCGAGCCCATACCATAGAGACCTCTGGACTCGGTGCAGCTATCGATGCGGCTGTCGGACTAGGGCTCTATGCTGACTTTGATACCGCGATCAAAGTTATGGTCCATGAAGGCGATCGTTTTGAACCTAATAGGGAACATTATGTGATGTACCAAAGGCTTTATCGGGAGATCTATCTCAATATTTACAAGAAGCTACAGCCTTTCTACAGCAAGATTAGGGATATAACGGGTTACCCAGAATAAGAGTTGCGGTCGAATGACCACATTCTATTTTATCTTTTAGAGTTTAACTTTTTGGGGGGCTAAGCATAAAATTTCATTGTTGTAAATTGAAGTATATGAAAGCACTAAATTAAGAAATGAACCACGCCATTTAACAAGTGACGTGGTTCAGGTGAGTTTATTCTAGTTTTTTAAGGCTTGTCTGACATTTTGCATACGATCAGTAGCCAGATAAATATCTCCTAAAAACGTATCGTAGAATGCTAGATCTCTGAGCTTAGGAATTTCAGCACTGTGTATTTTCATCTCTGTACGAGCGCGGTCGATTGCAACGTGAATTTCATTGTCCTCTCCGCCAACAAAATCCTTATTTGAATTTTTCAATGCCGCCCAAACTTCAGTTTGAATGTAAGTGCCTTGAGGATTGCGAATAAAGCTGTACTGGGATGAAAGTCTATGCCAAGTGGCGGCTGTTCCCGCAAGTTTTAACATGAATGCGAATTTCTGACTGTCGTTTTCACTGCCTAAATCACGATTGCCATAAGAGTTATTGCCGATTAAGCAGCGACTGCCAAAGTGGTCTACACATTTTTGCATCACCTTTCGGGTAAAGGATTTATTTTTACTCCAGATGAGATTTCTACCGTTAGTCCTGTAATCGTTCCAAATATTATAGGAAACACCAACAGGGGTTTGATTCCAAGCTGTCATGGCGTCAAACTGTGTGTTCTGAAGACATGCTTTATCTTTTTCCAGTGTCAGTCCTTTATTCATCAAGTAGCGAACCACATGAAGGCCATATCCTCCATTCGGAGTGTTATCTCCCTTGTGACGCCAAAAACTCTCGTCATTGCCTATGGCACAGCCACCTAAAGAAACTTCTCTTATGAGGTTATTGTTGTCGTATTTATTGGCCATTTTGCGATGGAAATTTTTCCACTTTGATGCATAGGCACTTTTCCAATAGGAGGGGATATTGCCATTTTTACCATTTTTAGTCGAAACTTGAACAAAACAAAGCTCGTTATTGGTTTTGTGTTTATAACTGCAAAAAATGGGATTACCTCTTCTATCGAGCGCTAGCCATTGTGGCGAATACATGCCAGCAAAGACTCGGAGCTTAATGGACAAAGGGTAAGATGGGTTTTGTCTGTTCCAGGTCGAGAGGCTGTTGATGGCTTTATCGACAACGTTGTTGCGAAGAATTCTGCCTTCAGAAGGTTCCAGTGTACGCCATTCGGCTTGTACTAAAATTGCATCAACTAAATGGCCGAGTCTTAATGGACCATTTTGAGGGCCCCCAGTAGAACTGATCACTATGTTGGGGTCATCAAAGCCATTTCTATTTGATGTAAAACCGTTGATTGTGCTTTTTAAATCTCCGCGAGATACAAATCCCTTGATAGGATCCTTTGCTGCCAACGCAGTATTACTGTGTCCAGCCATTAAAGCTAATAACAGGAGTAAATGGATTTTCATATTTGTTAATCTCCATTGTTGAAATAACTAGGGGAAGTCACCTCCTGTGTTTACCGCGGCTCAAAAGTTCTTCTGAGCACTCACCCTATAATGTGATTTATAATACTATATTGAAAAGTGAATATATGTAAATCAAATGTTGCAAAATCAATTGTAAAGACTGCTGAGATTAAGGGGGGACCAGCTCTGCTCCACTTCGTGATTTTGAGTGGTCTATGGTTTTTTTTCTCTCTTTCTTTCGAAAGTCAGGCTGAACATTAATCGTGGGACTTGAGAATAACTCATAGATAATTAGTAAGTTGTAGTCTTGAATTTATGTCGTTCAGGACTAATGAAACAATGTTGTTTGTTACGAAAAGTAGTGGTAGACAGGCACCTTCAGGAAAGATTTATTGTTTCATCAACTCCATTGACTATTGTGTATTTGAAATAGTCTTTTCGGTTGTAACTATTTATACTTGATTATTCAGGGAAGGTAAGGAGGCATTATAGCCTCCTTATTAGTTTGAGAATTGTGCGTTACCGATATTTACATCCTTGTTAATATCGGGTCGTTTAGATTTTCATTCTACCGTTGTTAGTGTGAGAGGGGTTTTTCTTAAGAAATTATTTTCATCAATTAATACAAATAAGTACCTCTCGTACTTCCTCGGCACCGTTGCCCTAATAATGAGTTGGTTGCTATTTATTCTTGCTGGTAACTTCTTATAAGTTACCACTACTTTTCCTACTCTAGTTACATCTCCGTCTTGGTATACTTTTGGGTCTGCAATTCGTACTAATAAATAGGCTTCCTTTACTTCTGCTCTCCCCCCTTTTAATTGTATCGTTGCAACTCTTGTTTCAGGATTGAAGGTATTAGAAACGATTCTTGGTATATCTGACTTTCCTTCTAATTCCCCTTGATACAAAGGGTTTAAATAAGGGAGGACTGCATTGTTTAATTCAAGGTGGGATTCTAATTTTTCTGTTAACTTTGCTAAACGAGCTTGGTGTTTAGGTACTGAAGCTAAGTCATGTTTCTCTTCTAAGTCAGCTCTGTTACCATTTTGATATAATCGATATAGTTCAAAACTGTTATCTAAGTGATTTTTATATAATTTAAAGTCACCCTCTCTTAAGGCTGACTGCATCTGGTGGTCAGTGTTGTGAGGGAAGTGCCAGAATAAATTTTCTCTTGGGTTACCTTGCTTATCAACAATGGTTTGATTCTCATCACTTAAGACATTTGAAATATCTAAACCACTCAGTTTTTCCTCATCTCCCTTATCTATAGAAGCCTGAGAAAGGTGCATGATGGTAGGAAAGTAATCCAGCTGATTTACTAAGCCATGATATTGAGTGCCCGCTTTAATAGTAGGTCCTGAAACCACCATTGGAACTCGAATTCCGCCTTCTTGTGCGTGTTTCTTCCCCATATCTAATGGGGCATTATCTGTTATTATTTCTTGGCTATGCTTCTCGGCACCACCATTATCAGAAGAGAGAAAGACATAAGTTGTTTCGATTAATTTTTTCCCAGGATTTCTTGGATCATCAGTTTTCTCTAGATAGGAGATAAGTTTACCTAAACTCCAATCCACCGTGGTAACCATAGCGCCGTAATAAGGGTTAGTTTGGCCTTCTGTAGTGATACTTGATGGATCTGTAGGGAAAGGAATACCTAGTTTATCTGTGTAGTATTCAAGCAACTCTCTATTTTTAGTCACCGTTGGAAAGTGAACTAGCCAATGGGCAAGATAAAGGAAAAAAGGTTCGTCCTTATTATCATCAATAAAAGACAAAGCGTTTTCAGTTACCTCGTCGTAAGGATAAGAGATGCCCTCTGGATACTTATCGCTGAAAGGTGCGTACTTTTCTATACTTAACGGATATTTTTCTGTCGGGGTGTTGCCTGAAAAATCTGTTGATCTGTCTTTAGCACTTCTATGAGCGCCACGACCACCATAAGAAAAATCAAATCCCACTGTAAGTGGTCCATTTTCTCGATAATCTCCCAAATGCCACTTTCCAGAATGCCCTGTTTTATAACCGTTGTTTTGTAAAGCACTGGCTATTGTTAATGTGTCTTGCGACAGATGGTCATTAATATAGGGTGCTATTAGTTTTGAATGACTCTTTGATCGCGGAATTCTTGCTCCTAATACGTGAGTTAGCTCTATTTTCGCCGGGTGTTGACCGGATAATAAACCCGCTCTAGAAGGAGCGCACGTTGGCGCTGATGAATAGGCTTGAGTGAAGTTCATTCCCTGGTCGGCGAGCTTCAACATATTAGGTGTTTCCCATGGTGTGGGCTTATCTATGTCATTTAATTGTGAATCTTGCCAGCCAAGATCATCAACATAAAAAATGATTACGTTTGGTTTTAAAAGCGTTTGATCGTCGTCACTAGCAAAAGCAATATTGCACGCAAGTAGCATGTATAAAAAATGAAATTTTTTGATCATAATCAAATCCTCTTATTTAAAGGCAAATATGGAGGCGTTATAACCTCTTTGCCAATGTTAAAAGTTGTCAGTTACCGACATATTATTTGTTCTATCTCGAGCATCGTCATCAAGGGAATTAAACTCGTTAATGTCAACATAAAGGCTAAAGATTGAAATAAACCAATTTCGGATCCATGTAATTTTATTTGATAAGGCAACATGTATATTTGAAAGTTGATATTAACGAAATCACCTTATTAAGTTACCTAATAACATACTAAGACATTGTCTTTTAGACTAATGAGCATAGGGAGACATATACCCTCATGAGTATTATTATATATAAGAATACTCAAGCTACTAACCTGCTGGTATCATGTCAAGATAATTTTTAACATTCTCGCCTAAATTTCCAAGATGTTTCCTGCATAATATCTGCTACTCAATTAGTTACATCGAAGAGATAAACTGTCGACGTAGATACAGGCGTAACCTTATGTTTCAAGGTAAAGTATCGTGCAGAGATACCCTTTGAATCTTGTTGAGAATTGATAAGTTATTTTTAATGACTGATAACTTTATCTTATATGTAACGCATTGGATTAATTGTTATTTTGATAGTAATAGGTTGTGGCTGTTATCTCTTGACTCTCTGATGTTAAAGGTGTGTAGTATATGTTAACTATAGCGAATGGACCCGGACAAAGTGACTCAAGATAGAGCTGAATATCTATGTTCGGCGAGTAGCTCATTAGATTTTAAATACCTTGGTGGGGAACACGTTGACAGTGCCTGCTTAGTGACCGAAATTGCCTTGTCTATCAGTTACCAAGGGGTAAACCATGCTGTGATGATGGTGACTCCTGTCGCGTTAGACGACTTCATCTTAGGCTTTTCCCTGTCCGAAAATATTATCTCTTCAGCCGTGAGCCTCAAAGATATTGATTATCAAGTGACGAAGATGGGGATTGAAGCCAATGTCACCATTCATGAGAGAGATTTTGCTCAACTTAAACGACAGAGACGTCAACTGAGTGGACGTACAGGATGTGGGATTTGTGGGTTAGAAGCATTGGAAAACCTGTTGTCACCAGCCCTTCCCGTAGCTAAAAGCGCGTTGCCGGATTTGAGAGTGTTGACTGACTTAGCGCCGAAGTTAAGAGAGTGGCAACAATATGGACAAATTTCAGGTGCGCTGCACGGGGCCTTTTTTGTTTACTACAATGGCGAGATAAAGGCCTGTCGGGAAGATGTGGGTCGCCATAATGCACTCGATAAACTGATTGGTCATCTTATCGCGACTAAGCTTGATCCTGATACAGGTTTTATTGTGATGACCAGCCGCTGTAGTTATGAATTAATTCAAAAAATAGCCCGTACCGGATTTTCGACCTTAGTGTGTTTGTCTGCGCCAACGAATTTGGCGGTATCTTGGGCCGAGAAACACAATATTAATTTGCTCCACCTTACCAAGCATGACGCCCCGAGAGTCTATAGCAGAGGCGTTTAACCTAGGAGTTTGAGTCGATACTATGACAAAAAAAAGAATCGCTAAATATGCTCAAGCTGCCGGTGGGTGGGGAGCCTTAGCCAGCACGGCAAAGCACCTTATTAAAAGTGAGAACCTTGCCAATAATATTAGAAATTTACTCAAAACCAATCAAGATCATGGTTTTGATTGCCCTGGATGTGCATGGGGTGAAAACCGTGAGCAGGGGCACTTTAAGTTTTGTGAAAATGGCGCTAAAGCGGTGAACTGGGAGGCGACCAGTAAACGAGTGACCGCTGAGTTTTTTCAGCATCACAGTGTCAGTGAACTTAAATTGCAGGACGGTTACTTTTTAGAGTCACAAGGACGATTATCTGAGCCACTAACATATAACTCGGATACCGACAGATATGAATCAATCTCATGGGCAGATGCTTTTGAGCTCATTGCTGGCACGTTAAATGGACTAGCCAATCCAAATCAGGCTGAGTTTTATACCTCTGGCCGCACCAGTAATGAGGCTGCTTTTCTGTATCAGCTATTTGTCAGAATGTACGGTAGCAATAATTTCCCTGACTGCTCTAACATGTGTCATGAGGCAACGGGTGTGGCATTGACCGCCTCCATTGGAGTAGGGAAAGGCACGGTTACCTTAGATGATTTTGAGTATGCTGATGCTATTTTTGTATTTGGTCAAAACCCAGGTAGTAATCATCCAAGAATGCTAGACACCTTGTATCAAGCATCTCGGCGCGGCGCTCAGATCATTACGTTTAACACCTTAAAAGAGCGTGGCTTAGAGCGTTTTGCTAATCCTCAGGATAAGGTTGAGATGGTAACTCACGGCTCAACGCCCATCAGCAGTGTCTATTTCACCCCTAAGTTGGGTGGCGATATGGCGGCGATCAGAGGCATGGTCAAAGCGATGGTGGCGATGGATAAGGATAATAAAACCACCGGAGGAGCTGGCGTATTTGATGATGGGTTTATCTCTGAACATAGTCAGGGAATTGAGCGTTACCTTGAGGAGGTTGAGAACACTCGTTGGAGTAAAATCATTGAGCAGTCGGGACTGACTCAGGGACAACTTGAGCAAGCAGCTAAAGCTCACCTTAACGCTGATCGTGTTATTTGTACTTGGGCCATGGGGCTCACACAACATAAACACTCAGTGCAGACTATTCAGGAACTGACCAATTTACAGTTATTGCGAGGACAACTAGGCAAACCTGGAGCTGGTTTGTGCCCTGTTCGTGGCCACAGTAATGTACAGGGTGACAGAACGATGGGGATCAACGAAAAGCCCAATAAGGCTTTTTTGGCAAGTCTTGAGCGAGTGTTTGGTTTTTCTCCTCCTGTAGAGCCCGGGCATAATGTGGTGCAGGCGATCCACGCTATGTTGTCTGGTGAGAGTAAAGTTTTTATCGGATTAGGTGGCAATTTTGCTGCGGCAGCCCCAGATACACAATTGACGGAGGAAGCCCTAAGCCGCTGTGGTTTAACGGTGCATATAGCGACTAAGTTGAATCGAACGCATTTGGTGACAGGTAAACAGGCGCTGATTTTACCTTGTCTTGGGCGAACAGATATTGATATGCAGGCAAGTGGGGCTCAGAAGGTGACCGTTGAAGATTCATTTAGCATGGTGCACGGCTCTGCTGGAGTGGTAGAGAGTGAGTTGGGGCAGATGTTATCTGAGCCTGCAATCATTGCAGGTATCGCTAAAGCGACGTTAGGTGAGGCGTTAGTTGATTGGTCTGAGATGATTGCCGACTATGACAATATTCGCGATAAAATTGCTGAAGTGATCCCTAGGTTTGATAACTTTAATCATCAAATCCAACAAGCAGGAGGCTTCTATTTAGGCAATCCAGCAGCTCGACATATATGGAATACAGAGAGTCAGAAAGCGGAGTTTATGACCCATGAATTACCAGATTCAATCGTGCCTCAGTCTATTTATGGATTAACCGATAAACCTGTTTTTGTGCTGCAGACTTTGCGTTCCCATGATCAATATAATACAACTATCTATGGTTTGGATGACAGGTACAGAGGCGTTTATGGCCAGCGTAGAGTGTTAATGATGAATGCTGAAGATATAGCTCTTTTAGGGCTAGCACATCTAGATTGCGTTAACATTAACTCACTTTGGCCTGATAGCAAGCTCCGTCAAGTTTCGGATTTTACCTTGATTGAATACGACATTCCACGAGGCAATGTTGCAGCGTATTATCCGGAAACAAATCCACTGGTGCCTTTAGAAAGTGTTGGTGATTTAAGTTGGACGCCAACCTCTAAATCGATCGCTGTTGAAATATTCAAATAGTAGTCTTTCGATACTCAGGTTCTCATGATCATTAACCGTGAGTTAATGGCATCTTGTTTACTGCACCGCGATTACGAGAGTTGAAAATAGCTAATGCATTTCCAGGTGTTAGGATGATGGGCTTAACCGAACTTATTTCATTAATAAATCCGAGCGTTTTTTAATACAATTTGATGTAAGAAAGCAATAAATAATTTGGATTGTGCAGAAAGTTCATGATGGCGGCGAGTTAAAATATAATAGGCTTTGTGGTGCCTAACTTTGAGATCCGGAAACAGCATAATCAACTTTTTTGATTGCAGATGTTCTTTAATTAAATCATAGCCACATAATGCCACCCCGATACCAGAAACTGCCATCGACATGACCACATCCGACTCACCTATTACATGACCTTGATCGAGATTAAGTCCTGCAACAGGGTAATACTTCAACCAGTGTTTCCAATCGTTGTAGTCACGTTCGTGGATCAAAGTCGTACGATTTAAATCTTCTAAGCTCGATATGTTCATTTTTGCTTTATATTCTGGCGAGCAAACAGGTACGTATTCAAGTCCACAGAGAAATTGGGCATCAACCCCATCCCATTTACCATCGCCCCATTTGATGGCTACTTCAGTTTCTGATAAAAAATCAAGATGATGGGTGGTGAGTACTTGTCTAAATAATATTTGTGGATTCTCTTCCAGAAATTTAGGGAGCTCAGGGCTGATTAGCACTCGACTGAAAACAGGTTCAGTTTCGATATTAAGTAAGCATGAGTCGCTGACTTTTTGAAACGTTTCCACGACTTTCATCAGTCGATTAAATGGTGTCTCAATTTGCGACAATAATTGCTCACCAGCTTCAGTTAACACGACCTTTTTTGAATCTCTAAAAAAAAGTTTAACGTTAAAGAGGCTTTCGAGTTTTGCCACCTGTTGACTTACCGCAGGTTGGGTAAGATGAAGTTCACGACTTGCTAACGTGAAACTTTGCTTTTCTGCTACGGACTTAAAGGCTAAAAGCCATGCGAAATGAGGGGTACGCAATAATGAGTGCTCTTTTTTTGAACTGCGCATAATGATTCATTATGGAGGTATAAAGAATGGTTGCTTGATCCTACTTAAGTAATCGTAAAAAATCCACGCCAATTCGTATAGCACTCTAATTATAACGAATGCTTATCTTTAAATTTGTGGAGCACAATAATGACCATACAAGCTACAGACACTAGTTTGTCAATATCGCCACCGTCATCAAAGAATGATCTATTCTTGATCAGCGTTAGCTTACTGTTCGTTTTCTCATTAATTGTATTATTAATGTTGTATCCAGAAAGCTCACAAGAAGCTGCTGTCGGTATGTTCGCAAGTTTGACCAATAGTATTGGTTCATTTGTCCAACTACTTGGATTTGCGTGTGTGTGTATTGTGCTTTTTATTGCCGCAAGTAAATATGGCACGATCAAATTAGGTGAAGGTGATCCTGAGTATTCAAACATGAGTTGGATATTCATGTTTATCTGTGCAGGTTTAGGCTCGGCCACCATGTATTGGGCATTTATGGAGTGGGCTTATTACTATAATTCAATCGGTTTAAATATCACCGCTGAAAGTAATCAAGCGTTGCGTCATAGTTTGTCCTATGTCTTTTTCCATTGGGGGATCACACCTTGGGCTATTTATGCATTAGCGTCTATTACCATGGCTTATCACTTCCATGTTAATCGCAGCAAGGGTTTAAATTTATCATCATTAGTGTCATCGATTACAGGCTTAAAAGATGGCGGAATGGCAAGTCGTATTACTGGTCGAGTGCTTGATTTAATTTTCCTTTTTTCGACTTTTGGCGGTTTAATTCTAACCACAACCATTACCATTGGTACCGTATCCACAGGTTTGTCTTCACTGTTTGGTTTTGAGAATGTATTTCTTTCAAAGTATTACTGCTTGGTTTGGTGACGTTAACGTTCACCTTAAGCTCATATATTGGTATTAGCGAAGGTCTACAAAAAATTGCCCATATGGCATGTGGCATGACATTTGTGTTTGGTTTAATTGTACTGATACTCGGTGATACCGGATTCATTATCGACTTCTTCGTCAATACAGTGGGCTTAACCATAGGTAATTTTGTTGAGATGAGTTTGTTTACTGACGCCACGAATGAAGGAACATTCAATAAAGATTGGACCGTATTCTATTGGCTCTATTGGTTAACTTACACGCCAGGTGTGGCAATCTTTATTACCCGAATCTCTAAGGGTCGTACCATTCGTGAAGTCATTTTAGGTCTGATTGCAGGTGGTTGTGGTGGTTGTTGGTTCTTCTTTGGCAGTTTAAGTGGTTACGCTGTGGATATGTTTAATACCGGCGTCATTAACGTGCCTGAAATATTAAATACGGTAAGCGGTGATTATGCGGTGGCAGAGTTAATTAGTAACTTACCATTTGGCTCAATATTATCTGTTTTCTATTTTGTGTTAATGATGGTGTTTCTTGCTTCGCATCTTGATGCTACCGCATTTACGGTTGCTGCGGTAACCACTAAAGACTTGTCCCAAGGTCAAGATCCAACTCGTTCGTTACGTCTATTCTGGTGCATCATGTTAAGTTTACTACCGTTAGCCATGCTGTATATCAATGCATCGTTATCGACCCTAAAGATCGCGGTTACATTAACTGCTGCGCCATTTACCATTGTTCTAGTTATTTGTATTTTTGGGTTGAAGAAATTCTTAACCACGCACAATTTTGATGAGGCAAAATAATGAAAATTATCGATATAGAAGTGATCCACTTACGCGTACCAGCAGTGGATGAAATCTGCACTTGGGGTGAAGATGCGGTTATCGTTAAAGTAATTACGGATACAGGTCTAGTGGGTATTGGTGAGGCTGATTCTTCACCTGAAGTGGTTAAAGCCTGTATTGAAACACCGAACTCGAACTTATATTGCTACGGTCTTAAGGCATTATTATTGGGTGAAAATCCATTAGAAATTGAAAGACTGTGGAACAAGATGTATTGGGCTTCAAACTATATGGGCCGTCGCGGTGCAGGCATTCATGCTATTAGTGCGATTGATATCGCGCTGTGGGATATTGCTGGTCAATTTTATAATGTACCTGTACACACGTTACTTGGTGGTAAGTATCGCGATAAAATTCAAGCATACGGTACCTTTATTCCAGCGGATAAACCTGAAGATAACCGCGCCATCGCTCAGTCATTAGTTGCGCAAGGTTTCACTAGTATTAAGTTTGGTGGTGGTGTATTTGGTACCGACCCTGACACAGATTATGAAATCGTCCGTCATGTGCGTGAAGCAGTTGGTGATGATATTGAAGTGCAAATTGATCTTGCTTCTAGGTGGGGCACCTGTGGCCATGCGATGGCTATGTGCAAACGCTTAGAGAAGTTTAATTTAAACTGGGTTGAAGAGCCAGTACTGGCTGACAATATGAATAGTTACGCTAAGCTTGCGGGTCAAATACCACAAAAGCTGGCGGGCGGAGAGTCACTAACAACACGTTATGAGTTCAGTGATTTCTTACAAAAATCAAATGTGGATATTGTGCAGCCAGATATCACCCGTTGTGGTGGTATTACCGAAATGAAAAAGATTTATGATATTGCACAAATGCACGGTACCCAGTTAGTGCCACACGGTTTTAGTACTGGTATTTTACTGGCAGCGTCAGTGCATTTCTTAGCTGCATGCGAACATGGCACGTTAATGGAGTATTCACAGAGTGATAGTCCGCTATTTACCGACTTAGTCAAAAACCGCTTACCTTTTGATAATGGTTACGTGTATGTGTCTGATGCTCCGGGCTTAGGAATAGAGCTAGATGATGAGGTTATTAATCGTTATCGAGTGAGTTAGATAATTAGGTTTTACCAATAACAATGCCTCAGAGTGATCACTCCGGGGTATTTTTTTATCTGATAAAAATGTTAATGATAAAAGAGAACGGTGAGTTGTTTGGGAATTTATCTGATAAGTGATTCTTGATATTATGTCTGAATCTAGGTCACTGCCTAGATTCAGTCATCAAAAGGTGGATTAGTAAAAATCTCCACCCATGGCACGTTGTAGTTCAGCATCTGCTAGAAGATCTTCTAAACGCTTCTTTATTGCACGTCGGTGTACTATATCATCCATCTCTCTTCTGCTAGACGGTTGAGCGATGGCTTCTATTTCTGCATCGTCGGGCGCAAGATCAATCATTTGAGCCATAACGAACTCCTTACTTGTTAAATACCTTTGGCATCTTTCATTTGCTAATAGGTAAAAATGACATTTGAAATCATGTCGGGATTGGTTATTTGTTCACGCTTTAGGTTTTAAATATTCACTAAGATGGTAACGGGAATGTAAACTGCATATTAGTAAGCGCTGATGAGGAAGATATCAGGCTCCACTGAGAAAAAGTGGGATCTAGCTAACAATTCTTATAGATGATGTATAAATTAATCTTGTTGCTGTTTTTTATTTTATAGTTCAATTAAATAATTAAAATTCAAATGGTTATTGTGATTGCTTAGCGTGAGCACTCGCTTGTTAGGTCAAGGCTCACCCTGTTGTATGTCACAGTTTCAAGTTTTGTGATATTGAAAGAATAAAATGTTTATAAGCCGAAACTATAACTGTATCCAATAACTATTTTGGGATCATCACCATTCAGATCGGTATCACTGATCATAAAGTTAATGTCTCCTACACTGGTTTCTTTATTAAGAGATACTGAATAATCAGAGTAGTGGCTGGTTGCAAACCAAGCGGTCACGATATCATCGGTAGAATATCCATAATGCAGTGCAATTGATAGCGTATCAGAGAGAGGGATGCTCACTCCTGCGTCAAAGTAGCCCATGTCTTTATTGTCTAATGGCTCACTTGCTACATCGCTGTCTGCATTGACGACATGTGAGTAGCTCAAGTTAAACCATTTCCAACTCACAGTGGCTTTGAGCTCGCCAAAATCGATATTTGAATCGCTGTCAGGATAAGCATAGTAAAGGTAACCTATATCATACCCAAACTCTTCACCGATACTGCCAGTATAGCCAGTGTAAAAATCTAACTCATAACTGGTGGCATCGCCAAAATCTACATTTGAAGCCCAAGTTCCTAGGTAAAAACCATTGTCATGCTCATAGTCTATCCCTCCTTGCACAGCAACAGCATCTTGGGTCTGACTTACGCCTCGCCAAAGGTAGTTAGACGTTGCACCTATATTTGCGGTAACGTCGGCATATGCACCAAAGCTGGTTAGTATGCTTGAAGCCAATAGTGTACTTGTTAGTGCTAATCTCATCTTTAATTCCCCATTATTTATAATCATACCTCTGCGGCTTATGAATTTACTGCAGTAGATATTAAGAATAGATAAGCGAGTAATGTGCCAATGTTTTTATTAATTAATATCAGTAAGTTGTATTTGGTAATAGATACTTATGCTGTATTTTGGTTAATATTGATGCAAAGTCGCACTTAACTGGTGCAACCAATAAATTTGAAGATTGAGAGAAGGGAGCGTTATTAAAGAAAATGACACAAAAAAACCTCCATCAGGAGGTTTTTATTTAAAACGGTGAAAGGCGTGTTTAGTTAACGCTGTCTTTCAGTGTTTTACCCGCTTTAAACTTTGGTACTGTGGCGGCAGGGATTTGAATCTCTTTACCCGTTTGTGGGTTACGGCCAGTACGTGCAGCGCGATTAGACGTTTCGAAAGAACCAAATCCAACGATAGAAATCTTATCACCGTTTTTCATCGCTTCTGTAACCGTCTCTTCAAAAGATTTTAGTGCACGAGCAGCTTCTGTTTTAGTCAGTTCTGCACGCTCAGCCATTTTTGCAACAAGTTCAGTCTTATTCATTTGAATAGTCTCTTCTTTCCGTAGATTAAATTATACCAATCACACAGTATTTGTAGTAATTGCAGTCACTAACATGCCATAAGATATCTGATATTAAAAGAGCTTTAAGCCGCTTCTTGCCTCTTTAAGGCTAAAATCTGTGCAGAAAGTGTTCTCTGGCTGATTGTTAGCCAATATCAGAGCTAAGTTCGCGAACTTTATAGACGTTTTATTCTGAGGTGAGTGCTAAGTATCTCTTGGTGGATTTAGAAAAAGCGACCCAAAATTGAAATATTAAAGCTAGGCTAGCAGTGATTGCGATTAAAGACACCGGTATCTCAATATTGTTGAATACCACTTTTACATCTTGCGGAGATATTTGGTAGGCGATAATGGCAGTGCCAGCGAGTGCTGTTAGCCCTAAGGTTTGGATCGCTAAATAGACTTTAAAAGCGATACCCGCCCAGCTAGTTCTTAAGAGTAAACCAAATAAAACCGGCACAACACCAAATGAAAAGAGATCGAACACTTGGATATTGATGGCCCGCCATGTTGCAACGACCGCAAGCGCTGCATACAGGATCATGATGAGGCTGAGGGCTAATGTAGGTTTTTTCATTGCATAACTCGTCAGGCTAAATATTGGGGGGAGTGTAAAAAAATCAACCGATTGTGTCAAAGTTAGTTTGTCTGGCTTAAGAGGGATAATTTTACTGCTCTGGTGAAGTGAATTAGTTAGAATAGGGGCGAGTTTACATTGATGGGATAGATATGACCGAAGCAGAGTTTTGGCTACTGGTAACGAGAGCAACACCGGAGCAAGATCAGATCAGTTTAGCCGATAATTTAAGAGCTAAGCTTGAACCATTTAGTGATGATGAGTTAGTCGAGTTTGATAAAATATTTGGTCAGCAAATGCGTCGCTCTTACTTTTGGTCGATGTGGGGTGCTGCCTATATTATCACTGGCTGTGACTCTGAATATGCCTTCGCTGAGTTTCGCTGCTTTTTGATCTCATTAGGCAAAGAGTGGTATGACAAAGCAATCGAAGCTCCTGATGTGTTAGGCACATTGTCACAGTGGCCTGAAAAAGATGGTTATGCTTATCCTTTTCTCGATGAGTATGATCTTATTGCAGGACAAATATTTGAGGATAGAAGCGGTGAGGAGTTGCCTTTTGTTCCCTCTGGTATGGCGACCCCTCAAGGAAAGAAGTTCTCAACTAAGAAGAAGTTATTGAAAAGTACCTATCCTCAATTGAGCCAACGTTTCCCTTTCTAATTAAGTCATTTAGCCATTAAAACAAAATGCGAGAACAGCTCGCTTTTTGTTTTTGAATACGTCTACTTCTTGTTTTTATCATTCTGTCAGTTTATTGAACTAGACAAGTGGCTAGGCACTAATTGTTTTGCATTAAGTGGGTATTCAGGTTATTAATCGTAAACTTTAAGGCAGTCGTTTTGTGTCCGATAATCTTTGGAGGTTCATATGAAGGTAACATATTTATTATTAGTGGGGATCATGAGTTCTGGTGCCGTGTTTGCGGCTACCGATGTTGTTGAAAACCCAGTCACTGAAAATGGAATGGTTAAAATAGAGTGGAAAGATCCTAAGAGTTTTCGTGATGTTAAAGCTGTGGGAGATATCCAATCACGTTACGAGATGCGTACTTTTGAAACCTTGACCAAGAACCTAAATAAAGAGGCCGTTAAAGTATTAAAGCCTAATCAAAAACTTGAACTGCAAGTCACTAATCTCGATCTTGCAGGAGATGTTAGGCCTACATTTGGCGCAAGCAGTCATGATATGCGCGTGGTGAAAGATATCTATCCTCCGCGTATTACCTTTACTTATACAGTGACTCAGGACGGTAAGACGATTATGGCTGGCGCTGAAAAGTTAACGGATTTAGGATTTATGCATTCAGTTGGTCGTATTAATGATAAACCGACTCGGTATGAATCTAAATTGTTGGTTGATTGGTTGAAAAAAACAGTAGCGCCAAAGCTTTAATTGTTCACAACATATTAGCTAACAGGCTAAAAAGAGCTGAGCGCTTTTTTAGCCTGTTTTTTTTAAGTACTTTCCCTAGCGCTAACTACGGAGAGGCTCACTTCTGTTGATCAAAGCAAATAAACCCTAGAGTGACAGCAAGATGACTTTACTTATTTTTTGGGTGAATTTATTTAGCTTGATCTTTAAAAGCTTGTAAAGTCTGTATTAACACACCAAGTTTTCTTACAAATTGCTCTAGAGCTGCTGGTAATGCTTGTGCATCAGTTGGCATTTTTTCAAGCTCGATGGCCAGCTCTTCAACATAAGGTTTAAAGCGATTACTTCGAGTTGAAAATCCTTCATCTTGGGTAAAAATGGTATTGAACTTTACATGACCCGATTTTTTAAGTTCATCGAGTTTGCCATCGGCATCGATAGATTTACGATAAGCGGCTTGTAAATTATCTTTAAGTTGTTCAATAACACGTGTGTGTGGCATAACTGCCTCTCATTTCATAAATTTTAATTGTCGAGATTATAAGGGGCGAAGAAGATGGCAACAAGTAAGTTAAGTGGAATACTTACGTTAGTCTGGGGAGCTTGCTTAGCTTGTACCTTTTCAGTGCAGGCAGCTCCTGAGGATAACCCTCCGTTTTATCAAATTGAATATAAAGGGAATACGGCATATTTACTTGGCTCAATTCATGTGGGTAAAGCCGACTTTTATCCTATGGCTACTCAAATTGAGTCATTATTTGATTCTGCCGCATCTTTGGTGGTTGAGGCCGATACTGATAATGCCGATATCAGTGCCTTGATCAATCAGTATGGATTGAAGTCTGTGTCAGCAGACATGAAGACACAAGCACAGCTTGATCATTATTGTGATACACGTGGGAAAATGTGTGCGGCCATGAAAGGGTTTGCTCCTTGGTTACAATCGATGCAGTTGAGTCTGGCTCGCTTTGAAAAGTTAGGCTATACCGCTCCCTATGGTATTGAACAGAGATTTATTTCAAAAAATAGAGGTCGGCCTCTTTTAGAGCTGGAAAGTACAGAATTTCAATTTCAATTGATGTCATCGTTTAATGATGAGACTCAATGGAAAATGGTAAGAGAAGCGATTGAAGCTCCTGATGATGAGATGCACTCCTTAGTGAATGCGTGGCGAAACGGCGATGAAATGCATTTAAATGAGTTGATGGAGGGACAAATGATCGACGGTGATGACCTCTTGATGGTCGAGAAGTTCTTGTGGCAACGAAACTTGAATATGGCAACGAGAATGCGTGAATTGATGGAAGCTGAAAGTACGCCTCAACCTATGTTTATTATGGTGGGTGCCGGACATGTGGTAGGTCCTAAAAGTATTGTCAAGGAGCTGATTAACAAGGGGGCTGAAGTGAATGATTGTTGGAAACATTCTTGTCAATGAGGTAAAGCTGGGTGACCAAGCGTTATCTTGACTATACTTTCTGGTGCAGGTTTGTAATTTATCTATACTTTCTATAATCACTTAGCTCACCAGCAAGGAGGCTGAATGACAGCTCTGGTTATTCCATCACCAACTAAAGGCTTTGAAGAGATCCCTAGAAAATGGGATAGGAAACACAATAAAGTCGTTGCACGTGTCGATCCTGGTTTGTTTTATATCTCGACTCAAGATGAGTATGTTTTCACTCGACTGGGCTCTTGTGTCGCTGCTTGTATATGGGATCCTCTGCTTGGCATTGGAGGATTAAATCACTTTTTGTTGCCCGAGAGAGAGCTAAATGAAGACTGGCATGAATTGATGAGTTACTCATGCCGTTATGGCAATTTTGCAATGGAACAGCTGATTAACGGAATACTGACTTTAGGTGGGCAACGTAAGAGATTAAAAGCTAAAATTTTTGGTGGGGCTCAGATGAGCAAAGAAACAGTGCTTAATGTTGGGCAGTCGAATATCGATTTTGTAAAAAACTACCTTCATATGGAGGGAATCGATGTTGAGGTTGAAGATCTCGGTGGCTCCTGGCCTCGTAAAGTTTTGTTTCACCCCAATAGCGGTAAGGTCTTACTCAAACGCTTACCTGTTAGCGTTATTCAACGGGTGGCAACAGAGGAAAGAACTTACCTTAAAGGGATTATTAAAGAGCAGTCAAAGTGTGTTGTCGAGCTCTTCGATTAGCCTGATATTGGTTAGCTTTAAAGGGAGTGGCGTCACTTATTGTTCTATTGGGTTACTATTTTTTCTCTACCTTATTGATATAAAAGTATTAGTTCAAATTTAGGACAAACATACTCATTTTGGGTATACTCGCTGGCTTAATATCTGTGTGGTGAGTTGAAATTTGAACGGTTCGATGAGCGTTGAAAAAGAGCATTTGGTTGAGCTAAAAGCGATGCCTTCGTTATTGTCCTTGTATCGTAAGATCTTCTTTGAGCGTAAGCCTGGATGGGATGAGCAACCGCTGCCTCGGATCCAAGTTAGTACTCAGAACGTTGGCTTGTTGGCAAAAAATGTTAGCGACTACGCATCTGTTTGTGGGTTTGAGTTTGACGGTAAGACATTACCTTTGACCTACCTGTATGTCATGGTATTTCGTCTTCATGCCTTTATCTTTACTCATAAAGCGATCACATTTCCTCTGCTCGGGATGATTCATTTAAAAAATAGTATTACTCAGCATAGGCAGCTAAATGTCGATGAAAAGTTTACTTTAGAGTGTGTCTTGATCGGTAGCCAGTTAACCGATGCGGGACTTGAGTTTGAATTAGCTTCTCAAGCTAAGGTCAATGGTGTCTTAGTGTGGGAATCATTGTCTACTTATCTATATCGTGTCGAAAGTACTGCACGTCGGGTCCGTCCACCTAAAGCGAACGCTATGGCTTGGGAGTCGCCAGAGTCTTGGTCTTTAGCTGATAATCTCGGTCGTAAATACGCTAAAGCATCAGGTGATTACAACCTAATTCATCTTCATCCTGTCTTTTCTAAGCGATTTGGTTTCGATCGTGTTCTCGCTCATGGTATGTGGTCAAAAGCACGATGTATTGCTCAGATGATACCGCAAATTGACCAGCGGCCTTGTAAAGTGGATGTTGCCTTTAAACTCCCGCTGTTTATGCCGTCTGATGTGACTTTTGTTGCTGAAAATAGTGAAGGTAATGTTGTATTTGAGCTAAGAGATGCCCGTGGCCGACGTCCGCACCTGTCAGGGAAAGTCAGTTTTCTATAAAAACAACCCTGTTCTTTTGAATCGAGAAGGTGCCAGCCAGTGGCGCCTTTGTGTTTTTAGCGACGTGTCATTATCTAATATCAATCGGTATAACGAGATGCTAGATCACATTTATTTGATTTAGATTCATAAAAGCTTAATTAATCATCACAATTTAGTTTTAGCTGTTTGTCTCTTTCATCGAATCGCCTAAAATTCGCCGCTACTACAGATTTGTTACCCTATTCTTCTCTATTTTAAAGGAGCCACAGAATGCTCACTGATATTGAAATCTCTCGTCAGGCTAAACCTCAACATATAAGCGATATTGCAACAAAATTCGGTATCGAAACCGCAGAACTGTCACTGTATGGTGAGGCTAAGGCTAAAGTAAAGCTGTCTATACTTGATCGAATTCAGGACAATTTAGACGGCAAATTGGTGATTGTTACTGCTGTAACACCGACTCCTTTTGGAGAGGGGAAGACAGTCACTAGCATTGGTTTGACACAAGGGTTGAATGCCATCGGTAAGAAAGCTTGTGCCTGTATACGTCAACCAAGTATGGGGCCAGTTTTTGGTATTAAAGGTGGCGCGGCTGGCGGTGGTTATTCTCAAGTTATCCCTATGGAGGAGATGAACCTTCATCTCACGGGGGATATTCATGCGGTGAGCAGTGCCCATAATTTAGCTGCTGCAGCTATTGATGCCCGACTCTTCCATGAGTCGAGATTGTCGGTTGAAGAGTTTACTCTACAGTCAGGATTATCCCCGTTAAATATTGATCCAGAACAGATCCTTTGGCGTAGAGTCGTTGATCATAATGAACGTAGTCTACGTACTATCACTGTGGGACTTGGCGAACTAAATGGCCCGGTTCATACCTCAGGTTTTGATATTACCGCAGCCTCTGAGTTGATGGCTATTCTGGCATTGAGTCGTGATTTAAAAGATATGCGTAAACGTATTGGTCGTTTAGTGTTGGCTTTAGATAAAAACAACCTGCCAATTACAGCAGATAAGTTAGGAGTTGCAGGTGCCATGACCGTCATCATGAGTGACGCTATCGAACCTACATTGATGCAGACTCTGACGGGGGATCCTTGTTTGATCCATGCGGGTCCCTTTGCCAATATTGCCCATGGTAACTCCTCGATTATTGCCGATAGAATCGCACTTAAATTGGCGGATATTGTCGTTACCGAAGGCGGGTTTGGCTCAGATATGGGCTTTGAGAAATTCTGTAATATTAAGGTTCGAGAGTCTGGTAAAGCACCCGATGCAGCGGTACTTGTCGCGACGTTAAAAGCGCTAAAAGCTAATTCTGGAGTTGATTCTGAAGCTGATATTACCCTGCCAGATCAGACGCGCCTTGAAGCGGGTTTTTTAAATTTAAAATGGCACATGGATAATGTGAGTCAATATGGGATCCCTGTAGTCGTCGCCCTTAATCGTTTTCCTTCGGATACACAGGAAGAGTTAGATTGGCTTAAAAGTGAAGTGATGCAGGCTGGCGCTTTTGCTTGTGAAATTAGTGATGCTTTTAGTCTGGGAGCCAGTGGAACGGAGACTTTGGCCCGCAAGGTTGTTGCTGCGACAGAGCAAGATTCAAATTTTCATTTTCTCTATCAAACCAATATCAGTATTGAAGCTAAATTACTCACCATCGCCGAGTCAGGATATGGGGCTAGGGGGATAGTACTATCTGAAGAGGCTAATTTGCAACTTGAGCAGATTAAAGCCATGGGACTGGATAATTTAGCTGTTTGTATCGCTAAAACCCCGCTTTCAATAAGCCATGATCCTGCTGTTAAAGGTGTACCTAAGGGATTTGAATTGCCCATTATGCAGTTAAAAATTAATGCGGGTGCTGGCTTTATAACTGCGTTAGTAGGCAAGGTAATGACTATGCCAGGCTTGGGAATCAAACCGGGTTACCTGAATGTTGATATCAACGATAAAGATGAAATTGTTGGCTTAGCATAAAAGAAGTTCCTAGTAACTTGAGTTTTTGGTATGTGAAAAAGCAAAGGGGCTGAATACGATATCCGCCCCTTTTTGTTGGTCTTAGTTGTGTTAACTATATGATATTAATTGTTTATATATTACTTCTGATAAACATGAATATCGCGTTGTGGGAAAGGAATACTGATGTTTTCAGCGTCGAAGCGCATTTTCACTGTGCGCGTAATATCCCAATATACATCCCAATAATCTTCAGGCTTAGCCCATGGACGAACAACGAAATCGACCGATGATTCACCTAAGGTATGTAGCTTGATAGTCGGTTCAGGACTCTTAAGCACTTTAGGGTGAGCCATAATGATCTCTGCCAATACCCTTTCTGTCTTTTCAATATCATCGCTGTAGCCGATACCGAAGGTCATATCCACACGTCGCTGATGTTCGACGGTAATGTTATTGATGGTATCGCCCCAAATTTTGTTGTTGGGGATAATGAGTCTTTGATTGTCCAGAGTCTTAATAGTGGTTGAGACTAAGCTCATATGGCTGACTTTACCGGTTACACCTGCGGCATTAATTAGATCGCCAACATCGTAAGGCCGATAGATTAAGATCATCATACCCGAGGCAAAGTTAGATAGGGTATCTTGCAGTGCAAAACCGATAATCACACCAGCAACACCGAAGCCTGCTAGAAGAGGTGCTAATTCTATTCCCAATTGAGAAAGGGCTATTAAGACGCCTAAAGTGAAGGTGGCCTTGCCTGATAGCGAGATAAAGAACTCTTGCAGAAGTATGCTCACCTTCAGTTTAGAGTTACTGACCGCTTTTTTTACCAATTTCCGAACCGCTTTACTTATCAGCTTTGCAGCGAATAAGATCAAGACAAAAATAAACAGTTTGAAAACAATACCCGGACCATTTTCAATCAAGTAATTCTGCACTGAGGTAAGCCATTGTTCGAATAGACTGCTGGCAACATCCATATTCAATACATCTTGAGTAATATCACCTGAGCTTTTAAATAAAGTCTCTTTCATATCTGAAGTATTCTGACCTAAGGTATCAAGGAGATGAATAGCAACACCTAAGCTCGCACTGGCGTAAGATAAGCGTTCTTTAAGGTCGGTGACATTGAGCGTTTGCTCTGCGGTGACATCTTTACCTGCAAGACTCACTTCTTTAACAGCCAGTTTTAATTTGTCTTGTGTGAACTGAACAAAGCTATTAAAGCCATTCGCTCGGGCAATAAGGCTTTTTGTCAACAGTGCGGTTTTATCACCTGTATTAAGACCTAAAGTATTTGCCCACTCGAGTACCTCTAAATAGGCTTGCAATTGTTGATCACGTTCAGTTTCCAATACGGCAAGCTGCATCATGATTCTATTATCATCGCCTTTACCTAGTTGGTTTTGCAGCTTACTGATTTTATTTTTAAAATAGGCATCAACTTTACCAATAAAGATGAGGTGACTTTCAATAAAAGGCTTGAGCATCTCCTTATCTAGATTTGACTTAGCCATCAACTCTTTGAGTTGTTCATGTAACAGTTCGGTATTTTGTTTAATTCTATATTCAGTGAAATTAGCCAGTTCACCTTGGGTTTTGCTCAATTGAGCCACATCATGCTGAATAGAGGTTTGCAGTGATGTGAGTTGGTTAGAGATATTGGATGAATCTGCTTGTGCTGGTAAGCCGCTAAGTCCGATGATAGCGAGCATTATCATGGCGATCATGCGATACATAGATCAATTCCTAGTATAAAATTTTCGCTATTCTATCCCCACTCAACCTCGGTGTAAATTTAGTTATTGAATAGGGTAAATAAACTTTCTGTGGTGGATTCTGTTAAACTCTGGCTTTATCTTCGTCGATATTTTAGAGAGTTATGCTGTGTTGTGCACCCATTGTAGTAAGTTTTTTGGCGTGAATGATGTTAAAAATCAACGTGAAAGTGGTTTTAATGCGCAGATTCAGTGTCCCCACTGTGATGCTTGGTTAGGTAAAAGTCCGATACTCTCTCGGCTTAAAATGTTAGGTTTTTACCTAGGGATTGTGGCGTTAACTTATGGCTATTTCACACCTGAAATGCGCAACATAACGACGCCAGTTGCTATTATAGCGACAATGCTTATGTTAGTTAGTCATATGATGGATCATTTGAAGGTCATCGAAGCTCCTGAAAAAGTGGAAGTTGATGATAGTGAGCAGAGGCAGAAATATCGTTAATAAGGTACTATTTATGGCATTGGACAATGGACGTTCATAGGTACATGGCAATGCCATATTCACTGTGTTACAGAAGTATTTACAGGTAAACTAGTAACCGATGCTTGATAACATTTAGGCTGTGGTTATCAAGGATATAGTTAAAAATTATGAATATAACATTCTCAATCGAAATTACTCGATAACCTGAACTTGTGCCTCAAGGGCTGTATCTACATAATAAATTCCACCGCCAATAGCGATAAAAAATAAGGTGGTCCAAAAGAGCATTTTACCGTTCGCACGTAAAAAATCTAACATGTTAATTACCCCATCTAAGCGAGTTGGTTCGGTTTCAATCAGTATTAACCGACAGTTTTAATATCACAATCTTATCCATAATGCCTTAAGTCAGTATTAATTTATTCGATTTATAAGGTGACTCAAGTCTTATTTTCATAGGCATAATAACTAAATTTGAATATTAGCTATCTAAATTATAACTGTAACTTGACTTAGTCTATTGTTTGTATCAAATTGAGCACGATTTTATTTGGTTTTATTTGGTTTTATTTGGTTTTATTTGGTTTTATTTGGTGTCTTTCTATGGTCAAAAATAGCGTTAGACGAGGTATAGCAATATGGCTTTCAGCCCTATTGATCTGCCTGTCGTTTGCCGCTTCAGCCCATAGTGTCGAACACATCAATGATGGTGGAGCCCAAACCCACTGTACGCTCTGCTTTCATAAACATCAGCTAAATAAGTTACTGCCCACTCATCATTTTGACCTGACGGTTAATCTTCAGACTTATGAAGTGAGTCTTGTTGTCATCGATGAGCAAACCTCTCAGCACACCAGTTTTTTCCGTAGTCGCGCCCCACCTGTTGCAGCTTAATATCAATTTTCAGTGATTTTGTTTTCTAAGATCTATTTAACTGTAACTAAATCAAACAGAGGGTAATTCTATCTGAATTACTGCTATTTTTGATTTAAGCCGTTGGCATTATAGATCTAAATATTCAACATCACTGCGTAGATTGATATTAAATAAATCACCTAAATCAAGTTTTTATCTTTTTTAAGTTTTTGATTTTGTTCACAGTTACTATAAGTAGCTGTGAACCGCTGTATTTTGGAGAAAAAAATGAAAGTGACTAATTTCCGCGTATCACACGTGGCTGCGGCCTGTGCGCTGATTTCTACTTCTGCTTTTGCAGAAAAGCCCACCCTGACAAATCCGGCTATCAGTGCCGTACTTGATGGTTATTATCAAAATACCGAACGTCCAATGGCGGAGCGCGTCGAAGGTTTTGGCCTGGGCCATACAGAAGTGGCACTGAGCGCGAATATCGACGACATGTTTTACGGCAAATTAACCGCCGTTGTTGAAATACATGAAGGTGAAACTGAACTGGGTATCGAAGAGGCATTCATTCAAACATTGGCCATGCCTGCTGGATTCTCGCTGCGAGCAGGTCGCTTCTTATCTGATGTGGGTTACCTCAATAACCAACATGTTCATACCGACGCTTTTGCTGACAGGCCAGCGGTTTATCGGGCTTTTTTAGGCAGTCATTATTTTGATGACGGTGTGCGTTTGAATTATGTGGCGCCAACGGATCTCTATTGGGCTATGGGGATTGAAGCCTTTAAAGGCGACAGTATGCGTGCGGCCGATGAGCATAATGAACGTGAATATAAAGAGATTGGTGTTTACACAGCTTATTCCAAGTTTGGTGGCGACGTGGGTGCTAATGGCTCTTGGCAGGCAGGGTTAAGCTATATGCGTAACCAAAATGGCCGAATGACTGCTGATGAGCATACAGAACACGAAGAGGAGAGTGACGGACATGAACATAGCCACAGTGCACAATACACAGGTGAAAATACCTATATTGCTGATTTTGTCTATAAGTGGGCGCCAAATGGTAACTATAAATATCAGCATTTTACCTTGAGTGGTGAGTATTTTAAGGTCACAGATTTTACTCCGTTAGACGAGCGTGAACATTTGTTGGCTCCGGCGACTGATGATCAACTTGGCTGGTATTTAAGTGGTGTGTATCAACTATCACCCAATTGGTCTGCGGGTTTACGTTATGGCGAAGTTGATACTCAAGAGCTGCACGGTGATCACTTCGACCCTCAGAAACTGCAAGAAGCTGAAGTGAGTTTAGCTTGGCATCACAGCCATTTTTCAACGGTTCGACTGCAATATACCAATCAGCAAGGAACCAATTTTGACGGTATTAAAGACGATAACGTCATCACACTTCAGTATGTTATGACTTTGGGGGCTCACGGTGCGCATCAATTCTAATCTCGCTAAAATAGTGGCGCTTGCGTTAACCGTAGGCTATTCAAGCTTGGCTAATGCCGAATTCAACATTTTTGCTTGTGAGCCTGAATATGCGGCATTGGCGAAAGAGTTAGCGCCTGACGCTAAAATATATTCGGCTACGACCGCGATGCAAGACCCACATCAAGTTCAGGCAAGACCTAGTTTAATCGCGAAGATGCGCCAAGCAGATCTTGTTATTTGCGCCGGTGCAGACCTCGAAGTTGGTTGGCTGCCGATGCTGCAGATGAAATCGTCTAATGCCAAGGTGCGTTCAACCGATCAAGGATTATTTTTTGCTGCTGAGCATGTAAATACCTTAGATAAACTTGAGTCAGTCGATCGTAGCATGGGTGACGTACATGCTCAGGGGAATCCACATCTGCATTTTTCTCCACAGAGGATTTTAAAGGTGGCAGAGGCCTTGACCGCTAAACTTATCTCACTCGATCCAGCTTCACCTGAGCGATATCAAACCGCCTTAAGCGAATTTAGTGGTAAATGGGCTCAAGCAATCCCTCAATGGCAAGCTAAAGCTGCACCGTTAAAGGGGAAAAAGGTGATTGCATATCACTCTAGCTTCCGTTATCTGTTTGATTGGATTGGAATAGAGCAGGTTGGAGATCTTGAGCCTAAACCGGGTTTACCGCCAAGTAGTAGTCATCTGGCAAGCTTGCTTAAGCGTGCTGAAACCGGTGACATTATGGCGATCATTGTGGCGTCTTATCAGAGCGAGCGAGGGGCAGAGTGGTTAGGTGAGCGTGCGAACTTACCCGTACAGATCTTACCTATGTCTGTAGGAGGAAATGATCAGAGCCAAGATCTGTTTAGCCTATACGATAATGTTATTGATCTGTTGCTTCAGTATCAAACCAGCTAATAGACTCTTCGCGACAGTATTGTCTCTAGTCGGGGCAATACTTATTTCTATCTACTAAAGAGTATTAATGATGTTTGATACTGATTTACTCTCCATTTTATTTCCTGCTTTTATTGCTGGTGTTCTTGTCTTGTCTACTCATGTAGTGCTTGGTCAACAGGTACTAAAACGCGGCATCATTTTTATTGATCTGGCGATTGCCCAAGTCGCTGCTTTAGGTGCTATTGTGGCTCACCTTAATCATGACATTGAGCATCTGCCATTTTCTAATGTGTGGATGCCCGCACTGTTTGCGCTTGCTGGCGCAGGTTTTATTGCTTGGCTGTCGAAAATAATGGCTGATGAACTAGAAGCCATTATCGGGTGCTTTTATGTTTTAGCGGCAGTCGCTGCTATGTTGATGCTCTCTAATGATCCCCATGGTGCTGAGATGTTGAAGCAGTTGATGTCGGGCCAGATCCTATGGGTCAATTGGTCGCAACTGACACTGCCTGCTGTTGTTTCTGTGTGTATCTTGAGTTTGATCTACCTGAAACCCGCACTGCTTGATGGTAGAGGTTTCTATATCATGTTTGCGCTAGTCATCACGCTTTCAGTTGAGTTGGTAGGTGTTTATCTGGTGTTCAGTACTTTGATATTGCCAGCATTAGCCGTCAATAAATGCAGGAAAAAATACAGGTTACCCGTAGCATATTTAGTTGGTCTGGTTGGTTACATACTCGGGCTTATTCTTTCAGCTTGTTTTGACCTCCCAAGTGGTGCTGCAATTGTGACGACGTTGGCAGTGAGTGCAATCATGAGCAGGTTGGTGCTTAGCAAATTAATGAGATTTAATGGTGGCGTAAAGAAAGGTAAATTAACCCAGAATTAAAATAGAGTTAATGTTGTTCTACTAAACTCCCTCATTGCTTGGGTAGATGTGTTCAGGCTACAAGTGTATCACTAAGCTAATAATTTAAGTTGGTGAAGCAACATTTTATTGAGTCGTATCATCTTGCTGGCTATACTGTCGCCATTGGTACTAAGGGAGTAAGTTGTGCTTTTAATCTTCAGAACGTTAGTTTTAGCCGTTATGTTACTGCTAGCATTTGTTTTTGGCGGTCTTGTTTGTTTATTAAGACCTAGACATCGTGACAATGTACACATGTTCGCTAAAATTTTCTCTTATGCAGCCCCTGTATTAGGTATTAAGGTGATTGTTCGTAAGCCAAGTGTGGCAACGACGGAACCTTGTATTTTTCTGGCAAATCACCAGAATAATTACGATATGTTTACTCATACGGCTGCTGTACCTAAGGGAACGGTCAGTTTAGGTAAGAAGAGCTTGGCTTGGGTTCCATTTTTTGGCCAAATATACTGGTTGTCTGGCAATATTCTTATTGATAGGAAAAATCGCAATAGAGCCTTTGAAACGATGGCGCAAACCGCCAAGAAAATCAAAGATAAGTGCTTGTCTATTTGGATATTTCCGGAAGGAACTCGCTCTCGGGGTAAGGGACTATTGCCATTTAAATCAGGTGCGTTTCATACCGCAATTGAAGCCGGTGTAGCTATGGTGCCGGTACTGGCTTCTAATCAAAGTCATATAAAACTTAATCGTTGGAATAATGGTGTGGTTATCATTGAGATGATGGAGCCCATTGAAACTAAAGGTTTGGCTAAATCTCAGGTAAAAGAGCTGTCGAAGCGTATTCATTCTATGATGTCGACTCGTTTAACTCAGTTGGATCAAGAAGCTTCAGCTTTGATGGTAAAGTAATTCATCGTCCAGTGATCTTATTGCTTTTGAGCGATAGCGATTAAATATAGCCTCCAGTTTTGGAGGCTTTTTTGTCTCGCTATCTTTAAGTTTAAAGTTATTTATCGTGTATAATCTTTGCAGATTTTTTTATTTGGAGTTATCTATGTCAATTGATCGTTTACTTAAAGCGCAGAGGCAAGAAAATCAGGAGATTGTTACGGCTATCTTAGATGATGGTTCTAACACGAGTGCTGAGTATACAATTGAACATCATTTTTCATCGAACAACTTTGATCGTTTAGAAAAAGCCGCTGTCGATGCATTCAAAGCTGGTTTTGAAGTGAGTGATGCCGAAGAGATGGAGCTAGAAGATGGCTCGGTGATCTACTGTTTCGATGCCATAGCAAATCATCAATTAGATGTTGAACTTCTGGATAAAGCTTGTGAGTCTCTTCTATTGATTGCAGCTAAACAGAAAGTGGATTACGACGGTTGGGGAACATATTTCATCGATGAAAATGGTGAAGAGATCCGCGAAGAAGAGTTTGAAGATGATGACTACGAAGATGACGACTTCGAAGAAGATCAATTCAAAGCGGAAGTTAAAAAACCACTGCATTAATCGGTATAAGTGATTTATCCGAACAATAAAAATGCCCATCTTAATGGGCATTTTTATTGGGTGTTTATTGACATGAAAGCGTTATTTTTGTTTGTAGATAACACACTTATTTCGTCCGGACTCTTTAGCTGAATACAGGGCTTCGTCGGCAAAACTTAACCATTGACCACTGTTTTTTAATTCCTCTTTAATATCACAAATCCCAATACTTACCGTGACACTAATTGTTTGATCTTCACAGATTAGCGGTGTGTTTTCAATTTTATGTCTTAATCGTTCAGCAAATTGAAGTGCATCTGTTGCTGAGGTTTTTGCAAGCACCACTGAAAACTCTTCGCCACCATATCGGCCTGCACAATCAGTCTCGCGCAAAGATTGCGTTAACAGGTGAGAGATATGCTGTATCACTTTATCGCCGATGCTGTGACCATAGTTATCATTTACTTTTTTAAAGTCGTCGATATCAAACATAACCAGCGTTGTCTCATCACCGTAACGTGCATGTCTATCAAACTCTTTCTGCATGCATTGTTGCCAGTATCTTCGGTTGTTAAGCTGAGTCAGGCCATCGGTTTGGCTTAAATGTTCTAGGCGTTCATTCACCCCTTTTATTTGCAGTTTATTGATTGCCACATCAGTAACATCGTAAATGATCATACTGATATGAGTGATCTGCCCTGTTAGTGAAGAGAGAGGGAGCAAGGTGACATTCTGGTACATAAAGTCGGCTCGACCAGTGATAGGACGGTAGTTCTTAAACTTGAAGATATAGGGGCGTTGTTCCCAGCTGATAAAGGCACGATTTTTAAGTAAGAATACTGATTCCATCTTCTGTTTTAGCCAAGTAGCTGGAAGATAATCAAATTGTTCAAACAGGTTTTCACCCTTGATGGAGTTGGGGGAGACACCGCTGTGGTTTTCCATAAAGCCATTCCAAAGCTGAATATCAAAGTTCTTATCAAGGACAACCAAGCCAACCTCAATGGTCTGAACCATATCGATCAGCCAGTGGAGTTCGTTCATTGCGCTTTGGTCATATGACATAGATGATCCGACTTAATCTAACAAGTAACCGAGCTTAAAATTAAGCGTCGGCAGTGAGTCTTCAGTAAACAGTAGAAGAAGGTCGCATTGAATATCATGATCTTCAATGCGGTAGTTTATTTCCATCGCTAAAGTGCGAGACCATTTCTCTGAATTGTCATGAATGAGGTCGTTAACCGTACAGTGGCGACCTAGTACGACGGGATGACTCTGACTGAATTTCATATGCAGTTGTTCAGATATTCCATTCAAGAAGGCCCCAATCAATACATTACCAGTATCGATCATCACCTCCATCTCTGTGTTAGTATCTTCAGGGTTATCCAGTCCCATTAACTTAGCCATATCTTTAAAAGAAGAGTCATGGAACAGAAGTAAGGCTTCCCCGGCGATGCCTGCACCAATAAATCCTTGGCAGAGAGCTGATACCTTGCTGTGCTCCTCCGTGGCCTTTAGTGTCATGGTTAACTCACTGACTTCGAGTACATTGACATTAGGTATGGGTAATAGTACGAACACATCGAGTAATTTTGCGAGCAGATCGGCAGCTCGTCCCATGGCGACATTGGCGATCTCTTGACAAGCATCACGTAGATCAACTTTGATCATTGGGCTATCGGCGACACCTTCACCTATGGCGACAGTTAAGATGCCATACTCCTGAAGAATGTTGCTGATGGCGTCGGCACTGACGGGCTTTTGGATAAAGTCTAAGGCTCCCAAAGCTTTGACTCTCTCATGAGCTTTGATTTGAATATCGCCAGAGACGACGATAACAAGGGCGGGAAGGTCCTCTTTTTGAATAATTTCAAGCACCTCATAGCCATCCATGACAGGCATATTCAGATCGAGAAAAACCACCTCGCCTTTACCAGCTTTAATTGCTTCAATCCCTTCGGCACCGTTAGTGGCAAAGGTAATATCTACTTCCCACTCTTTAGGGAGTGTTCTGGCCATCTGCTTTCTGGCAAGTGCTGAATCGTCGCATATGAGTACTGGGGTTGGCATTTTTCTTTTAAGATCCTAATCTGCCCATATATTCAAAGATAACACTTATTACTGAACTCGCCCGTTCAATCGTTGAAAAATATCGCAGTATTTGTTTTTTAGCGTTCAAGTTAATTTTAATCTCATAAATGACCTATTGTGAGTGTCATTGTTTTTTAATTCAGAGAGATATAATATTTTGTAATGACAGACCATCTCTTCCCAGCAGTTTGTGATTTTTGTGCACTATTGTCTATCACTATGACTACAAAGATTTAATTATAATGTCATTTTTTTGACGATAGTCAAACTTTCTTTTCTTGTTATCTATATTAGTTAAACATATCAATTATGTTAACCTGTTTTCTGGACTGACCAGTGAAAGCGAGAGAGTATGACAAGGGAACTTGTTCAATTAACAATATTAAATGGGATCGGTCATGTGATTTTATCACGACCTGATAAATGCAATGCGCTTAATTTTCAGATGTTTAAAGAATTAGATGGTGTTATCTCAGAACTAAAAAAAGATCGCAGTATTAAAGTGGTCATTTTATCAGGAGCAGCAGGGAACTTCAGTTCGGGTCTGGATGTAAAAAGTGTCATGAACTCACCTTTTCAGGCTGTTAGTTTACTTTTTAAGTGGTTGCCGGGTAACGCTAATTTAGCTCAAAGAGTCTCCTATGGTTGGCGTAACCTGCCGATCCCTGTCATAGCGGTTATTGAAGGTTGCTGTTTTGGAGGGGGAATGCAGATAGCGTTGGGCGCTGATATTCGTATCGTGTCTCCTGAAGCTAAGTTGTCAATTATGGAAGCTAAATGGGGCTTAGTACCTGATATGGCTGGTTTAGTATCACTCAGGGAGTTGGTCGGTAAAGATCAGGCCATGCTATTGACCATGACAGCTAAGGTGTTATCAGCGCAGGAGTCATTAGATAAAGGCCTGGTCACCGAGATTTCTCCTTCCCCTATGGATCGAGCTCAAGAGCTTGCTTGCGAGATTAGCAATACCTCACCCGATGCGAACGCTGCGATTAAGATGAGTATCAACAAGAGCTGGACTGCCAGTGTTAGACGGTTGTTATCCCGTGAGTCTTTTAGTCAGATTAGGTTACTTATGGGGAAGAATAGAATCATTGCGGCTAAAAGAAACAGTCTGGAGGCAAAAGGAGCAGAGAGTAAGAGCGAGTATCGAGATCGTCAGTCCGGTTGGTGATCATGATGCCGATAGGTCTTAGTTGCCTACTTGAAATAACATTACTGTGGCATGAGGTAGATCACGTTTTATCCATCTAATTGTGGTCAAGGTTATAATTGCCTTTAAGATCAGGTTAATTTACTTGTCATCAATTTGGAATTACCAATGCGGAATCTGTTCGAGCGTATGTTATGGAGTAGCCGATTATCGGTTATGTTAGGTGTGTTAGCTTGTATCATCGCAGCATTTGTCATCTTTGTGATGGGATTGAAAGATGTTCTTCATATGCTGGGTCTTATTTGGGTCTATATTTTTACTGGCGGTCATGAAATACGTAATGATCTGATCATGGTGGTGGTGGAGATTTTAGATACCTTCTTGCTTGGTGCTGTATTGCTGATTTTTGCTTTTGGACTCTATGAGCTCTTTATCAATAATCTAGAGGTTGCAGAAAAGAGCAAAGCGGCTGGGAAAATATTAGTGATAAGCAGCATTGATTCGCTTAAGAGCAAACTTGGTAAGGTTATCTTGATGATGTTGATCATCAAGCTCTTCTCTTATTTTATCGAGATGAAACCTCAGAGTATGCTAGAACTGCTCTACATGGGGATAATTATCGTACTGGTAGCTCTCTCGTTGATGTTAACGAAAGACAAGTAATTGTTTAGCTGGCAGCCCTATTCTGCTCGCTTACCTAGCTAATTTGGTTTTATTGATACTGTGAGCAAACCCTTCGATTAAATCTAAACAGGTTTGCCATGCTTCAGTCTGATTGAGGTTTAATAGCATCCGTTGCTGCCTGTAGCGATAGGGGGCATTTTGAGGGGAAAGTAAACGTCGATTTTCTTTGGTCTCCTGGGAGGCAATATGACCATCTGCCGACTGGATATCAAGTACTGGTATATCTAATTCTGCTAGCAACTTAGGCAGTTCAAGGTTTTCATGTTTCGTGCTCATAAAAGGATTGATAAGGACTAAGACATCGGGCTTTGTTAGTCTATTTTTACTTAACATAGAGATGACAAACCCAGCCCCTTGACCAGTGGCGATAAGTATCCTTTTCCCTGGATAGGGTGTCCCTATCTCATCGAGTTGATTCATCGTGTCAGCAATGAAAGTTTCTTGTTTCTCTCGGATGTTAATCCATTGCTCTTTCGAATATTGCGGAGTGCGTTCGCCATTGTTTGGATTATATTTTCCCTCGCCTGGTTTCGAAATATCTCCCGGTGCAGTGGCAAAATTTAGGGTCGAAACCCTTTTTGGTGGTGTGATGGCGATAGTCGCCCAGCCTGTATGGGGCAGTTCTCGTCTTAAATATGCTTGTAGCCCTGCTGAATCGGCATTCATGCCTGGGTTGGAGAAGAGGATTGCTGCACCGAGTTTTTTCTTGCCTGTCCAACTGCGCACTAATACTTCAGATTTTTGTTTACCGACTTCAATGGAGATGACCTCTTCACTTGCAAGGTAGCTATATTTGGGATGACTAGTGACTTGCTCTGCTGCCAAACTGCGAGTGCTAATAACAACGAGTAGGAGGGTTCCTATTAAGAAAGAGGACTGGGAGAGGAAGTGAAGTGCTTGGCTTACTTTCATCGAAGAATTTCTTATAGTGAGTCAGTTAATATAGGGTTGAGTATAACAAGAGTACGTAATAGTCGGTACCGATACCAATCGGTATAAGAAAGTGATCTACTCAGAGTTTTTTTGGTAAGCTAATTTAAGGCGAATGAATGACAGAATGGTTATTCCCTTGTGAGTTTATTCAACGCAGAAGTAGGTAGCTAAAAACACTCCTTACAGGCGGGTTTTAGCGCATTCGATGCTGTGTTAACGAGCTTAAACGTAGAACAACTATGTTCCTCACTCGTTGCAAACCACATGGTCTTGTATGTTCCCTACATACTTAAGACATTTCCTCCATCCTTGGAGGTCAGATGTGGTGAATGTCATTAATGCAGGAGCAATTAAGGACCTTGCCTCAGAAGCGCTAAACTCTCGCTGAGCGATCACATCTTTATACTGATTGGTATAAGCCCCTTAACTCGATGAGTTAAGGGGCTTAGATAAAACGGACTAGAAGCTAGTGTTAGGCGTGACTAACCAAGATTAAGCGTATAGCGTCGAGCTGCAAAATCGCTCCATCCAAGTAGGTGTTAAGTTCGCTCATCTGCTGTCGCAAATGTTCTATCTCTTCATCACGAATATTCGGATTAACGGCTTTGAGTGCCTCTAAACGTTCCAACTCACCTGTAAGTTGAGAAGTCATCTTAATACGAGCGCTATCGGCCAGCATTTTAAGCTCGATAGCTGCGAACTCTTCACCTTTAGCGAACAGTGGGTGCAAAATGCTCTGTGACGCATTAACAAGCTTACTGGCAATATGACGATTGACCGCGCTGAGTTGCTTATTGAAGCTGTCATAACTGACGTTTTCAGCTAAGTTATTACCATTTTTATCCAGTAAAACGCGCACTGGTGTCGGTGGTAAATAACGGTATAGCTGGCTTGATTTAGGCGCGGATGCATCGGCCATGTAAATCAACTCGAGAAAGATAGTTCCCGCTGGCAGCGACTTGTTTTTCAACACAGCTACGCTCGTGGTGCCTGTTTCCGATGACGTGATCAGATCCAGACCCGTTTGCACAATAGGGTGCTCCTGAGTAATGAGAGCTATATCGTCACGGGAAAGCGCCATCTCTCTGTCGAAAGTGACGGTGATGCCATCTTCAGGCAGGCCTGGGTACGTCGGAAACATCATATGCTCACTCGGACGTAGGACGATAGCATTTTCGCCACAGTCCTCTTGATCGACGCCGATAATGTCCCATAAACGGATCACTGAGCCAATGAGGTTGGTATCCTCATCACGTGCAGCTAACTGTTGTACTAGCTTATTGGCTCGTTCACCGCCGTGAGAGTTAATCTCAAGTAGCTTATCGCGCCCCTGCTCCATGGCTGATTTTAGTTCAGTATATCGAGTTTGAGTATCACTTAAAATTTGATCTAAAGCTTCTTTGTCTTGATTTATCAGTACATTATAAAGTGATTCTGAAAACTCGTTAAACAGAATATGGCCGCTTGGACAGGTCTGTTCGAATGCATTAAGCCCTTTGTGATACCACTGCATTAAGCACTCTTGTGCCGTATTTTCTAGATAAGGTACATGGATCGAAACATCGTTATTCTGTCCAATACGATCCAGACGACCTATGCGTTGTTCGAGTAGATCTGGATTTAGAGGCAGATCGAACAGGATCAAATGACTGGCAAACTGGAAATTACGGCCTTCAGAACCAATTTCACTGCAGATGAGGGCTTGAGCACCGCCAGTTTCCTGAGCGAAGTATGCACCAGCTTTATCTCGTTCGATAATCGACATCCCTTCGTGGAACACGGTAGCCTGTATACCTTCACGGGTGCGCAATGCCTCTTCCAGACTAAGGGCTGTTTCGGCCTGACTGGCAATAATAAGCACTTTCTCTCTACGGTTCTCTTTCAAGAAATCGATGAGCCAGTCAACGCGAGGATCAAACTTCCACCAGCTAGCACTTGAACTTTCAAAGTCTTGGTATATTTTTTCAGGGCTTAGTGCTTGTTTCACTTTCCCAGCAGTATCTAAATAGCCATTCATCATGGCGCCTACACGCGCAGCGGTGACATATTGTGTCGGCACTTTCTGTGGGTAACCATTGAAAATACGGGTAGGGAAGCCTTTAACTGAAGCACGACTGTTACGATAAAGAACGCGTCCAGTTCCGTGTCTGTCCAGCAGATCCTGTAACAGAGCATCACGAGCAGCTTGCTGCATGTCTACATCGCCGTCAGTGGCCTGAATTAGCTCAAGGCTAGCACTGATATCTTTTTCAGACAAAAGTGTTTTGAGGCTATCTACAAGCTCTTGTGGTAGAGGTTTATTTCCTGCTAGGGCATCTGCAGTGGTGGCGATATCGGCATAGTTAGCTTCCTCTTTTAAGAAAGCGTCGTAATCATAGAAACGATCGGGGTCAAGCAAACGCAGGCGAGCAAAATGACTCTGATGGCCTAATTGATCCGGGGTAGCGGTTAATAGCAATACGCCGGGTACGACTTCAGAGAGTGCTTCAATGATGCGATAAGCGCGGCTTGGCGCATCTTCAGTCCACTCAAGGTGATGGGCTTCATCGACAATCATCAGATCCCAATCGGCATCTAAGGCTTGATCTAAACGTCTCTTTTTACGAAGTAACTCCAATGAGCAGATAACAAGTTGCTCGGTGTAGAATGGGTTGTCGTTATCCGCATAGGCTTCGACACATCTATCTTCATCAAATACTGAGAATTTTAGATTGAATCGACGCAGCATTTCGACTAACCACTGATGACGTAGCGTATCTGGCACAATAACCAGAACACGTTCGGCGCGACCCGTCAGCAGTTGTTGATGGATGATCAGGCCTGCTTCAATGGTCTTGCCCAAACCCACTTCATCGGCGAGTAAAACTCGTGGCGCAAATCGACGACCCACTTCATGGGCTATCCACTGCTGGTGAGGAATAAGGCCAACTCTCGGACCTTGTAGACCGAGCAGATCCGATGTCGCTAATTTATTTCTGAGTTGCTGACATTGGTAACGAACGCCGAAACGCTCCATGCGATCAATTTGACCTGCAAACAATCGGTCTTGGGGTTTGTTAAAACGAATATTGTGGTTCAGCAATGTTTCTCGCAAGCTGACTTGCTCACCAGTTTCACAATGAATGCCATGATAGGTAATAAGATTATCTTTCTCTTCAACTTCACTAACGGTCAAACTCCAGCCTTCATGGCTCTCAGCTTTATCGCCCGGATTAAAAATAACGCGTGTTAACGGCGCTTCGGCTCGAGAGAACATACGGTTATCATCAGTTGCTGGAAACATCACAGTGACCATACGGCCTTCCACAGCAACAACAGTACCTAAACCAAGTTCAGATTCGGTGTCGCTTATCCAGCGTTGACCTAAGGAAAAGGGCATTACTTATATTCTCATCTACAGGGTAAATCACGAAGGGCGCGTATGTTATAACATTAAGCGTATTTATGTCGAACGCTAATCTTGGTCATGAGCATCGCTAGTGACTCGATAGTTGGTGATCAATTATACAGACGTGATCGTGAGGAATCAATTTGTCATCTGTTTGTCATTGATTTGTCATAGAGGTAAGCGAAGTTTAAAAGAAGAAACTCACAAGTAAGTTATTGAAGCTATACTGTAATAGTGTGAGTATGGATTTTTATGAAAAGTTTTTTACCAACAATTTAATTTTATTAAATTTAAATTGTTTAGTGGCTTAGGCTAATGTAGGTTTGAATCATAGTTAAGCGATAAATGAATATCTTTTACTGACACAACAAGGAGAATATCGACCCGTATTTCAACAAGCGTTTAATGGAAATTATGGAGGCGCCATGGAACAAGACGACAGAAAGTTGTTTGTACTGGATACCAATGTATTACTACATGAACCTTTAGCCATTTATTCATTTAAAGAGCACGATGTAGTTGTCCCGATGACCGTTCTGGAAGAGCTGGATCAGATTAAGGACAGAAAACGAGATGTAAGTCGAGATGCTCGAGTGGCGATCAGAGCATTAGAGGATATTCTCGGAGGAACCACGACCCCAGAGGAGATAGTTCAAGGGGTAAAGCTACCAAGGCGTGAAGATCATGGTGATGTTTCAGGATCTCTGGCCATCTTCCCTGACCATCAACTTGAGATGACACAAGCATCCCTTCCCGGGGATAATAACGATAATCGCATCATCAATACCGCGCTACACCTACAAAAAATCCACTACCCCCGTACCGTTGTCTTAGTGACCAAAGATATCAATATGCGCTTAAAAGCCAAAGGTGCAGGTATATTAGTGGTTGAAGATTATCGTACGGATCAACTTATCGACGATATTCGTTTCCTAACCAAAGGTTTTCACCAATTCGACGGTAACTTTTGGGACCGTAAAGAACATGTGAACACTGAAACTCAAGGGCGTCATACCGTGCATACGGTGCCTATTGCAGAGGTCGGGGATGAGAACTTTTACGTCAATCAATATCTGATGGATAAGGATTCCAATTTCTGTGGTCGTGTAACAGAGAAAACGGACACAGATCTGCACCTGCTAGATCTAGGTAAAGACAGGTTATTGAATCTAGATGCTTGGGGGATCCGTCCTAAGAATATCTATCAAGGTATGGCAATGCAGGCTCTGCTAGATCCGGACATTGATTTGGTGATTTTAACGGGTCCTGCGGGGTGTGGTAAAACGCTGTTAGCGATAGCTGCAGCGCTTGAGATGGTGGTTGAACGTGGACTCTACGATAAGATTATCGTGACCCGTAACACGCCTGAAATTGCTGAGTCCATCGGATTTTTACCTGGCACCGAAGAGGAGAAGATGGCGCCTTGGCTTGCGGCGATCACCGACACCTTAGAGGTATTGCATAAAAATGATGTTAATCCTAGTGGCAGCATGAACTACATCATGGATAAGGCCAATATTCAGTTTAAGTCGATTAACTTTATGCGGGGTCGATCTATTCAGAACTCAGTGGTTATCCTCGATGAGTGTCAAAACCTGACAGCATCGCAGATTAAGACCATGATCACACGTATGGGAGAGGGAACTAAATTAATTTGTAGTGGTAATTTAGCTCAGATTGATACTAACTATCTCACCGCCGTCACGTCTGGCCTAACTTATATTGTCGAGCGGTTTAAAAACTTCGAAGGCAGTGCAAATATTTACCTCAATGGCGTGGTTCGCTCTCGTCTTGCTGAGTTTGCTGAAGAGAACCTGTAACTCTTTTTTGCTAAACGTTTCCTTTATTAGGCCTCTGACTTTCTATAAGTTGAGGTCTTTTTATTTCTCAAGCCACTTAGAGATACACAATTCAGTAATACCAATCAGTATAAAGATTTGATCGCTCAGCGAGAGTTTAGCGCTTCTGAGGCAAGGCAACGAGTGAAGAGCATAGTTATTCTACGGTTAAGCTCGTTAACACAGCATCAGAACCGCTAAAACTCGCCTGTAAGGAGTGTTTTTGGCTGCCTATTTCTGCGTTGAATGAACTCACAAGGGAACAACCATTCTGTCATCCATCCGCCTTGAATTAGCTTGCCAAAAAACACTCTGAGTAGATCAACTTCTTATACTGATTGGTATAATATCTCAAAGTGATAGCCTACTTTTTACTTTGTGGGATACATCTGTATCATTGTTATTTGGTTTGTAGTGCTTATGCCTAAGCTGTTTGGGTATTAAGTAAAGCAATTATTAACGCTTAAACAAACTGTATTCGGCTCATTTACTCCTACTGCTTGGTTAACCGCTAACAAGAGAATGTGTGTTCCATTCAGCTATCTTCCTGATACTATACTGGTATTGAATTTTATGATCTGGTCAGGGATGTGTCCAGGTGGTCTCGTGTTACTCAAGGGTCAAGAATGAAAGCGACTGAGCCGGATCTTCAACTGAAGTCACCGATACAGAAAAACTATAATCGGGCTGTTTTTTATACCTATATTGGTGTGATTATCATGGCCTTGATCACGGCTTGGTTTTACTTAGAGCGTGAAAAAAGTCAGCTGCTGAATAAGAGAGAAGAACAGGTCGAGCGCCACGTTATGCAGGTTGACCTCCTGTTAGAGTCCAGTATCCGCGCGGTCAAAAGTCTGCGTAATGTGGCTATCGATCACTTAAGGTTCGGTGAACTGGTGCGTACCGATAGGTTGCCCCAGTATGAAAAGTTCAATGAAAGTGGCCAATATTTTACCTTAGAACCCAATTATGCCAAGACAGGTGAGCCTTTTACTAATATGGGGCGGATCACTGGATCCGGTTCGCTCAATGGGCGCAGTGACAAATTCTATCAAGAGTTAGAGATGCTATTTGAGCTCTCGCTCTCTTTCCCCGTGGCGACTGAAGCAGCACCTAAGGCCTCCTCTATCTACTACATCTCAAAGCGAAGGATCATGTCCTACTATCCTTGGCCTGCAGATGAACAACGATTTCGTGAAGAACTGCTTAACAAGAATCAATTTCAGTTAGCCACGCCAGCAATGAACCCACAACGCAGTGTGTTTTGGAGTCCGGCCTATGTCGATCCTAATAGTAAAGAGCTATTAACCACTTTGGGTGTGCCTATCTACCTGCAAGATGAGTTTATCGGTTCGATTAATTTAGATATGACCTTGTCATCGTTGGCGAGACAAATCCGCCTCTATTTTAAGATGCCAGGCACTGTGATTTTGCTCGATCAAAAGAACAATATTCTCACTCATAGTGGTGATGACAGTACCGATATGGGACGTGTTTACCATATTAGTCAGAAGATCCCCTCTGAACTGCATTCGCTGCCCGAGTCGGAGTTGTTCGATGCCCATGAGGGGATCATTCGTAACGGTTACTATATCAATTCAGTCGCCTTACAAAATGTGCCTTGGCGACTCCTATATCTTCAAAGAGAAGATGATCTGTTTAAAGACTCTTGGGAAAAGTTGGAGCTGACATTTATTTTAGTGGTATTGGCACTGTCGGTGTTGGTGACCATTGTTCATTGGCAGACTCGTCGCTCCTTTGTCAATCCGGCATCTCAACTGCTGACACACCTCGAGGGCTGTTCACAAACGCCGAGAAAACCGCCAGAGAAGATGACCTTAGGTTGGGAACCTTGGTTTCAACTAGTGAGCCGGATTTTTGAAGAGAACCAGCAATATACCCGTCATTTAGCAGAACAGAATCGTCGTCTGGATAAGTTAGTTGCGCGGCGAACAGAGCGGCTTAAAGAAACCACCGAACGTCGTGAGCGCGAGTATGCACTATTACGGTCTTTGCTTGACTCTATTCCGGAAGCGATTGTGTTTAAGGATAAAGAGGGCAAATACCTGGGCTGTAACAAGTCGGCCGAACGTATGTTGGGTTATACCGAGAGTGAGATTATCGGTCAGGAGAGCATCAAGCTCACGTCCGAAGAGCAATCGGTGCGGATTAAGGCGGAAGATGAGCGAGTTCTGTCTGAGCGAACACCACTGCGTTATCAGGAGAAGGTCGAGTTAGCGGGTAAACCTGTTCTCTTAGATACACTCAAGATACCGTTTTATAATCGGCGTGGAGAACTATTGGGTTTGATTGCGGTGTGGCGCGATGTGACCCGTGAGTATGAGTCGGCTGAGCAGTTAAGATTGTCTGAAGAGCGTTATCATTTGGCGATGGATGCCGTTGAAGATGGTTTGTGGGATTGGTACCTCGACTCTGAACAGATCATCTGTAATCCGGCTTATTACTCAATGTTAGGTTATAAGAGTAATGAGTTTCCGGCATTGGTATCGACCATAGATGCATTGATCCATCCTGACGATCGACTTCGTGTTGAGGAGTATCGTGAGGAGTACCTTGCTGATCCCATCGGCGCTTTCGATATAGAGTTCCGCATGAAGGGTAAGAGTGGTGAATACCATTGGCTACTGTCCCGTGGACGAGTGGTTGAATTTACTGCCAATAATCAGCCTAAACGTATGGTAGGAACCCATAAGGATATAACCCGTCATAAGAGTAATGAAGTGGTGTTGCTCGAGGCGAAACAAGATGCAGAGTCGGCAAATCTGTACAAGAGTGAATTTTTGGCGAACATGAGTCATGAAATCCGCACGCCGATGAATGCAATTATTGGCATGTTGCAGTTAGCACAACGTACCTCGCTGACTCCTCAACAAGAGGATTATATTGATAAAGCAGGTTTCTCGGCTCAATCACTGCTGAGGATCATCAACGACATTCTTGATTTCTCCAAGATCGAAGCTGGCAAGTTGGAGTTAGAGCGCGTCTCTTTTCCATTAGATAAAGTGCTTGATCATGCTTTGGAACTCAATGCATTAAAGGCACAAGAGAAGGGCGTTGAACTGCTGCTTTATGCACCTGTAACAGCCGGTTTAATTCTAGAAGGGGATCCTTTGCGTCTGGGTCAGGTGCTGATCAATATGCTCTCTAACGCGGTTAAATTTACTCAAAGTGGTGAGATTGAGCTGGGATGTGAGGATGTTGGAGAACGGGATCATAGGATCACGCTAAAGTTTTGGGTACGCGATACCGGTATTGGAATAAGCAAGGAGCAGCAAGAGAACCTATTTGATGCGTTTTCACAGGCTGATGGTTCAACGACACGTAAATACGGTGGCACAGGTCTTGGCCTCTCTATCAGTAAACATTTAGTGTCAATGATGGGCGGCACCATGCAAGTGCAGAGTGAAATGGGAGAAGGGAGCACTTTCAGTTTCACTATTAGCTTTGGGATCGCCGAAGAAGCCGAAGTTAAACCTATGATCGTTCCTGCTAAATTAGGCAATCTTAAAACCTTGGTTGTGGATGATAACCCGACGGCACTACAGATTTATTCGACCATAATGCAAGGTTTTAAATTTGAAGTCGATACGGCTGCCAGTGGCTCCGAGGCGATTTATAAACTAAGTAAAAGTGCGGTTGATCTGTTGTTGCTTGACTGGATGATGCCTGAAATGGACGGTATTGCCGTGATCGAGGAGCTGGACCGCATGGTGGCCGATGGTCGTCTGGATAAACGGCCAATTATCATTATGATGACGGGTTATGCCGCAGAACCATTGAAGGAGGATGTCGAGAAGTCTGATATCTACGCCATGCTACAAAAGCCGTTTAAAGCATCAGCACTGTTTGACGAGATAATCTCAGCCTTTGTGGATAATAAGCCTAAGCTAAGTCCAGTGCCGGCGCTAATTACAGAGGCGTTGGATGAGGTCTCGGGACTCGTGCTGCTAGTAGAAGACAACTTTATTAATCAACAAGTGGCAACAGAGCTGTTAAAGAGTGCGGGTTATGAGGTTGATGTTGCTGATAATGGCCAAATTGCTTTAGATATGATTGAAGATAAACATTATGACGCCGTGTTGATGGATATTCAGATGCCCGTCATGGACGGCTTAACAGCGACGAGAGAGTTGCGTAAGTATTACAGTCAGTCAGAGCTTCCTGTTATTGCGATGACTGCCCATGCCATGTCTGGTGACAGAGAGAAAAGCTTAGCGGCGGGCATGAATGCGCATATCACGAAGCCGATAGTATTGAGCGAGTTGTTCGATACCTTAAGTTATTGGATCAAGAAGAAAGATGAAGCGAGCTAGCGGCTGATAAGTCAGTATCTAAATCGTTAATAGAGGGGAGTATTCTTAGGAATATCTTCCCTCTATTGTTTTAGAGAGCATGCAAATAATAGCACTTGAGACTGAGATGATTGCTGTTACCATGGAGCATATTAATGGGTGGTGTTTCACACTATCCAAGTGAATAATGTTATTTAAGAATGCAGCTGAAAACGACAATAAATAATCGAGCTGTGTGACCCTATTCAAGGAGATATAATGAAGTCCTATAATATTGCGCTGGCAGTTGCCCTGATGTCAGTGCCCGTAGTTAATGTCATCGCCGCGCCAGTCAATACCGCCACATTGATAAAAAAGAGCCAGGCGGCGACAGGTTTTTCTAATCTTTACTACGAGAATACTTCAGGGGATCTCTATCTTGAAGTGAACAAACTTAACCAGCCATTTTTACTGCTGACCAGTTTACCCCATGGTGTTGGATCCAATGACATCGGACTCGATCGTGGCCAGTTAGGCTATACCCGTTTAGTACAGTTTGAGCGCCACGGTCCTTACCTTATATTGAAACAACTCAACACTCAGTATCGGGCGAGTAGTGATAATAATGCAGAGCTTCGTGCCGTTAAAGAGGCCTTTGCTGAATCGGTATTGTGGCGCGGTAAGATTCTGGATGGCAAACGCCCCTTGGTGGCGATTAACGATCTGGTTATCAATGATCTGCACGGGATTTCATCGAGACTTGAAGAAACTAAACAGGGCAATTACACACTGGATGCAGAGCGATCCTTGATCATTCCTGAGGGAGTTAAATCATTTGAGCGCAATAGTGATGTTGATGTACTTCTCTCATTTAACAGTAAAAAAGCCGGCGATGATGTGGCTCAAGTAACCCCCGATGCTAATCATCTATCTGTTCGAGTGCGTTACTCGTTTATTCAGTTACCCGATGAAGGTTACATTCCACGGGACTATCACCCTATGAGTGGTTACCTCTCAGATGAATATTTGGATTACGGCACTCAGGTAAATGAAGACATTCGCCAACGTCACCTCTTGCGTCATCGTCTGCAAAAAGTCACGCCAGGTACAGCACCTAGTGAGGTGATTACCCCTATCACCTATTATCTGGATCCCGGTGTGCCAGAACCTATTCGCAGTGCATTGCTTGAAGGTGCTCGCTGGTGGGAAGAAGCATTTACTCAAGCGGGCTTCATCAATGGTTTTAAGGTTGAGCTATTACCTGAAGATGCCGATCCACAAGATGTGCGTTACAACATGATCCAATGGGTGCATCGTGCGACACGCGGTTGGTCTTATGGCAGCGCGGTTACCGATCCTAGGACGGGCGAGATCATCAAGGGTCATGTCACTTTAGGCAGTCAGCGTGTGCGGCAGGATCATCTGATAGCGCGTGGTTTGACCGCAGGATGGGAAGACAGAGCGGCAGCAGAAGAGGCGGCAATGAAGCTCTCTTTAGATCGAATTCGCCAACTTTCTGCTCATGAAGTGGGACACACGTTAGGCTTTGATCATAACTTTGCCGCATCGACAAATAATAACGCCTCTGTGATGGATTATCCTCATCCTCAAATAGCGTTAGTCGATGGTAACATTGATATCTCAGCCCCCTATAGCGTGGGTGTCGGTGCTTGGGATAAATATGTGGTTGAATATGGTTATGCTGAATATGCCGATGCCACAGAGGAGTCTACGCAACTTGCTGCTATGATGAAAAATGCCCAGAATAAAGGGTTACGTTATATTGGCGAAGCGGATTCTCGCGCCAAGAGTGCCAGTAATGCCTATGCAAGTTTGTGGGACAATGGCAGCGATCCCGTCGCTGAATTGGTTCGATTGGGACAGGTACGCGCTCAAGCGATAAACGATTTTTCTCATCTTGCCCTACTTAAGGATCAGCCCATCGGTGAGTTGAGTGATACTTTCGTGCCTATCTATCTGCTGACTCGTTACCAGATAGAGGCTGCTGCTAAATTTATTGGTGGGACAGATTACAGTTATGGTGCAGGGGTAGATGGTGAGGCCTGGCACTACCTAGCGCCACAACTGCAACTCAATGCGCTAGAAGCACTATTAAAGACTTTATCTCCAGATCAGTTAGTGATATCGCAATCCTTGCAGGAGGCGTTAGTGCCTAAGTCGGGTAACTATCAAAACAGTCGTGAGAGCTTTGATTCTGGCCTCGGAGTTATCAATGATCCCTTGGGTATGGCTGAAGTATTGAGCCGACATACCTTAATTCAACTGTTTACACCCGAGCGTTTAAATCGTGTTAATCAAGCTTATCTGAATGATAAAGAACAAATCTCAGTGCCAGCTTTAGTGGATAAGTTGCTAGGGGCTACCCTGTATGAAGATATTCCGACAGGTGCAGCGCTCGGAGTCTGGATGCGAGTTAACACCGTCATCATTGATGAATTGCTGTCAGCCTATCACAACAAACAGACGCGTCCTGAAGTGAAAGCACAGTTAGCAGGCAGGTTAGCCGCCACACTCAAGCAGTTAAAGCGTAAGGTTAAACGTGTTAGCGCCTATGAGGCGGCACATTTTTCCTGGTTAGCTCAAGGTGTGGAAGATGGGATGAAAGATCCTAAGTTTACACTGCTCTCTGAGCCGTTAACCACGCCGCCAGGATCACCTATCTAAAGAAAGCACCACTCCTAGATCTTAGAGTCTAGGAGTTTGAGATTACAATCTAGCGCCTAAATTGTAGTCTCAAACTACTATCATAATCTCTGCGTAAAAATGCCAATCTCATCCCATTTGGTGAACTATTTTTATAGTTCAAAGTCATCGTAATCACATGTTTATATTATATTTTAATGTATTAACAATGTAACACTTTGTATGAAGTTCGACTTGTTTATTCACCATCGCCGTAAATTGCGTTAAGCTGTTGTTAATAATTTGTGGCCAATAAGATTGGAGTTTTATATGAAGTTGTTAACCAGCGTGACCTTATCAGTAGTACTTGCCTTTGCTTCTACATCTGTTTTGGCAGAAAGGCCTGATTTTTCTAAAACAGTGGCAGCGCAAGCGAGCTATGACTTTTCTCAAAACAAACCCGCTTCAGGTAATCAGTTAGCTCAATCATCTGGCCAACACGATTTTTCTAAAACGGCAGCGGCGAGCAATGAATATCAATTTCAAAAAAATCAGCCAGCTGAACTTTACAAGATTAGTTCACCTTCAACTCAACATGATTTTTCAAAGACTTCATCATTAAAGCACGGCAGTTGATTTAAGCTGAAAGCCATTAATATGTAAACACATTCTATGACAAAGCACGTTAACAAAAGGGCCAAACATTACAATGTTTGGCCCTTTTCTGTATTTAATTAATATCAATATTATTTTTCAGCTTTATCAGCGATAGCTCCCTGCCTATAAGCATCGATGACACCGACTAGCCAAGAGATGACCAGCACTGAGGTGGCGATATTATTATAAAGCGCTTGTTCGGCTGCAGGTTGTTGGGTAATAAGTGGATAGATGGCACTGAGATCTAACGGGATCTGCCCGCTGACTATTTTATCTGAGATATCTTGGGCGCGTGAGACGGCTTGGGTTAGCAGATAGAGCAAGGCGCCAAGGGTCACGGTAGAGAGTAGGGTGCCGGTGTTATAACGTTTCAGATAAAAGTGACCGCCGCCGGGACAGACAAAAGCGGAGATGAGGGCGGCTTTGGTTGCTTTATTCATTGAGCATCCAGTTTGCTAGAGAACATTTGGTGGTTATTCTAGATCAATTCTGCGGCTTGCTGTGTTTTTAAGTGAAAATAGTAAGAAGAGAACCCGATCCATCTCTGGATCGGGACTGCCGGGAAGCAATTTGGGGTTTATCTGGTGACTAATTCTATGTCTGAGTTCCTTCCTTACCCAAATAGGGGATACGGAACGCTAAGGTATAGGTCACAGGCAGCACGATTAAAGTCAGTACTGAAGCGAAGCCTAAGCCGAAGATAATGGTGATTGCCATAGAGCCAAAAAAGGCATCGGACAAAAGTGGCACCATGCCGAGCATAGTGGTGATAGCAGCCATCAGCACAGGTCGAACACGACTCACTGATGAGTCAACTACGGCCCGATAGGGATCCTTGCCGCTACTTAACTCCAGATTTATCTGATCCACCAGTACGATGCCATTCTTGATAATCATGCCCGTTAAACTGAGTAAACCGAGCAGCGCCATAAAGCTGAAAGGGGCATCAAAAATCAATAAGCCACATACGACTCCGATTAAGGCTAAGGGCACCGTAAACCAGATAACCAGAGGCTGACGAATGGAATTAAACAGCAGCACTGTGATTAAGAACATCGCCAGATAGCCCATAGGAATGGAGCTAAATACCGAAACCTGGGCTTCTCCTGCTGTCTCGTATTCGCCACCCCACTCGAATTCATAACCCGTTGGCAGCGGAATGGCTTCGATGTCGGCTCTTACTTTTCTGAACACCGAATCGGCCGTCTCATCTGTGCCGTTGATCGGATCGGCATATACGGCCAGCATACGTTTCCTGTCGCGGCGCATGATAAGCGGATTTTCCCACTCGGTACTGAATTCTGAGACCACCTGAGTCGCCGGAACAAATACACTGTTTTCTGAGCTCCACACCTGCAGTTTCCACAGGCTGTCAGCATCGAGGCGTTCTTCGGCCGGCGCTCTGGCTATGATAGGCATTAGGTGGCTGTTCTCACGATAGACACCTATCTGCTTACCACTGAAATTAACCAGGAGGGAGTTATCGAGATCTTGTTTGCTGATCCCGGTTTCACGGGCTTGAGCCAGTGCCAGTTGTGGACGGATCAGAGGAACCTGATTACGCCAGTTATGCCTTACGCCTACGGCTGTAGGCTCTGCATCTAAGATCGCCTTAGCTTGAGTAGCAAGTTGACGTAGTACCACAGGATCTTCACCGAAGAAGCGGGCCTCTATTTTTGCCGCGGGGCTGGGACCATTCTCCATATATTTGAAACGATATTCGGCTTCAGGATACGTGAGGCTTAATTCCCTCTCTAGTGTGCGCATATATCGATCTAAACTGGTGAGATCTGTCATCTCGATCAGTAACTGACCATAGGAACTGTAGCCTTTCTCGGGTACATAGGAGAGTACAAATCTTTGTGAGCCTTGACCTATTACGCTGGTGAGATTAACTAAACCAATATTATGACTCGCCTCTTGCTGTAAAAGATCCTTCTCTATTCGACTGAGAAGAGCTTCTGTTGCTTTAATATCTGTGCCCTCTGGCATCCATACATCCACGAAGAACATCGGCGTGTTTGAGGCTGGAAAGAAGACATTTTTTACGTAGCCAAAGCCCATTACCGAGGTAAACAGCGCCGCGATAACGACGAGTAAAGTAATGGCGCGAAAACGCATCGCAACATTTAAGCTAGTGCGGTAGAACTGGAAAATTAAGCCCTTATACGGATCCTCATTCTCATCACCGCTGACTTCGCCATCTTTAAACATCAAATGGCAGAAGAAGGGAGTTAAGGTCATCGCTGTGATCCAGCTAATAAAGAGGGAGATCAATAAGACCTGAAATAACGAAACACAGAATTCACCTGTGGCAGTATCTGATAAGCCGATGGGCGCGAAGGCTAGAATGGCGATAACAGTGGCACCAAGTAGTGGCCATTGAGTCTGCGACACGACTTGCTTCGAGGTCTCAAGTCTGCTCTGGCCGCGCTTAATGCCAATGAGTATGCCTTCGGTCACCACGATGGCGTTGTCGACCAGCATACCTAGGGCGATGATCAGTGCACCTAAAGAGATGATCTGCAGCTCAATATTGAGCACTTTCATCATGATAAAGGTGCCTAATATGGTCAATAGCAATACCAGACCCATCAACAGACCAGCGCGCACACCCATAAATATCAACAGCACGACGATCACTATACCAATAGACTCGGCGAGGTTGATTAAGAAGCCTGCGATGGTCTGATCCACCATCTTGCTCTGATCGTAGACAGTGTTGAGATGTATCCCTATAGGACGCTCGTTATCGAGTTGTACTAGCTTTTCATTGATGGCTACGCCGACATCGACCACGTTAACGCCGCTGGAAAATGAGATACCTACTGATAGGGCTGATTGGCCATTACCATGGTAAATATTGGTTGGGGTCTCGTCGTTGTCTTTATAGATGCTGGCAATATCACCAAGATAGATCAGTTTTGTGCTGCCTGGCGTGCTGATCAGTAGACGCTCCATCTGCGCTACTTGATTAAATTCACCTGTGGGGTGGATACGAATGCGGTTATCGCCCACGCGAATACTGCCGGCGTTGGAGACCACGTTTTGGCTATTGATCAGGCTATAGATATAGTCTTGATCTAGGCCCAACGCATTGAGTTTCTGCTGGGATATCTCGACCACGACCTGCTGGATAATTTTGCCAGCAATGGTGACTTTTTTCACGCCATCGACAAGCACAAGTTCGCGCCTGAGAAAATCGGCATAATTTTGCAACTCTCGGCTAGTGTAACCATCGCCGGAGACGTTAAGCAAAATGCCATACACATCGCCAAAATCATCTATCACAGACGGCGTCGCCACCCCAGGAGGCAACTCGCCTAGTTTGTCGTTGACCTTACGGCGGACCTCGTCCCACACTTGAGGTAGCTCGTCTGCACCGTAATAATCGTGAACTTCTATTTCTATCTGAGATAAGCCGGCACTGTTAATCGAGGTAATATGTTTAATAGCATCGAGTTGCTGTAGCGCATCTTCCAGAGGGAGGGTAACCTCCTCTTCGACCTGTTCCGGTGAGGCACCAGGGTAGGCGGTAACCACGAGTGCCTGTTTGAGGGTGAACTCAGGGAATTCGAGCTGACCCAGCCCAAGAAACGAGATGCTGCCACCGACTAACAACAGTAGGGCAAACATCCAACTGACGACCTTGTGTTTTATGGCATATTCGGCAAAGTTCATCGATTAAACTCCACGCTGCCAACGTAGCGGTTTTACCGCCTGATCCACTGAGAGGTATTGCACTCCGGCCACAACCACTTTATCGCCAACCTGAATCCCTTGGACTATTTCAATCCCTTCAGTGGTCACCTTGCCTAAAATCACTTGAGTCGGAGTCACGGTTCCCTTGTCATCGTGATAGAGCCAGACGATATCTTTACCATCTACATCTCGTTTCATAATCGCGCTGACGGGCAGGGTTGCCGTCTTAATTGCTTGATCGGACATGGCGATATCTAAAGTAAGTTCGGCGCTCATCCCCGGAAGGATCTTAATTTGTGTTGGTTGAGGCAAAGTAAACACCACCTCATAGCTTTGGGTGCCAGGCGTCACCTGAGTTGCATGTTCTTTTAAGCTAACGGGGTAACTTTTAGTGGGTTGATTTGCAAAACGCACCTGCGGCAGAGAGTTTGTGTGTGGGTTAAACATGGTCACGCTGCTGGCCAGTGATTCAGGTACCTGAATCACCACATCAATGTTACGATCTTTTTGTAATAACAAGATAGCTTGGTTAGCTTGTACCATCTGATAGTTGTCGATAGATATCTTAGCAACAGTCCCTGTGTATGGCGCTTTTAACTGGGTATAACTTAATTGGTCTTGTGCATTGGCCAGAGCCGCCTTGGCAGACTTAAGTTGAGCCTTGGCAAGATCGTAGTCCGCCTGTGAGATTAACGTACGGCGTAATAACTCGCCTTTACGTTTAAAATCGGCATTTGCCAGTTCATAATCAGCTTCACGGTTGAGCAAAGTATTACGTGCATCTCTGTCGTCGATACGCGCCAACAACTCACCTTTTTTGACCGATTGTCCCTCAACCAGCGAAAACTCAACCAGATGTCCTGGCACTCTAAAGGCGAGATCTGCTTGCTTGGCTGCAGCCACTTTGGCCGGAAAGGTACGCATGGAGGTGGAATTGATGTCGGTAATTTCAAGTAACTTCACTGGCCTGATTACGTTAGACGTAACCTCAGCAGATTCGGTGCTGCATCCTGCCAAAATGGCGGTACTAATCAATATTGGGAGTATTTTGGTCAGGCGTTTCATAAACCGAATTCCGTATTTGTGACAAATTGTAATAAAGGTTGCCAAGATAACAGCATCTTATATTGAATAAAATGGGATGATATGGAATCATTGGTTCCATAAAGTGGGACTATTAAACTTGCTTGTTAAAATTAGGTGTGAGCATAGTGTCTGTTGCTGGCGAGTTTAGTTGTTTTATTGAACTAACATATTAATTAGCGAGAAGCCATTGAGCCATTACCAGAGAGCGTTATGAAAACTGAAGATATTGCCCTATTTCATCGTATTGTAGAAACAGGTAGCCTAGTTGAAGCGGCGGATCTGTTAAATCTGCCCAAATCCACAGTGAGTCGTCGTTTGCAATCCCTTGAGGACGATTTGAGTATAAAACTGTTTCATCGTCAAAGCCGCTCTATGACATTAACGGCTTCAGGGAGTCACTTCTACGATAAGACCTTGTCGATTCTTGGTGATCTTGAGCAGACCATGGTGGAGTTAACTGACACTGAAGCCGAGATCGGCGGGCACTTACGTATTCATATTTTTCCCGTTCCTGAGCTGCTTGATATTGCTAATGGTATTTTCGAATTTATGGATCATAACCCTGAGCTTACGGTCGAATTGATTGTTAGCACAGAGCAGCAAGATATGATCCGCAATAATATCGATCTTGCCTTTATGGTAGAAGATTCATTTAACGAAAATGAGATGGTGGCTCGAGAAATGCTGACAGAGAAGCTGCATTTTGTCGCTAGCCCAGAATATCTGGCTAAGGCTGGGACGCCAATGCTGCCAGAAGATCTTGAGAAGCATAATTCTATCCTGTTTCGTTACCCTAATGGGCGTATTTTCAATGAAGTTCCCTTTGGCAATGACATGACTATAGGTGTGAAAGGTAACCTGTGTCTCAACAGTATTCAGCTCTGTTTAGAGGCGAGTTTAAAAGGTCGTGGAATTGCGTTTTTACCCATAGAAGTGACCCGAGAATTTGTCGAGACAGGGGAGTTAACCATGCTGTTTGCAGATGTGGAACCTTACCTCGGCAAGTGCTATTTGGTTTATCCCTCAAGACGTTTTATCAGTTTAGCCAGTCAGCGATTTATCGATCATATGATGAGCGCACTTGAAAACTGTAATGCAGGTAAAGGCTGTGGTCGTGAGGAGCGGTTACGTGGCTCTATCAAGTCTTGGATTTAATCTGGTGTCACGATAAGGCCAAGTGGTGCCAGTAGTTGTTCCTGCTGCCACTGGTTTATCATCACCCCTTCAAGCTTCACATTGCGAGGGTCAAGCCCATCAAGCTCGACACGGTATAAGTTACAGCCAGATAATTCAAAGGTGCCCCACTGGGATTGGGAAAATTCTCCACCACTGAGAGCTGAGCCCTTCATCGAAGATCCCAATAAGTTAGCACCGCGCCAACAATTGTCCATCAGCTCACACTTCTCCATCAGCTCACACTTCTCCAGCAGGGCTCCTTCGAAGTTAATATACCCAAGTTACTTGGAAATGCAGGATTCAGTGGGAATTTAATGCGCTTTAGGCAAGATATTGATTGTAGGTAATGGTTGTTCCCTTAGCAAAATCAATAACGCAGAATAAAGTGCATTAAAACCCATCAACGAAGGCTTTACGCAAGCCCACTTCGTCGTTGTATTAGCTTAACAGGGAGCAACCATTCTAATACTAATACGCCTAGAATTGAACTCGCGCAAGACCTCTGAAACGAGCGTTTCCAGGTAGTTTGGGTATATAAGCCAGATTACAGGCGGTAATATAGACTGAGCAGAAGAAAGTCTTGTGGGTGATATGGTTGGCAAAACTGGCTTGGCCAAAATCGGCTCCCTGCAGATTGCACTCTCGCAGCTCAATGCCAAAGCACTTTGCTCCAGTAAAGCTGGCCATGCTCAAGTTGCACTGTTTAAAACTGGCAGTCCTCAAAGATTGCATCTTATATACCCAAACTACTTCAAAATGCAGGATTCAGCATGTCGAGAAGTGACAGAGTTCAAGGCATGAAATAGTAGGACTAGTTATTCTAATTCAATATTTCATAACACAGAAGCATGTTGCTTCTCGCCATGCCCTTCGGGAATTCCCGTAGAATCCCTGCACTGCGTTAGTGATATCGACAAGGGAATAACCATTATCCTCAATCACTGCCTTGTTCAGCTATCCTACGGGAGCTCTGAAACGAGCATCATGAGGTTGCTTGGGTATTGTTCATCTTCGTTGAAGCTGGTTTCGCTGAAGATTCTATTACTGGCGTGCATAAGGTTTCCTTGCTGTGTTGACGGTTTTTGGTTGGTGGATAAGCCGTTTTTATGCCAATGATGGTTCGATTTTTGCTGGCTCTGAGATTTTGGTTGCCAATATATAACAGGCAATGCCGAGGAAGGTATTGGTAATAGGCAGTGCTAGGAGCAAGCCTTTGACGCCCCCTAAATAGGAGCCTAATGCGGCCAATGGCAACATCACTAAGAACAGACGACATACATTGAGCACCAGTGAACACATGGGTCTGTGGTAAGCGTTGAGTGACGTCGCCAACAAAATGACTACGCCCAGTGGGCCATAAGCGGCGGGCAACATAATAATATAGAAGGTTAACCACTCGATCACCTGAGGATCGCTACTGAAAAGCTGGGCAATTGATCCGGCAAAGAAATACAGTGGCAAATAAAGCAAGGTCTGAAAAATCAGTACAAATTTAAGTGATAACAGCAACGCTTCACGGGCTCGCTCGGTTTGGCCAGCGCCCAAATTTTGTGCAATAAACGGCACTAAGCTAGACGAGAGGGCCATCACCACAACTAGCAGTACCGACTCCAAGCGTGTGCCCGCGCCAAAGGCGGCAACTGCACCATGATCGATACGCGCCAACATAGCCATAATGACGGCATTGGCAAGGGGGTTCATTAAGTTCATCATGGCGGCAGGTTGAGCAATATGAGCGAGCTTTTTCCAGTTATATCTAAGTCGAGTGATATTGAAGCCTGCAAATTCCACTAAGTGACGTTTAAGTATTAACAGATAACTCGATAGTGATAACGCGACTGCCCAAGAGATAACCGTGGCAATGGCCGCGCCTTGAATCTCTAAGCGTGGAAAGGGCCCTATGCCAAAAATAAGTAGAGGATCTAAAATCAAATTAATCAGCGCGGCTAACATCATTATTTTAGCTGGAGACTTAGTATCCCCCGTGGCGCGAAGGCCTTGATTGCCCACCATTAGAATAACCAACAGTGGTGCCCCCAAATACCAGATAAACATATAGTCATGGATGAGAGGCAAACTCGAGTCATTGGCACCGAGCAAGCTAAATAGTGGCTCGATACACAGGCTTCCCAACAGGGATATAAAGGCGGTTAAGAAGAAGGTCAGCAGTAAAGAGTCATGCAGAAACACCTTAGCCTTAGGTGCTTGCCCGCCGCCGATAAGCCGGCCTAAATTGGTCGACACTCCAGCACCTATGCCGATGGCAATACTTGAAATGACTAACGTAATAGGGAAAGTAAAGCTAATCGCCGCGAGAGACTCAGTCCCTAACTGACTGATGAAAAATGTGTCGACAAGACTGAACCCTAGAATGGTCAAAATACCAATCAGGTTCGGTAGGCTCATATTTAGCAGTACACGACCAATTGGCTGAGTAAGCAACCCGTGTCTGTCTCTCATGTGAAAGTCTTGTCTTATTACTGAAGGGGGGGCAATTCTATCAGGATTGAAGCGGCATTTATAAAATCGAGTTAAAAAAAATGGATTTTTTTTTGTAAAGGCCTTGGTTCTGAAACAGATGACCCCCATATATCGAACATCAAGCAGTAAAAATCAGCGTATTTTTTTACTGTATTTATTAAAACTTGCCAACCTTTTGTTGGGCAAACAAATCATTAGGAGCATCCATAGATGAATATTCGTCCATTACATGACCGTGTCATAGTTAAGCGTTCTGAAGTTGAATCAAAGTCAGCGGGTGGTATCGTACTTACTGGTAGTGCTGCTGAGCAATCGACTCGTGGTGAAGTACTTGCTGTAGGCAATGGCCGAATTCTTGAAAATGGTTCTGTGCAGCCACTTGACGTAAAAGTGGGCGACATCGTTATCTTCAATGAAGGTTACGGCGTGAAGAAAGAAAAAATTGATGGTGAAGAAGTTCTGATCCTTTCAGAATCTGATCTAATGGCTGTAGTGAGCTAAATCACTTCGTTTAGAGATTTTTCCAATATCTGGAGTTTTAAACGCCTCGGGTAATTTTAAAAAGAATTTAAAGGACAATCAAAGATGGCAGCTAAAGACGTATTATTTGGTAACGATGCACGTGTAAAAATGCTTGCAGGCGTTAACGTACTCGCAAACGCAGTAAAAGTAACGTTAGGACCTAAAGGTCGTAACGTAGTACTAGACAAGAGCTTCGGTGCTCCACTTATCACTAAAGATGGTGTGTCTGTTGCTAAAGAGATCGAGCTTGCTGACAAGTTTGAAAACATGGGCGCACAGATGGTGAAAGAAGTTGCTTCTAAAGCCAACGACGCTGCAGGTGATGGTACAACTACTGCAACTGTACTTGCTCAAGCTATCGTTACTGAAGGCCTAAAAGCCGTTGCTGCTGGCATGAACCCAATGGATCTTAAGCGCGGTATCGACAAAGCGGTTATCGCTGCAGTTGCTGAGCTTAAAAACCTATCTCAAGAGTGTTCAGAGTCTAAAGCGATTGCACAAGTTGCGACTATTTCAGCTAACTCTGATGAGTCAATCGGCGAAATCATCGCGACAGCAATGGAAAGAGTCGGTAAAGCAGGCGTTATCACTGTTGAAGAAGGTCAAGCACTTGAAAACGAACTAGACGTCGTTGAAGGTATGCAGTTTGATCGTGGTTACCTATCTCCATACTTCATCAACAAGCCAGAGACCAGCAGCGTAGAGCTAGACAGTCCATTTATTCTGCTTGTTGATAAGAAAATCTCTAACATTCGTGAATTGTTACCTATCCTTGAAGGTCTGGCTAAAACAGGTAAGCCACTGCTTATCGTTGCCGAAGACGTTGAAGGTGAAGCACTAGCGACGCTTGTTGTGAACAACATGCGCGGTATCGTGAAAGTGGCTGCGGTTAAAGCACCTGGTTTCGGTGATCGTCGTAAAGCTATGCTACAAGATATCGCTATCTTGACTGGTGGTACTGTTATCGCTGAAGAGATTGGTCTAGAGCTTGAAAAAGCCACCCTAGAAGATCTAGGTACCGCTAAGCGCGTTATCATCACTAAAGACGACACCACTATCATCGACGGTACTGGTGAGCAAGAGCAGATCCAATCACGTGTTGCACAGATCAAGCTTCAAGCTGATGAATCAACATCTGATTACGACAAAGAGAAGCTTCAAGAGCGTATGGCTAAACTTGCTGGCGGCGTAGCTGTTATCAAAGTTGGCGCAGCCACTGAAGTTGAAATGAAAGAGAAGAAAGCCCGTGTAGAAGATGCATTACACGCGACTCGCGCCGCTGTTGAAGAGGGTGTAGTTGCTGGTGGTGGTGTTGCTCTGATACGTGTTGCTAGCAAGATTGGTGATGTTGAAGTGCTTAACGAAGACCAGAAGCACGGTGTGATTATCGCACTACGCGCTATGGAAGCACCGCTTCGTCAAATCGCGGCTAACGCAGGTGAAGAAGGTTCAGTTGTTGCTAACAACGTGAAGCAAAACGGTACTGGTAACTACGGTTACAATGCAGGTAACGACACATACGGCGACATGCTAGAGATGGGTATCCTAGACCCAACTAAAGTAACCCGTTGTGCGCTACAGTTCGCAGCATCTATTGCAGGCCTAATGATCACGACAGAAGCGATGGTGTGTGATGCACCACAAGAAGCTGGCGCTGATATGGGCGGAATGGGCGGTGGTATGGGCGGTATGGGTGGAATGGGCGGCATGATGTAATCTAACTGGTTAAAATCCTTTATAGCTGCGTTACCTTGCCACTCGTTTATGAAAAGCTAAACGTCGTGGCAAGAAACCTTGCTCTAAAATGATTTTTCCTGCGTTAGATATGTTTGCTGGTCTGTAGCTCAAAAGCTTAAAGCCAAAACTTCTTGTAAAAGAGATAGAGAAAACCCGAGACTGGAAACAGTGTCGGGTTTTTTAATGGGAAAAATTAGCAAAAGGGTTGCAGGTCTATAGCCTAAAAGTTTAAAACTGAACGTCTTGAAAAAGAGCTCTTGGTGAATAGATGAAAGCCCCGATACTTAACGGTATCGGGGCTTTCTTTGCCGTCATCCCGGCGAAGGCCGGGATCCACAGCTTTGTTCTTGGTTTGTAAGCTAATCAAGCTACACTTTTAAGCTGGTACTAGAAATAGAGTTTATCTTACTCTGACGCCAATAAGCTCAGCTAGTCATAGGTGCGTTTTTAATGTTTAAAGCTACTGAATTACTTGGTTTACTTCTATTTGGCTTCCCTATACCTATCCCAGTTTATACGAGCGTTATGGGTGTCATATGATAAAAACAACATGGCTAGCAATGTAAGAATAAGCGCCATACCGAATAGCGTATACCTACTATCTTCCATGCTTATTTTGGAGTGAACCAGCAATTGTGCATACTTCAAATCTAAGTGGCTGGATTCATCAAGACGCTTAGCTGCCGCAAGAAAGCCATTGTTCTCGAGATTAAAATTACTGGTTTTGAAAGAGGCATCACTCATAGTTTTGATGTTATCGCATTTCTTATTAGCGATAATTATCTTCTCTATGATTAAAGATTTAGGCTTTTCTATTCCTGAACTGATAAAAAAGTAATCGCTTATGCCAAGCCATAGGTTTTTATTTTTATCGAGTAATATCGTACAGAACACATAATATTCTTTAGTATTCTTACTTAAGTAATTGTAACGGACATCGATATCTCTAATGCCTTCTACGTTTGTAACCTTCACTTTAAAATAAGTAGGCTTCCCCTGTAGTTCCCAGTCATTAAAGTTGTCGACTTGATATGTTGTTTGAGTACCGTATGTGCCTATTGTGTAGGCCAATATCAATAATCCAGATTGAAATAGCATGATTGAAAAAATAACTGAGCTATGATGACGTGATTTTTCAAACTCCAGAAAAGCTAAAGGCTTTTTTAACCAAAATAATGACATTGCATAGATAGACATAATGATTAACCCTAGGACTATGGGACCACTCCACTTAATATTGGCGAGGTAATGATGGTAGGCAGTGCTTTGTCCGAAGGCGGTGCTTAAGTTATTTTGATAGAAAGCAGACAGGGCGAGAAAGATGAGTGCTAAGCCTACAGCTTCAACCATTATTGGCAGCGCAACATAACGAAGCTTGATTATATAAGGCTTCAACTTAACCCTCTTAAGTAGCTAACGTCATTAATGGCTAGAACTTCTGGGTTGTCCTTGTAGGCGCGGCACAGAAAAAATGCGACGTTCTGCTCTTGCTGCTGACCTGCAATTTCTTGAGGGGATTGAGCATTTTGAAGTAATTTAATTTTAAGAATCATTTATCAATCGCATCCATTCGTTATTTTAATAAATTTATGACAAAAATCAGATGTATATTACCTACTTATTGAAAGGGAAAACAATCGCATCGCATCGCCATCTATCACTAGAAATAACATAGCCAGCCATGAGAGGTAACATCAAAACAGCATTACCACCCATGATTCTGGATGAATTTTCAAGTCGTGACTAAGCTTAAAAAATAATAAAGACACCCATAATTGTAAAAAATAATAAAGGATAATTAGGGTCAGAGTAAACTTTCTCTAGCCCACTAAATCACTCTCAGTCCACTGCCACAATCTTGGCAGTTTAGCGTGTAGGTTTCTTTTCGTTTTTGTACCTTGGTGTTCTTGCTTTGACTCTTTATTTCGAGAGGGGGACAGGCTTGCTTCATGGGCGTGTTCTTAGTGCATTGGGGGGAGTTTGTTGAATAGTCACAATGTTTACAGCACAATTCGTTTTGTAATATGGGTGTATTCAGTGGTGCTTTGTTTGAATGCTGAACGACATGTTGATATGAAATAATCAAGATTCAAAATTGTTATTCGTAGGTGGCACATTTCTAGGTTGAATGTGGTATTACTATACTCACATGCAGTACTTATATAAAATGCCCTCTTTAGGGGAGAGCACATTCATTGGGGATTAACCTAGAGCTTTACTCAGCATAGCCTGTCTCAACAACTTGTCTTCTTCTTGTCGTTGTTTTTCTGCAATGTATTTCTGTTTAGTAGTCCAACCGTTTTTAATTAAGTGGTCTTTATAATGGTTATTGATTAAAAATGGACAAACTAGCCATGCAATTAATACTCCTAGACCACCAAAAAAGCAAAGTACTAGTAATCCAAAAAAGTACGGCCAATAGCCTCTAAGCAATGGAACAAAAATACCAAAAAATAGCGTCGTCCATGAAAAACCTGTAGGAATTTCCTTTTCTTGATCTGTTTCTTTATTTACCAAAGTTAAAGACATTTATACCTCCATAAATTTTCCATTAGTATACAGGGTATACAAATGTACACGCAAGTGAGTTTTCGCTTGAGTTTACACTTGCAAATGTTTAAGTGCGACAAAAATAGTCAAGACACCCAAAATTGTTAGATGTATATCCCTTGACTAAGATTAGGTAAGAGTTTTTGAGGAGGATTTGTTATGCCAACCCCAAGGAAAGCATTAGTTAGTTTGGAAGACACACCCTATTATCACTGGGGATAATAGGGTCAGAGTAAACTTTCTCTAGTCCACTAAATCACTCTCAGTCCACTGCCACATTCTTGGCAGTTCAACGTGTAGGTTTCTTGTCGTTTTTGTACCTTGGTGTTCTTGCTTTGGCACTGGGGGCAAGCTTGCTTCATGGGGGTGTTCTTAGTGCACTGATTACACTTAATGTAGTAGCCGAATTTACCTGGCATTGGGGTGTAGTTGGTTGGTTCACCACAATGTTTACAGCGTAATTCGTTTTGTAATATGGGTGTATTCAGTGGTGCTTTGTTTGGGCTCTGAACAGCATGCTGGTATAGCGGTGTTTGGGGGTGGATCGTCGCTGGTTCAATCAGTGTCGGCGGTGTGATAGGTGCTTCTATCTGCTGGCTTCCTATCTGCTGGCTTTCGATATGGTGTTCGAGTAGTGAGGAGCCTATAGAGTCTAACTCTTTCTGTGAGAAGTCAGGGCGAGTGTCGCTAATGTTTATGACTCTCATTAATCTGTTTCTGATGTTCATCAGTTTATCTAGCTTATCGACTAGAAACTCCGACTTTACTAGCTTGTCTGAGACTGCTGCCGACATAGTGTTTCTATCGATAACAGCATCGCTGGATATGGCGCAGAGTTGATCCCAACAGCGCATGTTGAACCCCTGCTGCTTTATACCCAGTAACTTACCTAATATCTCGCTTTTATGTTCGCGTAGTAGCTCTTTTAATAAGGCCTGTTGTAACTCTACTTGTTTGATGGGCGATGCCATTCCTTGCCACTTGCTGCTATGGCTTCTAGTCCATTCACCTTGTTTGTTAACTTTGACATGACCTTTAATGCTTTTTGATTCGATCAACACAAAGCCATAAGGATAAATAATCAGGTGATCAATCTGGGCAGTCTCATCGTTAAAAGTGAACTTAAAGTCATTGATGACCAGTACTTGCTTATGGTCTTTGTAGGCTCGACGTAGAAAGAAGGCGACACTCTGCTCCTGTTTTTGGCCTGCTACAGTTTGTGGTGTTTTGGTATTTTGAAGTCGCTTAGTCTTGAGAATCATTTATCAACAGCATCCATTCAGCGTTCTAAATAATCATGATAAAAATCAGATGTATATTACCTATTTTTTGAGATGGAAAGCAATGGGTAGCAGGATAAGTCCATGATTCTGCATTACATTGAAGTTGTTTAAAAAGTGTAAAGCATGTAGTTTCAAACAAGGTAAATAGCAGAGGTGCTTTCAGCGGATAAACGCGCAAGGCGTGTCTACAAATGTGATAAGTTTCATTAGCAGGGAGCGTAATAATGAGAAAGGTTGTTGAGTTTAAACAGAGGAAACTTTGGGGTTTTGGAGAGGTAGATTTAGAGGCATTGAATGCTCAAATTGATGAAGTAAGCAAACAAGGGGGGGAGCTTGTATCAATCACGCCTAACAGTTGGTTTAATGGATTTGTGGTTTCATATACCCTTTTAATTGAGTGTAGATAGTTCACCGGTATCAAAAGAGTCGCATCGCCACCCATCACTAATTGTACTTTGATTCTTAGACTACATTTTTGAGTTAATCGCTAAAATCATTAAATAGTGTAACAAGTGACACTATTTGGTCGTGTAGCAGCTCAGTTAATACAAAAGTGTACGAACCTATACTTCCGAGTGTGTTAATGCGTTAAACAGTTAAAAAGTGTATTTCGTTACACTTTTTTGTTGGATAATCGAACATTCAGAGCTAAAGTACACTTTTAACTAACGTTATGGGACTTATGTTATGGGGCCTACGCTAAATCAACAATCCTTGGGTTTACTGGTTAAAGAAAACAGAAAAAAAGCTGGGCTTACTCAAGAGGTGGCCGCCATGTTGTGCGGTGTCACTAAAAAGACTTTTATTCGAGTAGAGAAAGGTGAAGACGTTTATATCTCTACCGTGTTTAAAATCCTTGATGGTTTGGGTGTCGCTATTGTTGCTAAGCAAAACAGCACGACTAATGCTAGCGGGTGGTACTAACACATGGCGGATTCTGTAAATCTCGTTTTAGATATGCATCTCGGTGAGCAAATTATCGGTGAGCTGTCATTCGATACCGCTACTGAGACATTTGCTGTTAACTATACCAATGATTGGCAACAACGTGGTTTTCCTATATCGCCCATGATTCCTCTAGATGGCAGTGGGCGTAGCAATCAAATCTCAATGTTCTTGGTTAATTTGCTTCCTGAGAATAAGGGGCTCGATTACCTTATTGAATCGCTAGGTGTGTCTAGGGGGAACACCTTTGCACTTGTCCGTGGCATTGGTCTCGACACCGCTGGTGCAATCGCCTTTTCTCTTAAAGAATCATTACTACCTGAGACGTCATTCAGAGCAATAAGCGATGCAGAAGTCATTAAGCGCCTCGAAGACCCTGATAGTTGGCCAATGGAAGTATGGGATGGTAAGCCAAGGCTGTCGGTAGCAGGTGTACAGTCAAAACTAAACCTATTTTATAACGGTAAAGCATTTGGTTTTGCTGAAGGCGCGCTTTCATCAACACACATTCTAAAGTTTGAAAAGCATCAACATTTAGTTATTAATGAATTTTTGACCATGCGTTTGGCTAAGGCCATATCAATGCATGTGGCAAACGTAGAAATCAGCTACTTTGGTCAATATAAAGCACTATGTGTTGAACGCTTTGATCGTCGCTATCTGCCTGATGAGCATAAAGTGCTTAGACGGCATATTATCGATAGCTGCCAAACACTCGGATTTAGCGTTAACAAAAAGTATGAGCGTAATTTTGGTGCTGGCCACGATGTGAGAGATATCCGCGAGGGCGTTAGCTTTGCAAGACTATTTGGTTTAGCGAGCCAGTGCAGTAATCCGGCTGCGGCTAAGCAAGATATGCTGCAGTGGGCGCTATTTAATTTACTTAGCGGTAATGCTGATGCTCACGGTAAAAACTACTCATTCTTTATGACGCCAGAAGGTCTCGTGCCTACGCCATGGTACGACTTGGTATGTGTAACGCTGTACGATGAATTTGAGCAAGAGATGGCAATGGCGATAGATGATGAATTTGATCCCAACAAGATCTACGCTTATCAGCTAGCCTCGTTTATTGAAGATATAGGCCTGCCAAGGACTTTACTTATCAATAATTTAACTCAAATGGCGACTAAGATAACCCAAGTCATAGATAACGTTATAGTAATGCTTCCTGCACTTGATAAAGCCGAGCAAGACTTTGTCGATGCATACAAAGCACTGCTACTGGCTAGGTGCGAACGCTATCTAGCTAGCGCTGCAGAAATCAAAAATATTGAATTGTAGAAAAAATAACATGGCCACTCATGATTCTTGATGGATTGTTATGCTGTGTCTAAGTTCGCAGTTTTTCATAGACACCCAACGATAATGGCATGTTTACCGGGTACGGCAACTATCACATAGCAAAGAAGGGCGAATACAGATCTAACTAAATAATATCCCTTCTAAGCTGATTATTTAGTTGAATATTAATCGATTTAACTGTGCAGACTTTAAATAAATACTTTGCCTTTAACGCAGCTTGGTGCAAAGTTAACGAGTCGCTTGTATTTTTAAGGAGTTTGCATGGACGTGTTGATCTTAATGGCGCTTATTCTTCTTAATGGCTTGTTTGCTATGTCTGAAATTGCACTGGTTTCAGCCCGCAATAGCCGGTTACAAAAGCTTGCCGATAAAGGAGATAGTGGCGCTGCTAATGCGATTAAACTCAAACAAGATCCCACTCGATTTCTATCTACAGTACAGATTGGCATAACCACCATAGGCCTGCTTAATGGTATCTATGGTGAGGCGGCGTTGGCGGCACCATTAGCCGAGTATCTAACTTCGTGGGGAGTGTCTTCAAAAACGGCCTCTATGGCCTCAACTGTTATTGTTGTACTGGGGATCACTTATCTATCTATTGTCATTGGTGAACTGGTGCCCAAAAGACTGGCCCAGCTCCATCCTGAACTTTTTGCCCGCTTAGTTGCTAGGCCACTCACCTTTCTAGCCATGCTATCTCGACCCTTTGTGACGCTACTGGCCTGGTCGACTGACCTCATGCTTAACCTGTTGGGTAAAGGTCGAGGAAGCGGTGAGGAAGCCATCACCGAAGAGGATATTTTTGCCCTGCTAATGGAGGGGGCTCGCAGTGGTAGCATTGCGCCTCAGGAACGAGATATGGTACGCAATGTCTTCCATCTCGATGACCGTAAAGTGTCATCTTTACTCACCCCCCGCAGCGACATCTTAGCCTTTGATTTAAGTAAGCCTATAGATAGCAACCTAACATCTTTATTAGCCGCAGAGCATGAGCGCTTTCCCATTATTGATAGAGAGATAGATAACCCAATTGGCGTGCTGTCTGCAAAGAAGCTACTGAAAATAAAAATATCAGGGGCGCTGGATAACGCGGCAATAAAGTCAGCAGCAGTTCCGCCCGTCTTTATTCCTGAGAGCTGGAGCGGTAGCCAGCTATTGGCTTTTTTTCGTCACACTGGTGAACATTTAGTCTTTGTTGTCGATGAATATGGCGATCTGCAAGGCATAGTGACCCCCACTGACCTGCTTGAAGCGCTGGCCGGCGAGTTTAAATCTCATTCACCCGATGATATCGGGTCCAAGCAACACACTGATGGCAGCTGGACCATGAATGGACTTATCCCTATTTTGGTGCTCAAAGATCTACTGGAGCTAGACGCCCTCCCCGATGAGGAGCAGCATGGCTACCACATCCTAAGCGGCATGCTTATGTGGTGTCTAGATAGCATGCCCAAGGTAGGAGATGTATTTGTGTGGGAGCGGTGGCGTTTTACAGTGTTAACGCTTGATGGCAATCGGCCCGATAAGATCGAGGTGACGCCTGTTTCAAAAAGTTATCCTTGATAAGACTAAGATAATTAGGATAAGAGTAAGAGTTGTCTCTCCTCCGGTTTACTCATCCCCTCTGATCCACAAACCCCATTTATTTAGTTTTAAATTCAGTCTCGCTGATACTTACCGACCAAGCGATTCATGCCAATCAAGTTAGGTTCAACTTTAGCTAGCAGTTCTCTCATGCTCAGTCCTTTGGGGAGATCCAACTGCGCATCCAGTGCCAAAACCCAAAAGTAATACAGGTGAATGCCGTGGCCTTTGGGAGGCATTGGTCCACCGTACTCACCTCGCCCAAAGTTGTTAAGTCCAGAGGTGTAAAGATTGCTGTTTTCTTCAAGTTGAAAAATATTAGATGGGATATTGTAAACAAGCCAATGTACGAAGCCGTATGAGCCATCAGGGCTCACCAAGGGGGCATCGGGATCATGACAGACAACGGCAAATGATTTGCAGCCATCAGGAATATTTGTCCAACTGAGCTGTGGGGAAATATTCTCAGCCTCACCTGTATGTGATTTAGGAATCGAGCTTAGTTGAGTAAAAGCGGTGCTGGTTACTGTGAGATCGCAAAGCGCAAAGCCCATGATATTTCTCCTGTAAGCTAATATTTCATAATTCGTACACTCTATACCCAAGCTACCTCAAGATATATGCAGCCATTCTAGCAATCGAGTCTGTTGTTACAAGCTGTGGCTTCAGAAACTATTCATTTGAGTCTATCTTACTCTGCCCCCAATAAGCTTCAATAAGCTGTAGCCTTAGGGCTCTTCTCCGCTTAGGTGAGTCTATTCATATCAAAGGTCATAAATAACATTATCATTTACAACACTTTTTTATTTGTGAATAAGTGAATATACCTTGCCATCATTACCATCCGCCCTATTTAGCTTTAAAGGGCAATGTGTGCAGTCCTTTTCTATAGAACAAGGCTCTCACTCTGTTCTTGTACGATGCCGCCGAGACGGACGGTTTAAGGTTAAAGAACCAAGAACTGAAAGGCGATGTACAGTTGATCACTATGTAAGAAGGCGGGTACACGATCTACCTGTTAGTGGACGTCCTTGTAGCATCGAAGTCGAACTCGCTCAGACCAGAGATAAAGACGGAAGAAGGTTAATTGAGGCGACTGAATACGTTGCAAAAGGAGCGCGATATACCATTCGCTTCTGTCAGTTCATTAGTGGATTGTGCCGATACATGAGCATTCACGCAGTCTCTCAACATTTAGGTATTCGCTGGGAGACGGTAAAGAACATTGATAAGGAATATCTACATTCAACCCTACCAGGCCTAGAGCCCGCAAAGCTTAACAATTTAATCCATATTGGCGTTGATGAGGTAGCCCGAGCTAAAAGACATGACTACATGACAGTGGTATACGATTTGGTTTCTGGTCATTTAATTTGGGTCGAACACGGTAGAAAAGCAGCGGTCCTTATTTCGTTCTTCGAGCAACTATCAACCGCGACGAGAGACGGTATTAAAGCGGTTTCAATGGTTATGGGTCAGCCTTATCAATCCGCAGTAAGAAAAATGCTCCCTAACGCCGATATCGTTTTCGACCGATTTCATGTGATGCAAAACTATTGCTTATTAATCAAAAAAGAACGCGCCAAAGCCTTTCGAAATGGTTCTCATGAAGATAAAAAAATGCTTAAAGGAACGTTGTTTCTCTTGCTGAAAAATGCCCATAAACTGGATGAAAGACAGTCTGATAGACTTGGTGACTTACTCGAGAGTAACAAGACTCTCTGCATTGTTTATATGCTGAAAGAGCAGTTACAAGCGATATGGGATGAACCGTGTTACAAGTCGATGGTAAAGGCACTTGAAGCTTGGTGCGATCTTGCTAAGTCAACGAGGATATTGTCCTTGTGTAATTATGCTGACGCACTATTGGATAGAAAAGTCGGCGTCTGTAATTACGCAAAATATAAATTAACCAACGCTCGAGTTGAAGCAGGGAATGTCTCTATTGGTTTACTCAGGCGAAGAGCTAGAGGAATACGAGACATTGAATATTTCAAACTCAAGATCAGACAAACATCAGTCCCTGACACCCATTCAACCTTTTATCCAAATATCAAGCTCATGTAAGCGGAGAAGAGCCGCCTTAGTAATCCAAATCCAGTGCAAAACACAAGTAACTCATTAGTTTTTGAGTCTGCTTAAATTCCTCGGCGCACCAAGAGACAAAATCTTCAGCAAAAATCTGCTCTGGGGTGAGCTTTTTAATGGCGAAAAACTCTTTGCGCTTGAGTTCATCGATCATGGGGTGAGTTTTGTCATAACCTCTGGGTGGGCGAATAAGGCTGGCTCCTTGCATTTCAAAGCCGCCGGCACGCAGTTGGGCTAAGGCCTTGTTGTAGGCATTGGGGTTTTCATCAATACAGGTGCGTATTTTATTGAGCGCCTTACTATCTGGATTCCAAATTCCGGCACCTAAAAAGCAAGAGTCGTTGGCTATATGCAGATAAAGTCTAGGGACTGGCGCTCCTTGAGCTTGAAAATGACGAAATCGAATGCCTATATAAAGTTTATATGGCGTTTTATCTTTACTGAACCTAGCATCGCGTTGGGGAAGCATCAGGCTGCCACCTACCTTTTTGGCTATAGCGTTTAATCTGGGAGACAGAGCGTGAACATGGGGCTGCATCTGTTCAATAAACTTAAGCGCAGGCGTGCGTATTAACTCTTCATACTGAGCCTGATGGGCTTTAAACCATTCCCTGTCATTGTTGGCGGCGAGCAAGGATAAAAACGATAAGCTTTGGGGAGTCAACATAGTAGCAAATTCAATTTTAATATCTTGATGATACTGAAAAGTAACATAGCGATTAATGATTAACAAAGCCACAGGTAATTCTGGATGCAGATTTTATAGATAATCATAGCCACCCAGATAATTAGAGGCAGAGTCTGACAAACCAATATAGACCGACATAGTTAATTACGTGCACTTCTATTTTGAAAAAAAGGGGCTGGGCTTCACAGAAATAATGGCGGGAGTTTTAGTTATGTTTTTCTTGGTAACCTTGCTGGCAGAGTTATTTAGCTAGGTTGCTATTACGTATCTATATTGTTCGCATGGTGTTTCATTTGTTGCTTAAGCGCTCTCGTTGCGTTGTTGATATTGATGGTTTTCAGTGTTAAACATTATATTTATTGAAAATATTTTTGCGATAAAAAACATCACTAAATTTTAGTCTCTAGTCAGAGTTGATCTGTTTTGATCATTAAATATCAACAGGATAGATAATTACTTACTAATTCAGCAAATGAGTGATCTAGGCATGCTTACTAAAGATATAAATATGACTTAATCACATCTTTCTATAATGATTTTTTATAGTGTAGTGAGTTAGCTTGTTGTTTCTTATTGGTTTAAATTGTTATTTGGTTTGAGCGTTCTATTTTATGGACGATGTTGCGATGTTGAATGTATATTTATGTGGCATTAATTCACGAATATTAATGCAATCATTGTAATTGAAAAGCGTTAAAGGTTTTCTTTGTGTGTAATTGGGTGGAGCTTGGTTGTGTAGTTGTACTTGGCTTTGAGATTGTGTATATGCCTAGATGAGGTTCTTTATTGTTTGTTATGCCTTTCTATTATGTACATTTTTAATTTTATTACTTAATTTGTTTGCACAGTTAATTACTTATTAATTTAAATTGTTAACGCTTGTTGTAAGACATATATTGTTCACTTTACTTACTTGTCTTTTTTATTTAATTTTACTCCGAATTTATTGATATTGAACATGATTGGTCGATATTTCCTACTTCATTTGAGAATACACTATCGAGTTCTTAAGTGGTGGTAATGATTTTAATTAAAAATAATAAAATGGTTTTTGGAGTAAAGATGAAATTAAGTACTAAAAAGCTTCTGCTTGTTTCAAGCATTGCTGCGGCACTAGTGGGTTGTAACAGCTCATCAAATGATAATGATAATGTTAGCGACAACACCATCACTGTTCGTTTGATGGAAACAACAGACATCCACACCAACGTAATGCCATACAATTACTTTGTCAGCAAAGAAGCCAACGAAACTAAACTGCCTGAATGGGGTTTAGCACGTACCTCTTTGGTTATCGAAGCTGCACGCGAAGAAGTTGCAAATAGCATGTTGTTTGATAATGGCGACTTAATCCAAGGTAGCCCAATGGGCGACTATATGGCTTCGCTGGGTACTGAGCACGTTAAAGAAAATACCCACCCTGTTTATAAAGCAATGAACGAATTGCAATACGATGCCGCTAACTTGGGTAACCATGAGTTTAACTACGGTCTTGAGTTCCTTGATGAGTCACTTAAAGGTTCAAACTTCCCTTATGTGAGTGCCAACGTATGGAAAGTTGACAAGTCACTAGAGAAAGTAAGCAATGCTGCAGAAGAGTGTGAAGTTCGTATCACTGAAGAGTTTTATGACAATGCTGAACATAAGTACCTGCCATACGTGATCTTAGATCGTGAATTTAAGAGCAGTAATGGTGAGTCTTACCTAGTTAAAGTCGGTGTTATCGGCTTTACTCCTCCAAATATTATGGGCTGGGATGCATCACTACTTGAATGTAATGTGATGGTGTCTGACATCAAGAAAACAGCTGAGTATTATGTTCCTAAAATGAAAGCTGAAGGCGCTGATATTATTGTTGCGATTCCTCATTCAGGCCTAAATGACAATGACAATGAGTTTGCCGAAAACGCAACACTGCACCTAGCCTACGTTGATGATATTGATGCAATCATGTTTGGTCATGACCATCGTGAATTCCCGAATACAACCGGTGAATACGGTGAAATCGAAGGTGTAGATGCAAAGCTTGGATTAATTAATGGTGTTCCAGCTGTTATGCCAGGTTTCTGGGGTGCTAAGTTAGGTGTTATTGACTTAACTCTAACAACGAAAGATAACGGCGAAAGCTGGAGCGTTGACCATACTAAGTCAACATCAAAACTACGCTCACTAATCCCTAATAGTTCAAATCGTATTATCGAAGATTTAGTGGCTGATGAGCATCAAGGAACGATTGATTACATGTCTACATCAATCGCGTCAATCGATGTGAACATGAACAGTTTCTTCCCACAAGTCGTACCAGACTTATCTATTCAGGTTGTTAACGAGGCACAACTGCATCAGTTAATGAAGTGGAAAGACGCAGGTGAATTTGCCTCTGCTGGTGAAGATGCGATCTTCTTGTCTGTTTCTGCGCCATTCAAGTCTGGCCGTAATGGGGCGCAAGATTATACCAACATCCAAGAAGGTGAGTTAACTAACGCATCAGTTGCTGATATCTATGTATTTGATAACAATACGCCAGCAGTGTTAAAGATGACTGGTTCAGATATGAAGAACTGGATTGAGTGGGTTAACTCAAACGCATACAACAGCCTACCTTTAGCTGAAGGTGAAAGATTCCTCAATGAGTCATTCCCAGGTTATAACTTTGATGCCTTCTTTGGTGGTTTCAGCCAATCAGGTGAAGGCCTGCTTAAGTACACTGTTAACGTTGAAAATAAATCAAAGTACATCAACATTAATGGCTTTGAGCATGAGGTTACAGACAACGAACAGCTAACTAGCCTGACCTATAACGGTGTTGAAATTGCTGATGATGCTGAAATTTATGTCATCACTAACAACTACCGTGCGTCTAATAAGAGCATGCCTGGTGTTGATAAAGCTGTGCTGGTTAAAGAAGAAGCAGCCTTTAATAACCGTGAGTTAGTTCAATTCTACCTAGAAGATGTGCTAGCTGAGAATGAAGGCAATGCTACATTGGCATTCCCTAATGCCGAAGTGTTCCAGCTTGTAGCACCAACTACAGACAGCGTTTGGTTTACATCAGCAACACTTGATGAAGCTTTCCGTTGTGCAGACAATGGAATCACAGGTCTTTCTACAGAAAAAGCGCCAGGTACCAAAGAAGGTACTGAAGGCTTTACTAAGTTCCACTTTAACTTTGACTACAGCGGTGAGTTCAACTGTGTGGCTAAAGGCCAGTAATTTAAGTGCCTTTACACCGAGTTAGATTAAAAGTCTGATTAAATTAAAAATCCCTACTTAGCGATAAGTAGGGATTTTTTATAAGGTCATCTTAATTCCATATCATTATCTTATTGATTATTAAATAATGGCTTGGGCTAGGTTAACGGGTGTTTTTTCGAGATGTTTAATTGATTAAACTATAGGAGATTTTTTTAATTAATTCTTCAAAATCAAAAGGTTTAAGCATCACTTCATCCATGCCAGCCTGCTTACAGGATAGAGTTAACTCTTCAGAAATACTCGCCGTCACCGCAAAAATTGGCACTCGGTTACCAATAGCTTCCATTTTACGTATTGCTTTTGTCGCGTCAAACCCATCCATGACGGGCATAAGGCAGTCCATAAGAACCAAATCAATATCATGTTTCTTAAACATCTCTATCGCTTGTACCCCATCTTCAGCAAAGTATAATTGAGTATCAAACTCTTCAAGAGGCATTTTGATTATCTCTCTATTTATTGCAATATCATCAACGATCAGAATTCGTTTTCCCTTGATGATAGAAACATCATAACTGCTTCTATCTGTTAGACTGTCTTCTCGATTAATTTCAGTATCATGGCTGATATTCAAAGATAGATTAACCATAAATTGACTGCCGACATTGAGCTGACTTGTCACACTAATCGCTCCTCCCATTATTTCAACTAACTGTTTACAAATCGATAAACCAAGGCCTGTGCCGCCGTATTCACGTGTTGTAGAAAATGAGTGTTGAATAAACGGCTCAAAGATATGTTCAACTCTCTCATCTGAAATTCCGATACCTGTATCGATCACTTTAAATATTAATTCACAGGATTTTGCTTTCGTTGAGCTCAGTTCCAAGATGAGATGAACCTCTCCCTGGTGAGTGAACTTCAGCGCGTTGCTAACTAAATTGATTAAAATTTGCTTTAACCTAATGTCATCGACAATGACTAAAGGTATATCGGGACTTATTTGGGTATGAAAATTGACATTACGATCAGATAAAAGCTTTTCACCACAAATTTGTGATACTTGCGTCATGATCGATGAAATATCGCTTACCACGGGATGCAAAATGACTTCCGACGAATCTATTTTGGAATAATCTAACACCTGATTAATCACGGCCAATAATTGCTGACCCGAACTGTTAATCGTATTCAGATAATGATTTTGGGAAAGGGTTAAGTTTGATTTTTCTAGTTGCTGCACCATACCTAATATACCGTTCAGCGGGGTTCTTAACTCATGACTCATTGCTGCAAGAAACTTATCTTTAGCATTATTTGCTTCTTCAGCTTTTAACTTCTCCTTTAAGAGTAATTGATTATTTTTCTCTAATAAAACGGCATGATTCTTAGCTAGCGCCTTCAAGTGTTTATCGGAGTTATTCACAGAAGCTTGGATGAGCAAGAACTCTTGGTTATTTGACAAAGAGATGGTACTGCAAATAAATTCTATTGTATCTTCACGGGAGTGAATCAAATAGGTTTGACAGAAACGATACTTTCGCTTTTTTTCAATTGAACGTTTGATACGAGCTAGGTTCTCAGCGTTAATGTGGTCACTTAAATAGTTCTTATTTGGTCCTAAACTTAACCATGCAATCAAAGCTGAGTTTGCCTCTAAAACTTCTAAGGAAACAGCAGAACATAAGCCAACACCATAATCCATTAGGTCAAATAGCTCAAAAGTTACTGGCTGCATATATTCATCCTAAATTTAGTGCATTTTCTTATGGTTAGGTTACAATTTGATCTCGTAAACTTCTTACTATCTTTATAATTGACTCGATATCCTGCCCTTCAACGCCCGCTTCCTCAAGTGACTCTTCGAGCAACTCAGCAATCTCCTGAAAGTGAGATAAAGTAATATCAAAATTGATATGAGCTTGGCGAAGATCGCGTCCTTCATAAGCATCTGGGCCACCTAAGGCTTTGGCTATAAAATTTGTTTGGTGAGCCATCAAACTGTCCATATTGACGTTTCTAAAATAATGTTCCAGCTCATCGCTATCTAACACTTTTTGATAGAAACTACTCACAACGAGGGCAAATGTGTCAAATCCCCCATATTTATCAAACAGAGACTCAATCATTGTGAAACCTTTTTAATTGAAATAGTTTTGAAATCATTATCTACCGAGAATAGAAGATAAACAAATAGAGTCAAACAGGTATATAAAGGGGAGGCAGAGAAGTGTTCGGAATATGCGGGTCAAGAATAAGTAACTAAGCTAGCCACCATCTTGACCCTATATGATTATGTTAACTCGACATTAGCATTTCTATACTAATTTCAAAAAAGATATGTTTTGTCTTTTATTTACTCAGCTCAAGCAGTTTAGCGGCAACAAACAGATCTTGAATCGCAATGCCTGAACTATCAAAAACAGTGATCTCTTCACTGCCAACTCGCCCAGTCGACATGCCTATGAGGACATTACCTATCTCAGTTACTGGCGCATCATTAGCATGCTGAAATTCACCGATAACAAGGGATTGTGCTTGATAGTCACAAAATAAACTTGCGTCTGGATACAACTCAACAGGTAACTCCTGCTTGCCGACTTTGTCTGCTCCCATCGCAGATATGTGGCTACCTGGTTTGACCCAATGAGCCTGAAATAATGGTGCCGTGGCTGTTGTTGCTGTCACGATAATATCTGCATTTTCGCAGCCATACTGTGCGTTTCTCACTTCTACATCGGCTTGTAAGCCTTTATCTTTGAGGCGCTTAATGAAGTCTGCACAACGTTTTTCATCTCGGCCAACCACAATCACCTTAGTGATGTCACGCACCTCTGCGATGGCTAACACCTCATATTCTGCTTGGTGTCCGTTGCCAAACACGGTCAATACTGAGGCATTTTTTCTCGCTAGATAATCGACTGCAATGGCGTCTGCAGCTGCAGTGCGGTAGGCATTAACTTGTGTTGCAGCAACGACAGCAACGAGCTCGCCAGTTTCTGGGCTTAACAGGAACACATTGGTACCATGGCATGGCATATTTTTGGTCTGATTTCCCGGCCAATAGCTACCGGTTTTCCAGCCAACTAATGTCGCTGTGGACGCTGATTTTAATGAAAACATCGAATCCGCTTGTGGGCCCGATGCATTGACCACGGGGAACAGTGTCGCTTCATCTGTTATGGCCGCAATAAAAGCATCTTTTACTGCCGTGTAAGCCAGTTGATGGGTAATGAGTTTTGCGGTTTGCGCTTCGTTTAAATATATCATTTTACCAGCCCTGAATTCGGTTCCAAATCTCATAGGTTTCATCCTGCGTATCAAACACATGGTAGTGCTGATGCATAGATGCTGTGGCGCAGGCATGATTTGGTAAAATATGTAATCGGCAGCCAACTGGGAACTCTTCAAGGTTGATCGCATCATTACCCACAGCGGCTATGATGCCGTGCTCCTGATTAACCGAGATGACCTGCAAGCCATCGAGCAAGGCCCCATTAGCTTCGCAAACCAAACCGAAACCACAGTCTTTAGGTTGATCTGCTGTGCCGCGATCAGCTGACAGTGCCATCCATCCCGCATCAATAAACAACCAACCTTTTTCTTTGTTATTGCCAATAACCGTGGTCACCACGCTAACCGCAATATCCTCAAGCTTGCAGACCCCGATCCCAGCCATGACGAGATCGAAGAAACCATAAACCCCCGCCCTAACTTCGGTGATCCCCGCTAAGTCTTGATAACTATGGGCGGTCGGCGTCGAGCCTATGCTCACGATGTCGCAAGGGATCGCTGCTGCGCGAAGCTTGTTAGTCGCGTTAAGTGTCATTTTGGCTTCGTTACTGGCAGCTTCTGCTAATGTTTTTGGCTCGAAACAAAGGTAGGACTCGCCTGCATGGGCTAATACACCGTGAAAACTTGCTGCGCCTTGATGCAATCGTCTAGCGATATCTATTAACTGAGGATCATCAGGATGAATACCGCCTCTATGTCCGTCACAGTCAACTTCTATGAGTGCGGGAATGACACAGCTATGTTGCTCACAATATCGATTAATAAACTCAGCTTGCTCTATGGTGTCGAGTAATACTCTTACCTCAGCCCCTTTGGATATAAGCTGAGCAATTCTCGGTAATTTACCCTCTGAAATACCTACTGCATAAACGATATTGCTATAGCCCTGACTGACTAGCACCTCGGCTTCTTTTACCGTTGATACCGTAATTGCAGATGTTTTTTGTGGTAGCAGATGACCCACAGCTTCGAGGGCTCTTACGGTTTTAAAGTGAGGTCTTAATTCTGCCCCTAAACCTTCAATTTTATTGCGTAACTTAGCTAAGTTGTTAAGCATTGTTTGTTTATCCACCAACAAGAAAGGCGTATCGAGAGCCTGATATAGGCTTAACAAGTGTGGATTTGAGCTTTTACTGGGTAACATGATCATTTTCCTGAGGTTGCAAATAATTGATGCACTTGAGCGGCATCAAACCATCGAATTGCTTAACAGTATCCAAGAAGTTTGTTTTGTTTTACATTAATACTTATTAAGGTATAGATTAGGTTTGAACTAAATGATCACCACTGAAGATCTAAGATTTATCACCACAATTGCAAGCCATAGAACCCTAGCTGAAGCGGCAAGGGCGTTAAATATCACCCCACCTTCGGTGACGCTTAGATTGCAGCATATTGAAAAAAAACTGTCTATTAAAGTAATCCAGCGCCCCTCTAGAATTGTTAGCCTAACCGAAGAGGGGCAGCTTCTACTGGATAAAGGCCTACCTATTTTACGAGGGTTAGATGAGTTACAGGAGCAGTTAGATGAGTTAAAGGAGCATGTGTGCGGCAAGCTAAGAGTGTTAGCCCCGCTTGGTTTTGGTAATGACTATGTCGCACCTTTACTTGGTGAATACAAAGTTAAACACCCTCAACTGGATATTGAACTTGAGTTATCTGATAACCCTAATTGGTCTAGCCATCATAAGTGGGACATCATCATCTATATCGGTGCGCTCAATGACTCCTCATTAAAAATGATCACTTTGGCAACTAATCAACGATTTATTTGTGCCTCTCCTGGATATTTATTGCAGATGGGCACGCCTAAAGTCCCTCAAGATCTATTGAAACTTCCATGTATCGCGTTAAGAGAAAATAACGAAGATGTCACTTTGTGGCCTTTTACTCATCTTGACAATGGCAAACAAGAGATGATTAGGATCACGCCAACACTGGCAAGTAATGAGGGCCGAGTGATTAAAGATTGGGCTATTGCAGGGTTAGGAATCATTATGCGTTCTGAGTGGGATGTACAACCTCAGCTCAGTAGTGGTGAGTTGGTGCGCATATTGCCAAGTTACTCACTACCTAACGCCAACATTGTGGCGTTATTAAGTAGCCCAGAAAAAGAGCGTTCGGCGCGTATTTCAGGTTTTATTCAGCTATTGAAAGAACGATTACATACTAAGCCTTGGGAGTAAGCCTACGTTTCTATTCTTATTTCAATATTTTTAAAGTATTACTCTGATCTCATTTATGGCATAAGCATTGTTTTATGCTGGTGCTGGCTAAGCATAGATATGGAGTGAAATCGTGCGTCAGTTGATCAGAAATGCCACCGTAATCGATGGAAGTGGTGGGGCAGCGTTTAAAGGTGATCTCCTCATTGATAACCAGATGATTACTGCTGTTGCACCGCTCATTACAACCGCTGCTGATAACGTGATTGACGCGGATGGCGCATATGTTACTCCGGGGTTTATTGATGTCCATAGCCATGGCGATCTAGCGACTTTTTTACCACAGGGTTTTAAGCCTAAAGTACTGCAAGGTATCACTACAGAACTTGTCGGTCTCTGCGGCCTTGGTGTGGCTCCACTGCCGAAGGCACTTCAGGGGGAGGTCAGGGAGCGGCTGATCATTGGTAACCCTGATATTGATTGGAACTGGGATAGTTTTACGAGTTATGGTTCAGCCCTTAAGCAACGTGGGCTGGAGGTCAATCTCTCCTCTTTCGTTCCCCATGGTTTATTGCGTTATCAGATCTGTGGCAACAGTAGTTTGGCGATGGATAAAAATCAGCGCCGTAGGCTGGCTAGTCTAGCTGATGAAGCCTTGATTGCTGGTGCTCGTGGCATCAGTTTAGGCTTGATCTATCACCCAGCGTTATTTAGTGATCGGCATGAGCTGGCAACGTTAGCCCAGGTTGCCGCCGTACACCATAAGCCATTGGTTGTGCATATGCGCAGTGAAAGTGATGAGATTCTCGAGGCTTTACAGGAGACGATCATTTTGTCGCAACAGGCTGGATGCCAGCTACACATTTCTCACCTAAAGCTGATCGGCCGCCGCAATGCATCAAAATTAACCTCGTTACTGGCGTTGATTGATCGCCATGAACTCACGTTTGATCAGTACCCCTATCATTATGGCAGTACCACACTTCTTGCTATTTTACCTCCGAGCCTCATTCGCACATATGCACCGGATGATCTGATGATCGCATTGAAAGCGTCGGATATCCGGCGACAGATTCGAGATTGGTTTGCTGAACGGATTTTACCTCAGACTGGTGAGCCCTGGGATAATCTGCCCGCTTTATTGGGCTGGGAGAATATTCTAATTTGTGAAGTCGAAAGTCTAGCGGCTCAGCAGTGGTTGGGCTGCTCTATAGCCGAGTGTGCCCTAAAAACTGATCGGCACCCAGTTGATTTTGTGCTTGATCTTCTTGTCAGTGAACGTGGTAACGTACGTATGATTGATTATTTCATGGATGAGGAACTGGTAGAGCGGATTTTTCAGCATCCGCGGGGCATGGTGGGTACCGATACGATATTCGGAGGCCGACTCCATCCTAGAGTTTGTGGTTCATTTCCGCGGATTATTCACCAATTTGTCACCCAGCGTCAGTTACTGCCACTTGAGAAGGCTATTTATAAAATGACGGCCTTGAGCGCAGAGACTTTTTCGCTCCACAAACGGGGTAAGTTAGCGCCAGGCTACTATGCCGACATCAGTTTATTTGATGCTAATTTCTGTGACCACTCGACGATAGAACTGCCAGAAGTTTATGCAACTGGTTTACGTGATCTATGGGTGAACGGCAGGCGAAAAGTGGCACATGGGGAGTATCTAGACACACGTTCCGGTCAACTATTACTGGACAATCGCGGGAAATAACATAGTCACTCACTATTCTGAATGAGAGTTCAACTGTCTTTGGGAAAATAGAGTGTGGAGAAGATACCTAAGAGCACTTAGCTAAGAACGCTTAGGCGTATTTAATATTAGCCTCAGTTTTGTTGATTACAATTGGAGGCTCGATTATATCAATCAACAGTTTAAAAGGGCTTTGTCATCATGGGTAAATCTAATTCAAACTCAAACTCTCTACGCCGTAAGCCTTGGATTGCTATCGGTGTTATCACTTCCATAGTGATACTTTTTGGACTGCTGTTAATGATGATGCCCAAAGGGTTTAAGGCGACCCACGAGCAAATTGGTACAGGTATACCTGCATTGGTGTTTGTCTATGATGTTAATTTAGCTGTGAGTAGTAGCCAGACAGAACAGATGAATGAAGCTCGTGCTCATCTTGGTGATAAAGTGCTTTTTCTTCTCGCTAGAGTGGGAACACCTGAGGGAGATCTGTTGATCGCTAAATACCGCGCCGGCGCTGCTGAAATATTACTCTTCGATCCAGCGGGTAACCTTATTGAGAGGCAGTTTGCTGTCAGAGGTGCTAAGGAGTTAATTCAGTGGGTGCAGTAGTTTAATTATAAAAAGTAGGCTAAAAGTCTGCGGGATCCCAACGAGCTTAATCGTATGTTTGTGGATCCCTGACTCAATGTTGCGGTGTCTTAATGGGTTTTGAACACGGCATCCATAATCAATTAACTATGACTGTTTTACAGTTCGGTAAATGCCGTTTGAACCTTGTCTAACTCTTGCTCATCTCTAAGCTTCTGCTTTTCTTGCTCAGTCAGTTGTACTTCATTTTGAAGTGCTATTTGTCTTTGCTTAAGCTCGTGCTTCTCTGGTTTAGTCAGAAATTTATAGGCTTTCTTATTAGCTAGTGCGTAGGCTACGACATCTTCGCCTTTTACTCTACGCTCATCGACTCGTTGTGAAAAACGTTCATTATCTCGGGCTTTACGCTCTTCAGCGTTTAATTTACTCATCTCTTATTTCCTCATCAGTTAATCACTAGGTTCAGTCAAACAAATGAGATCCATACCAATCAGTATAAGAAAGTGCTCTACTCAGTGTGGCTTTTGGTAAACTAGTTCAAGGCGAATGGATGAAATAATGGTTACTCCCTTGTGAGTTCATTCAACGCAGAAGTAGGTAGCCAAAAACACACCCCAAAGGGCGAGTTTTAGCGCTTCTGATGCTGTGTTAACGAGCTTAAACGTAGAATAACTATGCTTCTCACTCGTTGCCTTACCTCAGAATCGCTAAATTCTCGCTGAGCGATCACATCTTTATACTGATTGGTATTACACATTCATAAAGCTGAAAGAGGATTTTAGCATAAGATGTGTTGTAAGCCCCGTGCAATCTAGCTTTAGACAGATTTAAGGCCGTTAAGTTTTAGATGTTAAATAATAGATAATAATTATTAGTAAACCTTCAACTAATGCTGTTTTTAGCCTAGCCGTTGGAGCAGAGGATATATTCATTTTCTCTGATAGAAAAGTAGCTTACTGCGCAAGCAGTAAGCTACTTTCTAGTTAACTCATGACAAAGAGTGAGTTATTCAATATAGATGGCTATTGAGACATATCAGTTTGAGTCACTTCTGCATCTGGTTTATTGCGTTGTATATTCTCATATTGAGTCGCTTTGACCTTGGCTGGATCCGGCATTTGATTTATGTATTGTTGAGCAATGCTGGCATCTATCATTTTTTCTCCTCGATGTTGCACGTTATAACGAGATAGATAGAACCAAATATCTTTCGCTTGAAACCCGTTAATGACATGGCCTTTTTGCGATTCAGCGTAGTTATGCTTAAAGCTATTGCTTTGGACGTAGCTCACAACCCGTTTAATTTCGTCTTTGGTTAACGTGCCACCCACCTTGTCATTATTACCAATACCAAAAGCGGGCATTGATGCGGTGGGATTGCCAGAATAAATGAATGCTTCCATCGTTGCTGCTGGATACTCCATGAAATTCTTCAACGGTTTTCCGTCAATGCCTTCCCCATTTTGGCCATGACAAAGCATACAGTTGGCTTCAAAAATTTGTTTTCCAGTCAGATCATGTTGTGTGCCTTTACCAATAAGTATGGGTTTTGATGGCTGCAGAGGAATGTGAGAGCCGTCTGTGCGCACGAGATCAGCGCGGTTAACTAAACCATCAACATTTGGGTTGGTGAGTGCTAACTGTGGTGAACTTTTAAGTGAAGGGTGCTGTGCTAGTGAAAAATTCATGGCGACATGATCAACATTCTCGCCTTGATGAATATCACCTTCGATAGCATTAAACGCTGAATTTGATGCCGCACCAAGGTTGATTTTCACTTCTGCAGCCATAACAGGAGCTGCACCATATTTGCCATGCGCTTTACTCACATAGGGAATACCATCGGCATCGTCATCACCGGTACCATATCCAGTGAATACTTCTCCTGTTGATTGATGCTCAGACAATAACAAGCCGCTTTGGTTAACAGTTTGAACCCACCAACGTGTCATATGTTCTACTTGATCTTCAAGTAAATAGCTTGGAGTAGTAAACATCACTTCACGTAGCGCTGCCATGGTAATACCAACAGAATAGGGAGTGACGGAGGCAATATCACTGTTTAATTCACTGCGGTAAACACCATCTCTTACTTGCCAATAGTCACGGTTAACATGGTTATAGGCTTTTCGAGCTGCAGTAAGGTACTTTTCATCACGACTGGAGTAATAAGCTGCAATTAATGCCCGGATCCCCTCAAATTGCGATACTGCAAGACCATTTTCCCCCTTTGCTTGCCCTGATGTGCTGTAACTGCTGTTGAAACTGCCATTAGGATTTTGCACCTTAATTAAAAAGTCAGCGTTATTGACCAGTAGTGTCTTTGCTTGCTGAACAAGTTCTGGTTTGCGATCCATATTTTGCCATGACTGCGCCATATCATTGATGGCAACCAATGCCATTGCCATATCCTTGAGTGAAATGGTTGAGCCTTTACCTTCCTCTGGATGCCATTGAGACACCAGTATATTGTTATCCGTGTGCATGGCTTGAATATTACTAAAGACAGCATTACCAATTGATTCGGCAAGTAACCCAGTGCGTTTTTCGACTAAACCGCCATCAACTGGAGGGTTGTCGGTGAAAAAGTCACCACGACGATTTGCCGCCACAGCATAGGCTGATGTTGCCCATATCCAAGAAGCTTGATCCCATAATTGACTACTTGGGTCTTGGATATCCATGGCCCAAACACGCTCAGGAATGTCGCCAACCCATAATAAATTTGGCTTTATTTCATGGGGGAGGTACTTAAACCCATTTTTGGGATCGTAGGTCTCGGTGTTGATGCCTATGAGCTTTTCACCATCGGTAAACATGGAGGATTTAACCTGCAGCATGGCGTTCAAAGCACTCATGGTGAGCCCCCAACCACGCATACCTTCTTCAGCATCATTACCTAATAGCGCCACCTCTTTATGTTTTGATATATGGGTTGTGCCCCTGTGATTGGCTTGGAAAAATCGGTCTAGCCATTGTGAGCGGCGTTTCACAAATTGCCCCATAGCACCTAAGTTAAAGGTTGTGTCCATGTCGCCATGATCAAAGCGTTGAGGCAAGTCGTTGAAATAGGTATTAGGCACTCCCCAGCCACCTTTTTTGCCACTAATGGGATCGTCGAAACTGTCGGTATTGTCTAGTTGACCTGTAAAGAAGGGCTGTAGCGATTTATATTGTAAATAGGTTGGTTGAATATCGTCGAACACACGCGGGAAGCCGGTTCGTTGATAAACAAGGGGTAGCTCCATCCCTAATAGAATGTCTTTGTTGGAAAATTGACGTTCACCTCGGTCACGAACTAATTTATTGAACTGACTGTGCTTGTCTGCTTTCATACTGAAATATGGACCATGCACCATATGCACACCCGCGTGACTACGTCCGCCAATATAATCAAGTAAATAACGGGCATAAAAGTACATTTCACGCGCTGTTACCCACTGAAATGCTCTTTTATAGGCAATAGGAAAGCTGGCTTTAACCATGTCGTTATAGCCTTCCATTCCCGTTTTATAACCTTCATTTGCCATAAAAGTCGCTTCATTGGTATAAAAAGTGCGATCAATAATTTTGCTGTTAATGCTTGAGCGATATTGGGATAAATCAGGTTGTGAAAAGCCGCCTTTTATCGCAACGGTTCTCTGGTCAGGCGTTAAAATGTAATTTTTAGCCAATGCTTGGGTGATGAATGCACTGGCGATCGAAATACAAAATACTTTGATAACAAACTGTTTATTTTTCATTTTATGCTCTTCCTTGCTTAAAGAATCGTACTGATGGAGAAACGGAAAACAGCTTCTGGTGCTGGACCTAAGTCAGGTTCAATAACGCGGAAGAGTGATGAGAGGGTAAAGCGGAGCTGGGGATTAGGGCTAAAGATTAATGAGGGTGCGACAAAACCGGTTAACCCACCTGAAAATCCTGGACGATGGCCAACATCAAACACAAAGGCTTCATCACCAACACTGCCACAGTTACTTATCACACCAAGATCTTCGGCGACACAAGTATGAATTTCTGGTTCAGGAATATTACCGGCATAGGTGTCCTCTTCGCGATCGAAAGCGATCAAGCTTAAATCCAGTGATAAGTAATCTTTGTAGATGGGTTTAACGAAGGAGGTGAAATAGGTAGTGATATCGCCTGGATCAATACCGTCATCTTCTGAGATGAATTTATGACTAAATCCCCCATGTAACGCTGAACGGCCAATGAAGCTATTCTCCGAGAACTGTTTAGTTAAAAAGGCCCCGACTAAGAAACTGGTCGATCCCGTACCTGATTGTAAAATTGAAGGTAGACGACCATCTGCGGAAAAGCGGCCAAAAACACCATTGTTAAAGGGAAAGTCTCCCACAAACGAGTTGTCGAAGTTGCTGCCACCGGGTGAGAAACTTTGTACCGCGGCTGAAGGCGCACTGAAAGCTGGGTTGTTATTACACAAAGCCCTATTATCGATATTGAAATTTCTGAAGAAACAACGACCATCTCCCCAAGTACCATTGGCAACATTTGCTCGTTGTACGGCATCAAAGCCTTGTGCCGCTACTGTATTGGGGGGCTGAGGTCGTCGAGCACTAATACGTCCATTACTGCCAAATGTGGCTTCGTTGCTGCCAGTGGGTAGAAATACCGCCCCAACCATGGCTAAACCAAAGCCACTATTGGCTTGATCGAGAATTTTCTTCTTTAAAAAGATCCCGACATCACCAAGATGAGAGGAACTACCGGCATTTTCTAAGCTAATAAAGGGTTGGCCGTTAGGGTTAATAGAGCCGTTTGTTTCTACATTACGATAGGGTATATTCACACGTAGTGTAAAACTGTGTAGATATTTTGTATTTAAATCAAAGCCATAAAACAAGTCGAGGTCGGATAATTGCCGATCAACTTCGAAATTACTAAATACATCAGTATTAGGTTTTCCATCTTTAAAAAAATCATTCCCGTCCAAGGATAAATAACGCTGGGAAAAATCTATTCGGAAAGCCCCTGGTGGTAAAACATAAGCATGCTGAGTGACTGCGGGAGTTAATAAGGGAGGAATAAAGGTTTTTATCTGGTTACCAATTTGAGTTCTATCATGTGCGTAAAAATCATCACCACCATAAATACTGTCAGCTGTGCCTAAATTAAGGTAATCATCAATGTTATTATTTTTAAGCTCCTCAGCGTGAGTTACTATCGGTGTGTTTAATAATAAAGCAAATAATAGCGTCTGCTTTATATTGAATGCTCTATGTTGAACATATATATTCAAAATAATCCCTTATTACTAATATTAATAACGTGGGATGATTCTACGGCTAAAAAATAATTATACCTCACGAGAATCTGTGTATTTTATAACAAATGTATCACGAAATTAAACTTAATAACAATCAACATCTTGAATGGTTGCTGGTAGTAATGAAATAAAATATATTCTTATTTTTAACCATATGAAAATTTCTTGTGAAATAATTCTAGATAATAAATGTAACTAAATATTTTTAGTGTGCTCATCTTTATTTTAATTAATATAAATAGTGGCTTGTCTGTTTTAACGGAAATTCAAGAACCTTAATTAATATTGAGGCTTGGAATGGATACAAAATACCAAGGGGATGGATCGACTGGTGTCGATGGCAAGGGGATGCATTAAGAGTATTGGTCTCAGTATAAGAGACGGCGATGGTCGCTTGTGTTGTTAAATGACGTTTTTTCGAATCAATTTATTGACAGAGTCCTATGTTTTGGTGACTTGTTAGACTGGAATATTTCATTATTTCTGGACTGCTAGCAGGTATAAAGTGGTGATTCGTGATCTAGGTTTGATTTTTGAAATCTATTTTCATGTGGTTTTATTAACCTAGAAACTACGAATGAAAAAGCAATGAAGTCTGTTGGTTTTACGTGATCAAATTATTATTAAATATGCAGATTATTAGTTTGGAATCGTTGTTTTATTTCATCAATTACCCTTGGTAACCTAATACTTCTTTGATTTTTTCATATATTTAACAGTAACGTGCATCGATCACGTTATTCATCTGTTCAGCGGATTTCTTCACCTCATCACTTTATATTGAGTCCATTCTGCAGGGCAAGTGATTGCCTGTATAAATTCTTACAAGGTGAACCAAGATGAAAAAAGTATTCTTTAAAGTTGCTGCTGTTTCTCTGGCACTATTATCTGCAGGTGTTTGTGCCAAAGATTATGAGATTGTCAACGTCGTTAAAGTATCGGGTATTCCTTGGTTCAACCAGATGAATAAAGGTGTTGAGCAGGCAGCCGCAGATTTAGGGGTAAATGCTCGTCAAGTTGGCCCTGCAACGCCGGATCCTGCCCAACAGGTAAAAATGATTGAAGATCTTATTGCCAAAGGGGTGGATGCCATCACTGTGGTGCCTAATGATGTGACTGTGCTTGAACCTGTATTTAAGAAGGCTCGTGATAAAGGCATTATTGTACTGACCCATGAGTCACCAGATAAGCATAATGCTGACTGGAATATTGAGATGTTAGACAACCTCGCCTATGCCAAATCGACCATGGATGAGATGGCTAAGCATATGGATAGTAAGGGAGGCTATGTTGTTTTTGTGGGTTCATTGACCGTACCGCTGCATAATAACTGGGCAAATTTGGCTATCGATTACCAAAAAAAGACTTACCCAGAGATGTTTGAAGTCACCAGTCGTATGCCTGTGGCCGAAAGTGTAGATGCCTCTTATGGCGCCACGAATGATCTGATGAAAGCTTACCCTGATATGAAAGGGATCATCTCTTACGGTTCATTAGGTTTGATTGGTGCTGGTGAAGCGATTAAGAAAAAACGCGCCAAAGATAAGATTGACACTGTCGGGATCTTAATGCCAAGTCAGGCGGCGCAATATCTGATGCGCGGTGAGATTGATAAAGGCTTCCTGTGGAACCCTGCTGATGCGGGTTATGCCATGGTTGCCGTTGCCAAGATGATGCTTGATGGTAAGGCGATAGAAGAGGGTGTTGAGGTGAATAAACTGGGTAAGGCAGAGATAAACATTGAAACTCGCGTTATTAAGTTCAATCGAATCCTTGAAGTCGATAAGTCTAATGCCCGCAGCTTAGATTTCTAGGTAGTTAAATCTATAGTTAGCGCTCGCTAACTATGCCCGAGCTACTTAGAAATGCAGGATTCAGTGGGAATTTAATGTACTTTAGGCAAGACATTGTTCGTAGCTAATGGTTGTTCCATTAGCTTAAAAGGGAGTCACCATTCCTACGCCAATGCGTCCAGAATTGAACTCGCGCAATGCCTCTGAAACGAGCATTCTCAGGTGGTTTAGGGATAAAATATGGGTTGCCTGTTCTTATACGGGCAACCACTTCAATTTTTTAAAGCTATTTTTCTAGTCACTTTATTAGGCAATCAGCCGAGTGGTATCACTATGTCCAAACAAGCCTTTATTACTCTCAAAGGGGTGTCGAAACATTTCGGCTCAGTTAAAGCTCTCAATGATATAAACCTCAGTTTTAATCGCGGTGAAGTCCATTGCCTAGCGGGGAAAAATGGCTGTGGTAAAAGTACCCTATTCAAGATCATTTCCGGTGTACACGCCCCTGAATCTGGCGCTGAAATCATCATGGATGGTCAGCACTATAACCGCCTTACTCCACAGCAATCCATAGAGCATGGAGTGCAAGTTATCTATCAGGACTTGTCTTTGTTTCCTAACTTGAGCGTGGCGGAAAACATCGCTATTCAAGATCATGTTCAATGGTATAAAGGATTCGTAAGCCGTTCACGGATCCGCACCATTGCCCAAAAAGCGATGGACAGTGTTGGGGTGAGTTTGCCCTTGGATAAACGTGTTGAACAATTGAGTATTGCGCAGCGTCAGTTAGTGGCGATCTGCCGTGCTATGGCCGCTGATGCCAAACTCGTGATCATGGATGAACCGACAGCTTCGCTAACTCGCACCGAAGTGAATCAGCTTATCAAGGTGGTGGCCGATCTTAAATCGCGCAATATTACCGTGGTCTTTGTCAGCCATAAACTCGATGAGGTGATGGAGATCTCCGATCGCATCACTGTTATTCGCGATGGCAGTACTATTGGCACTTATGATGCAAAGGATGTTGACAGCGATGAGTTGGCCTATCTGATGACAGGGCAACGTTTCGAGTTCACTCCCATTGGCAGCTTTGAGGCCAAACTTGATGACAGTGACATAAAGCTACTTACCAATAAGCTGACTAAAGCAGGCCAATTTTATGATATCGACCTCACGGTGCGCAGTGGTGAGATAGTCTCTATTACTGGTCTTTTGGGATCCGGTCGCAGTGAGTTATGCATGAGTTTGTTTGGCATGACGCAGCCCGATAGGGGGGGGATTAAGCTTGCTGGCGAATCGGTCGTTTTCAAGTCAAATCGCGATGCTATTGCTCATGGTATTGGTTATGTCACCGAAGATCGGATGACCACAGGGTTGGTGATGGATCAAAGCATTAGTGATAACACTACTGCCACGATCTTACCGCGACTGTCTGGTAAAGGAATAAGGAAAGCCTTGCTGGATCACACCAAAGCTAAAGCGTTAGTAAGCAAACTGATAAGATCGCTGTCGATCAAGGTATCAGATCCGCAACTGCCTGTTAGTAGTCTGTCTGGCGGTAATGCCCAGCGAATTGCCATCGCAAAATGGATAGCCGCTGAGCCGCAGGTATTGATCTTGGATTCGCCAACAGTTGGTGTGGATATCGCCAATAAAGAAAGTATCTATCAGATCGCCAAAGATCTCGCCGCCAAGGGCATCGCGATCATCATGATCAGCGATGAAATCCCTGAAGTATTCTATAACAGCCACCGAGTGATAGTGATGAAAGAGGGCCGTTTTACCCATGAATTTATACCATCTACATGTACTCAACAGCAGATAATGGAGGCCGTTAATGCTTGAGTTGTCTAAAGGTTCTATATCCTCTTTACTCAAACATCATGAGTTCTATTTAGCCCTGCTGATAACCTTATTGGTCCTTGGCTTGTCTATAGGCACCGAAGACTTTATGACCCTAGGCAATATTTTCGACATGACAGTGAGCTCGGCTATTCTCGGCATCATGGCTTGTGGCTTATTTGTGGTGTTAATTGCTGGTGGTATCGATATCTCATTCCCTGCTACCGCAGCGATAGGCCAATACTTAATGGCCAGTTTTGTGCTTGCTAACGGTGGTAATTTTGCTATCGCATTTGGTATTGCAGCACTGGTGGGTATCACCTTAGGTTTGGTTAATGCGATATTAGTATACAAGTTAAAAGTGCCGGCGATTATCATTACTATCGCCATGTTAAATGTCTACTTTGGCCTGCTTATCTATTTTAGCAATGGTGAGTGGCTATACGGCTTCCCAGATTGGTTTATGGATGGGGTCGAGGTGTTTCGTTTCACTGCAACTGACGGCTACGACTATGGCTTAAACTTACCCATGATCACGCTCTTGGTGGTGGTGGTGTTTACCTCTCTATTGATGAATAAAACCCGCCTTGGTCGACAAATCTACGCCATGGGCGGTAATGCTGATGCTGCTCACCGTATCGGGATGAATCCATTTGGTCTTAATCTGTTTGTTTATGGCTACATGGGCGCAATGGCGGGAATTGCCGCGGTGGTGCAGACCCAAATTACCCAATCTGTGGCGCCTAACTCGTTAATGGGTTTTGAGCTGACAGTACTCGCCGCTGTCGTATTAGGTGGTACGAGTATGAGTGGTGGTAAAGGAACCTTGCTTGGGGTCATGCTCGGCGTGGCATTGTTGGCTGTGCTTAAAAATGGTCTGACCTTAATGGGCGTTCCTTCTTATTGGCATACAGTATTAACAGGACTGATCATTTTGATCAGTATTAGTATGACCGCGCTGAACGAAAAACAACAAGCTAAGCAGGAGGCCTGATGCCAGCATTTATGAATTTAATACAACTGCCGACAGATCGTAATATCCGTTATTTACTGGTGATTTTGGCAGCCATTATGGCGCTAATGGCGATTAGTTTAGGCGGAACGTTTTTCTCGTTGTCCAACTTGCAATCCATGTCATCACAGCTTCCTTTACTCGGGATCTTTGCCTTGGCAATGGCGGTTTGTATGCTCACTGGTGGCATCAATCTCTCCATTATTGCCACCACAAATGCTTGCTCGCTTGTTATGGCCAGTATTATCACCCAGTCACCTGATAGTGGTTTGATGCTGATGGCGGCTTTGGCTGCTGGGCTAGCCACGGCGGTGGTTGTCGGTTTAGCTAACGGTTTTCTCATTGCCTATATTGGTGTGTCTCCTATTTTGGCTACCTTAGGCATGATGACTTTCATCAATGGCCTCAATGTGTTGCTGTCTGGGGGGAGTGTTATTTCAGGCTTCCCCGATGTGCTGCTCTTCTTAGGTAATGGTGATATTTTGGGGATCCCAACGCCCTTAATATTTTTCGGGACGTTTGCCTTTGGACTCTGGGTGATACTTGAACATACCGCATTAGGGCGCGCTATTTATCTGATTGGTTCCAACGAAAAAGCCAGCCGCTTTTCTGGTATTAACACTCAGAAGTCACTGGTATATGTCTATATGATCTCCTCTATTCTCTGCTGGCTGGCCGCTATTATTATGATGGCTAAATTTAATTCAGCTAAAGCGGGCTATGGAGAGTCTTACCTCTTGGTCGCCATTTTGGCTTCTGTGTTAGGTGGGATTAATCCAGATGGCGGATTCGGTCGTATTATCGGTATTTTCTTGGCGCTAGTGGTATTGCAAGCGCTTGAGAGTGGATTGAATTTACTGGGTGTGAGTAGTTATCTCACTATGGCGCTGTGGGGCGGTATCCTCATTGTTTTCATTGGCCTACAACAGTACAAATCATAGGAAGTCATCATGACCAGTTTTTTTATAGGTGTGGACGTAGGTAGTGGCAGTGCTCGTGCTGGCGTATTTGATAGCCAAGGCCGTAAAGCCGGAGAGGCTAAACGAGATATTGGTATTTTTAAACCTAAAGCCCATTTTGTTGAGCAATCCTCCGATGATATTTGGCAGTGTGTTTGCTTGGCGGTGCGTGATGCCGTATCACAGGCTAATATTGACTCGGTTCAAGTTAAAGGCATCGGCTTTGATGCAACCTGCTCCATGGTGGTGTTGGATAAACATGGTTTGCCGTTGACGGTGAGCCCTACAGGGCGCAGTGAACAAAATATTGTGATGTGGATGGATCATCGAGCAATCGCTCAGGCTGAGCGTATCAATGACACTAAGCATCCCGTGCTTGCCTTTGTCGGTAACCATATCTCCCCCGAGATGCAAACACCTAAACTCTTGTGGCTGAAAGAAAACATGCCATCCACTTGGGCTAAGGCTGGCTATTTCTTCGATCTGCCTGATTTTCTCACTTGGAAGGCGACCAATGAAAATAGTCGCTCTTTATGCTCAACAGTGTGTAAATGGACCTATCTTGGCCATGAGAATAGGTGGGATAAGGATTACTTCAATACCATTGGCTTGGGGGATCTTTTGCACAATAATGCCAGTTCAATAGGCAATGATATTCGTCCCATGGGTGAGGCTATCGGCAATGGTCTGACAGCTCAGGCTGCAGGCGAACTAGGGCTATTGCAAGGCACTAAAATTGCGACCTCGATTATTGATGCTCATGCAGGTGGTATTGGGGTATTAGGCGCGGCAGGAATGAGCGGTGAGACAGCCGATTTTAATCAGCGCTTGGCATTGATTGGTGGTACTTCTACTTGCCATATGGCTACCTCAAAAACGGCGCGTTTTATCAATGGAATTTGGGGGGCTTATTATAGCGCTATGATCCCTGGGCATTGGCTTAACGAAGGGGGGCAATCGGCTACAGGCGTATTGATTGATCATGTCATTACTGGGCACCCTTATTATGAACAAGCCCTAGAACAGGCTAAATCGACGGATATCACTGTTTACCAGCTATTAAATGAACGGCTATATGAGCTGGCAGGAAGTAAGGAAGATATTGCTTTCTTGACCCGTGACCGCCATGTTTTGCCTTACTTTAACGGTAATCGCTCTCCCCGGGCTAATCCGCATTTAACGGGAACCATGAGTGGTTTGACCATGGGAGTAAAGTTGGATGATATGGCGTTGCAATATTTAGCCACAGTGCAAGCTATCGCTCTGGGGACTCGGCATATTATCGAAGAGATGAACAGTTCAGGCTATGCCATTGACACGATTATGGCTTGTGGCGGTGGAACGAAGAATCCGGTATTTATTCAAGAGCATGCCAATGCAACTGGGTGTGCCATGTTGCTGCCAGAAGAAAGTGAAGCAGTGTTATTAGGTTCAGCGATGCTCGGCGCTGTTGCTGCTGAGTTTTATGCCACGATCCCTGATGCGATGAGTGCCATGAGCCGCATCGGTAAAATGGTGACTCCAACGGCTGATAAAAGCAAACGCTTCTATGATGCTAAGTACAGGGTATTTCAACAAATGTATGAAGATGATTGTCGCTATAAAACCATGATGGCCGATTTCTAAATAGCGAATTCATTTCATCACCGCGTATCTGGTGGAAATGATAAGTCATAGAGTATATTGCACAGGATAGTAAGAAGCGTTAAGGCGAACTTAATCGTTAACCAATAAGACAGTTTATCTTGCTGGTTAACTAGAGGTTTGGCGTAAGCAATTAATTAAGCAGGGATTGACTATGTAAATCGGTACGGATTCAGTCTCTACAAAGACCAGTTAAGAGATGATTTGTATAACTGATCTAAGTGAGGTTGTTAACCATGCTGTGTGTAGTTTGTCAGGGACGCTTACGAGTCAATATGCTTGGACTCGGATTAGCAATGACAGCAGTATGTAAAATCGTATCTTTGTTGGCTGCATTCTTAACCGCAATTTCGACTGCTGAAGTGATTGACGCGATATCCCCCGTTATCGTTACCACACCTTTACCGGCAATACCGATAGAAACATTAATACTTAATATTTCCACATTACTAGATTTAACTGCTATATCAGCTGCTTCGATTGCAGAGGAAATAGATTGAGCTTCGAGGACACCAAGTGATTTTATATTTTTGGTCGACTTACGTTTTCTTATGGCTTCTAAAACATCAGTATGAATGCGTGATAACACTAAACTATTGACGACCTGAGCCCCACCTTTGGTTAATCCCACCTCTATCGCAGCGCTCACCGATGAAGTATCACCTAATATCATCAACATTAATCGACCGGGACAATGGATCTCATTCCAAACAATTTCTACGTTAGCTGATTTTATCATGGCATCAGCAACAATGTACCCAGTTGCAATCGAACTTAACTCAATACAACCAATAGAATTTATCATATTAAACCTCGAATTTTTAGGGCTCAAAGTGACGAAGTAATTCGGCAAGAATCGCGAGCAATCATTAGCTCTTCATCGGTATTAATCACTTGGACTACGACTTTACTCAATGCAGAACTAATCGTGCTTGCATTACTTTTATTCGCTTTTTGATCCAATTCAAGACCAAGATACTTAAGGTTTTTGCACACTTCACTGCGAATGTGATCAGAGTTTTCGCCAATGCCACCGGTAAAACTGAGCACATCGATGCCATTCAATACTGCGGTGTATGAACCAATAAATTTAACAACACGATTGATAAACATTTTCAGTGCTAGTGCAGCTTTTAAGTCACCCTCTTTTGTTGCATCGACGATAAGTCGAAAATCATTAGAGAGTTGAGAGATCCCCAGAACACCGGATTCAAAATTCATCATCTTAACGACAGCTTGAATTCCTTTTCCTGTCACCTCTGATATATATGCAGGCAGAGCAGGATCAATATCACCGCAACGAGTGCCCATCATGAGTCCAGATAACGGTGTAAACCCCATGCTGGTATCGACTGATAGACCATCAAGCATTGCACAAATACTGGCACCGTTTCCAAGGTGACAATTAATCACTTTCAGGTTTTTACGTTCAGAATATTCTTCCTTCAGCACAATCCCCACGTACTGATGGCTTATCCCGTGAAAACCAAATTTACGGATCCTGTGTTTTTCATAGAGTTCGTAGGGGAGGGGATACAGATAGGTTTCATTGGACATTGTTCGATGAAAAGCGGTATCAAACACAGCCACTTGTTTAGCTATGGGTAAGGCATTTTGGAAAATTTTAATGCAAAGCAGATTGTTGGGATTATGCAGAGGCGCTAAACTACATAAATCATCGATCCCCAGCAATACACTATCAGTCACAGTGACAGCGTCATCGAACTTATCACCTCCGTGGGCCACTCTATGACCAACAATATTGATTGCTTCAAAGTTTGCCACAATCTTGTTATTTAACATATATTGCAGCAGAAAATTGGCTGCAAATTCAAAGTCTTTGTTTGCAAGTTGTATTTTTGAAGTGTGAGTTCCATGTTTCGCGACAAAAACCATTTTATCAGAGTGAATACCGTCAAACTGACCAGACAGCAAGACGGTTTCTTTGGGCATCTGATACAGTCTAAATTTAAGTGACGAGCTACCTGCATTGACAGATAATACATATTGGTTCATATCGTTCTCGTAATATTATTATGTTCGCGTTATGGGACAAACAGCGAAGTGCATCATTTTGGTTAATGTGTTGCGAACATGATTTAATGCGTATTCAACAGATGAAAGGTCGCCTTTAATCACAACTGAACCACAATCAAAATTGAGCTGCTCTACAACAATTGAACCAGATTTAGCCGCTAAATCAGCAACAATAATGGCAGCCTCTCCAGGGGAGATGGTCACGATTCCGATAGCTGTTTCATCTTGGTCTTTATGGCAAAGTAGCTCCGAAATACTGGGTTCAAGGTTGGCAATAAGATGAATAAGCGTCACCTCTTTGCCTGGTACAGATTCCTGAATGATGCGATTTGTATTCATATTTTCAGTGAAATTAGTCATGGTTATTACCTGTCGAGATTCAAGTGCTAAATTGACTCGATAATCACGTTAATACAGTTTTTCGTTAGTTGGACTGCGTTAGTGAGCAAGCTCCCTAACGCACATTAAAGGCTTTACTAAGCACACAGCGACGATTACGAGTAAAGGTACGCGCTGATGTTGTTCCTTCTCCTGTAGGTGTCGCGATAGTAAATGTCGTGAAGCCTTCTCCACTTACACCAATACCCGCATATGAAGGTGCATTTTTAACAAAAATACTGGTTCGAAGGGCTCGGGCTGCTTTATTCAGGTTGTACACGTCTCGTGAGTGCATCGTGGCAGTATGCAAGCATCCACGCTCAATCTTAATAGCAAGGTTGAGTGCAGAATCAAAATCAACAGCTCGAGTTACCGGCAATACTGGCATCAATTGTTCGATATACAGAAGAGGGTGATCATTTGTCACTTCTAGTACAATTAATTTTGGAGTACCTTGATAACTAATGCCTGCAGCTTGAAGGATGGTTGCAGGACTTTTGCCAACCATCTCCTTATTGATAACGCCGTCTTCTGTCGCTATCGATGACATTAAACATTGTTTTTCACTCGCCTCGGTAATAACCCAAGCACCATTGTTTGAAAATTCTTGTATTAATTGATCTGCAACGCTACTAACAACAACACAAGATTTCTCTGCAATACAGGGCACGTTAAAGTCGAACGACGCGCCATCAATAATATCTTTGGCAGCCTTATCTATATCTGCTGTTTCATCTACGATGGATGGTGGATTTCCCTCACCCGCGCCTATCACTTTTTTACCCGTTTTCATCGCCATATGTACTATGCCAGGGCCACCTGTTACCACTAGTAAGCGAACATCCGGATGATTCATCATAGTTTTAGTGGTATCAAAGGTTGGCTCTTTCACACTAACAACTAGGTTATGAATACCAGTAATACTGAAAATTATCTCTTCAATTTTATTTATTAACCATTTCGAGATGTTTTTAGACGCTGGGTGAGGAGCAAAAATAATCGTATTACCCGCAGCAAGCATACTTATCGAATTATTGATTATTGTTTCAGTAGAGTTTGTACTTGGCGTGATTGCACCAATAACGCCATAGGGAGAATGCTCAAACAGCGTGAGGCCATCGTCGCCAGTTAGTGCTTCACTGCGTAAATCTTCAGTGCCAGGGGTGTTATGCAATGCCGCATGATTTTTTTCAATCTTATTAGTAATATTACCCATCTTAGTTTCAAAACAAGCATCCTCAGCCAACTTAGGAATAAACGTATCGAGTTGCTTACGTAATTCATCGATGATTATCTGACGAATTTTAAGGGGCTCATTGTCAAAAAGTTGAAAGGCTTCTTTACTTGCAGCAATGGCCTCATTAACAGATTCAAAATGTGCTCCATAAGATGAGCCAACATGTTTATTGTCCACAAAATGACTCTGACAATTTTCCTTAATAATGGTGTTTACCAAAATATTGATATCATTGTTCATTAATATTTCTCTTTTTATATAAGTTAAATCAGATTAATGATTATTTACGGTGTCAATAATCCCGACAACGGCACAATCAATACCTTGGCTATTTGACTCAAAATACGTTTGAGCTGGGGTACCTTGAGATAACAACACCAAATCGCCGATACCGGCCCCCACCGTATCCACTGCGACCATGACTTCATCTGACATCTCTTCACCGCAAGTCGAAACACATTTAGCTAACATGAGTTTTTTCCCGACTAAAGAATTAATTTTTTGAGTGACGACTACGGAACCTACGATTTTTGCCAATAGCATTAGCAAGACCCCCCTCGTTTACTTACTAATTTAATTTTGTGATTTCGCATGTGCTCCCTAGCTAAGTCAGTAACCAGAGGCTTATCAACCGTCAAAAGCCAGCAATGATCAAACAATGCAACGTCTGGGTAATTGATGATTGAGCTTGTTACTAACTCAACGGGTAATCCTTTATGATCGGATATGTCTACAGGTAATATAGCTACAGGTCCAACAGACAACATAGGCAAAAGTTGACTATGAATAGTTAATTCAACTTCAATACCGATCGCTAATGCTTCAAAAATTGCTTGAACTGTAGGCAAGGACCCATCAAGCGCAAACAGTGCGTTTATAAAGGTAGGATCTGGCAGTATCACTCGAATACAAGTAATACCGCTCGGATCTTTTACGCATTTCATTAAACCATTCAGTCCAAAAAGGAGATGGTTAACTTGTACATTTGCACAACCATCTTTGACGACAATTTGGTTTGTGGTCTGTGGATCCATGGCTTAACCATCCTTCAAAATAGTGGCAAAATCACTTTTCCCACTAAGCCCTATCGCATTGGCTTCATCAGTATCAAGATGCATCTCTAATCTGCTATTAGGATCAGCACGAACTGTCACTTGATCAAAGCGTGTTTTTCTAGCACCGCTGCCGATGTAGACTGATATACACTGTTTATCTTTCAAGCCGAAAATCAACGCATCTAAGGTACTCATGTGAATATGTCGTTTTGCAACAATGACCCCCTCATCAATTTTCACTTCACCATCATCACTGCTAATAATGATGCCAGGCGTTTGTGAAAGATCACCGGATTGACGAATAACGCCATGAACCCCTAACTCTCTGGCGTTGGTCAGTGATATTTCAACTTGTGTTTTAGGTCTTAGAGGACCTAATAAGCGCACCTTTTCAATGCTCCCTTTTGGCCCTATCAAAGCAACACTTTGATTCGATGCAAAATGACCTGGTTGAGTCAGCATTTTAGAGATTGAAATAGGCTCATTTGGAAATAGCGTTTGATAATCTTTTTCACAAAGATGCACATGACGATTTGAAATACCAATAGGAATATCGCGGCTACGCAGTTTTCCAATAATCTCGTTGGTGAATGCTTCAAGTTGAGTCGTCATTTACGGCATTCTCTCCACATTAACGCGTTTATTTGTTGCTGATTTTTTTGACTTTTTCGCCTGGGTTGACTCAGGTTTTTCTGTAAGTTCTGTCCTCTTCTCAGGAACCCGTTCCAGTTTTGGTTCATGCTCTGATTGCAGCTCTGGTTCAAGTTCCCGCTTTGTTTCTATCTGCTTATTTAGTAAATTAACCAGTTCTGAATCTGGTCTCGCGATTACATTTGCAGCAATCAAGCCATTATGTTGCTTAGCATGATTTGAGCCGACTTCAACTGCGGCTTGTACAGCACCTATATCGCCAGCTACTTTGACAAGAATCCACCCACCCCCATTAGTCTTTTCAGCGTCGATAAGCGCTACGTTGGCGGACTTAACCATAAGATCCGCCGTGGTGATAGCCAAAGCTAATCCTCTAACTTCAACAAACCCATAAGATTTATTCATGACGAATCTCACTTAAATATTGATTAGTTTCTCGTTTTGCTCAGCAAACTCTTTTTCTTCTGCTTTATTGCCTGATAAAATTTTGTCAAAGGCTGCTAAATAGAGTTTTGCGCCTAAAAATGCCCCGAGAACGGGTGCAATTAATGGCACTAAAAAGTACGGGATATCTCGGCCTCCGGTGAAAGACATCTCCCCCCAACCCGCAAAAAAAGTAAATAATTTAGGGCCAAAGTCTCGGGCTGGATTCATTGCAAAGCCAGTTAATGGTGCCGTTGCTCCACCAATAACCGCAACAAGGAGACCGATAAGCAAAGGCGCTAACGGACCTTTAGGAAGTCCGTTTTTATCATCCAAAAGCGCCATGATTAACATCATCAAAATAGCCGTAATAAGGACCTCGATGACGGCAGCATGAGCTACTGTGATATTGGGGTTAGCATAAGTGCTAAAAATACTGGCTAAGACTAAACTTTCTTCCGAACCGCGAACAATACTATGGGTCACTTCATATGCTTCGAACAAACTGAAATAGCATAGATAAGCTAGCGCAGCACCAATAAAACCGCCTGCCATTTGTGCGAATATGTATGGCAATACTTTTCGTTTGTCGAAGCCTGCACACAACCATAATGCGATGGTTACAGCCGGATTTAAGTGGGCACCAGAAACCCCAGCAGTTAAATATATTGCCAGAGCAAACGTTATGCCCCAGATAATGCATATTTCCCAAATTCCCATCGTTGCACCAGATACTACAGCCACACTGACACAACCCGCCCCCATAAATAATATAAGGGCAAGACCAATCATTTCGGCTAGACACTGACTTATTAACTTAGATTTAAAATTCACCATTATACTTTCCTTTTTACCCGCCAATTTGACAGGGGAATCCAAATGATTCTATTATTTTTTTAAAATTTTCAACCGTCGTTTTTGATGGGATTTCAACACCGCAAAACTCATACTCCTTATTAATAAGTTTGTACTTACTTTGACCGTAATTGTGATAAGGCAACAAATATATCTTTGACACGTTCTTTAGATGTGTTGCAAAACTTCCAATTGCACTAATACTTTTTTTATCGTCATTGAATCCTGGAATGACTGGGATACGAATAGCTAGTTCATTTGCGAGTTCAGAAATAATTAATGCATTTTTAAGTACCATTTCACTTTTTACACCAACAAATTTCTCATGGGGCTCGGTATAGAAAGACTTAATATCAAGAAGAACTAAATCAAGTAGAGGAATTATTCTCTTTAATACGTCACTTGGCGCAATGCCACTCGTTTCCATTGTCGTATGAAAACCTCTCTCTTTTGCCCCAATGAGTAAGGCCTCAGCAAAATCTGGTTGGGCTAATGGTTCTCCCCCTGATAGGGTCAGACCACCGTTGGAGCGACGAAAGTGCACCGAGTCCTTAGATACTTCGTCTAATATTTCTTTTACGGAGGTGATGTTCCCAGACTTAATTAAAGCGCCATTCGGACAAATATCAGCACAAGCCCCACAATTAATACATTTATCTCTGTCAATTAAACTTGCACCCCGTAAATTAATTGCTCTGACATTACAAACATCAAGGCACTTCCCACAAGAGTTACATTTACTGTTATCAAATAAAATACTAATTGAAAACTCTTGAGATTCAGGATTGCTGCACCACTGACAAGAAAGAGGACATCCTTTTAAAAACACGATAGTTCGAATACCAGGGCCATCATGAATAGAAAATTTCTGTATATTAAAAACACAGCCTTTCACGTCATTATCATTCATTAGTCTTTGCCTTCATATAATACAGACTTACTTTATACGCCAAGTCATGAGTGTCACGAATTAAACATATTGAAATAAATAGTAAATATTCAGAGACACAGCCTCTTCTTTATTCTAGAAAAGGCTGTTAACTGACATTTAGAATATATGTTCAGTTCTTTCAATGATGTCATCTTGAATGCTCTTATCGAGCGAGATGAACTGAGCACTGTATCCTGCAATACGTATAACAAGATCTCGATATTTTGCTGGCTCTTTCTGTGCAGACTGTAAGACTTTTCTATCGATAACATTGAACTGTACGTGCATCCCTTTTTGATCGAAGTAACTTCGCATCAAAGCACTCATATTCTGCAATCCCTTCTCACCTTCAAGTGCAGATGGATGGAATTTCTGATTGTACAAGGTGCCATTTGACGCTAAGAAGTGATCAAGCTTAGCAACCGAGTTTGTTGCAGCTGTTGGTCCACTCTTATCCATGCCCCGACTTGGAGAGACTCCATCGGCTAAAGGCTCGTTAGCAAGACGGCCATCAGGAGTCGCACCGACGACAGATCCCATAATCACATTGATGGAGGCTGGATATAGGCCTGCTTGGAAGCGACCACCACGGGGGTTTGTGTATTTCTCCACTTCACGACAATACACTGCCGCACCTTCGCGAGTTAACATATCCACTTCATCAATGTCATTACCAAACTTAGGCGAATTCAACATCATTTGACGAATCGCTTCCCCTTCGCTGTTTGATGAGATTGCGGCTTTAGCGATTGAAGTTATGTTAGCGGGTAAAGAGCCATTTTCTTCTAGCACTCTCTTTACTGCCTCCATAACAACATCAAAGGCTTCATCTTTGTTCGCACTCACAATTGGTGCGTCTTTGCCATAACCAAAGTTACTATCAAGGGCATTTTTAATTTGTTGAAGCGTGAGTTTGCCTTCATCAAAGACAAGCTTTTTAATCGCCGCCAATGAATCACCCACGTTGGAAGAACCAACACCTTGAGGGCCACTAAAGTTGTAGACAGCGCCGCCTTCTTGCAGGGATTTACCCGCACCTATACAGTCATCAACCATACAAGATAAGAAGGGTAAAGGACAACGTTCAGCATGAGCGATATCGACACAGTTATCAGCATTAACCAGATGGAAGACAAAATATTCCGCTTGCTTTTGATAAGCCGCTAGTAAGTCTTCAAGCTGTTTGATTTCTGTCAAGTTAGGCGTCATAGGACCAAGTTGTTCACCGTCAACTTTACCGCCATTAAGGGTGATTTCCAGCAGTTTACCTAAGTTGAAAAATCCCGAATCATGCCAGCCTTCAGTTTTGCCTGGGCATTGAGGTTCCACACAACCAATAATGCCGTAATTACGTGCATCTTTAAGTGTAACGCCGCGATTAACCAGTGCAGTAACAATCACTTCATCGTTATAGAATGCTGGCACACCAAGGCCTAGTCGGCTAAGTTCACAGGCTTTGGACAGGAATTCATCCTTTGTTTTTGACCAAATTCGAACTGAGAAAGACGGCTGAGGCAATTTGACATGTGCTGTGGCTTTCATGCTCATATAAGAAAGCTTGTTGGTCGCGTCCTGACCACTCCCATCTTGACCCCCCACGATCAAGTTTTGGAACATGGGATAGCCACCAAATGCCTTTGTTGACATTTCATCACGAACCTTGTTGATATCATTTAGTTTTACCCAAATACAATCAAGAAGTTCTTGTGCTTCATCTTCTGAAATAGTGTTATCCATTTCGAAGTATGGCAACATGTATTGGTCGAACCGAGCTGGCGAGATGGAGTGACCGTTCGACTCTAAACCAATCAAAAGATGAACAAACCAGAAAGATTGGCAAGCTTCATAGAAGTTTGTCGCCCCATTTTCTGGCACCTTGCTACAAATGTCGGCGATCTGTAATAACTCTTCTTTGCGCTTACCTGTTGTAGTTTGTGCCAATTCTTGTGCTTTGGCAGCGTAACGCTTGGCAAACTGAATTGCGGCATGACACGCAATAATGATGCTCTTTAAAAATTGCTCTTTCTTAATATAGTCAGGGGTTGTTTTATCAGCGCTTTGCATAACTTCAGCTACTTCTCTGATAATACCTTTATAACCGACTTTTAAGATTTTCCCGTAATCAACAGCGATATGACCCACGCCATTCATATAGTAGTTGCCAACAGTGAACACATTTTTATCGATGCATTCTTTTGTATCACTTGACATATATGACGTTGCTAGTTCACTTGTTGTTTTGCCGCTCCAATAAGGGAAAACAAGCTCGCGAAGCTTCTGCTTATCTTCTTCAGTAATTTGGAAAGAGTCGCCATTACGATCACCAATTCTGTCAAACTCATCTTCAATCCAAGTATTCGAAAACTCCGGATAGATCTGAGAAGAACGGGGTTCAACGGTCGCACTACCTACGATTAATTCACCGTCACGAATGACAATCGGCAATTCAGCTAAAATACGCTCAAACGCTTTTGCACGGCGAATAATGATGGGTAAACCTTCAGTATCTTTATACGAGTTAGTAATAGAGATTGAACGGTCAGTTTCGATGCATGGGCAAGCATTTAAAATTTGTTCTCTTAGTGCAATGATACGAGCTGTGGGCTCACCAAAACCTCTAATAGTCATTTTTGTTACCTTATATTAAATATAGGATTTATCAGTTGTTGGCTTAGCTTCTCCGCCCATTGTTTCAAGCAGATTGATACCTACATCTCGAGCCGTTATTACAGCTTGACGTACAGCACCAGCGTCACCAGATACAATAAGAATGACTTCGTTCGAATAGCTAGTGCCACTGCTTGGAGAGTTATAAGCAACGGTTTCGACATTCGCAGACTTAACTGCAGCGTCAGCCATAAGAACACCAATGGCCGCTGGTGCCCCAACGATAACGCCACAAGCTTTTCCTAGCGGTGCCCCAAAGGCAGTTTCAAGTGCAGAGCTTGCTCTGGCGCTAAATTGCAACTCTACGTGACCTGCATCATTGCCGTAAACATCACCGAAAGTACGCTCCAGCTCACCGAGCGCCACTTCCACTGCTCGCCTCACATCGGAAACATCAACGCCACCAAACAAAATTAAGCTACCATGTCCAGCGCCCCCTTTAGTATCACGGGCTAATTCAATTTTAATCACTTCAGTGTTTGTGGCTTTAACGGCTTCATCAGCAGCCATAATATGAGGGCCTGCACCAGTACGAGAACCTAAGATACCGATAGAGCGATACTTTCTATCAATTCCCATGCTTTTGAGTAATTGGCTATCAACGTTAGCGATAACTAAACCTATGGTGTCACCAATGGCGGTGCCGACAAATTCCGTCATCGCACTTTTCTTTCTCGTCATAGCGGTGCCTAGTTTCATTTTATTGGAACTTTCTTCTGCGAAAGACGTTGTTGCCACATCACCGCCACCTAGATCACCAACTTGTGCCATGACTTGAGCAACAATCTCTTCGAGGGATGATAGTGTTGCCATTATTTATCTTCCTTTTTCGCCTTTGGCAAAATGGCTTCGACATCCATGTGTGGACGTGGGATCACATGTGTAGCTATCACTTCACCCACAGCTTTGGCGGCACATGAACCCGCTTCCGTCGCAGCTTTTACCGCACCAACATCACCGCGAACAACAACGGTGATTAAACCTGCACCGATTTTTTCATAACCGACAAGATGAACATTGGCAGACTTAACCATGGCATCAGCCGCTTCAATTGCTGCGGTCAGACCTTTCGTTTCCACTAAACCTAACGCTTCTTGTTGCATGATTCATTTCCTTTATTTGATAAAATACCTACTACTTTAGTTTCTGGTGACAGCATAAAAGAAACAAACGCAAAAAAATTGACACTATAGAAAGTATCAATAACAAATAATTGTCATTTTTGAGCAATAAATTTTTATTTTAAAAATTCCATGCAGTATTCAGGTTAGTTTTGATAGGAAAATATTGTTTTTTCATTAGAATGAAAATGTTAAAAAGTGGGATGTTAATCAATAAAACTCTCCGTTAATAATGTACTATTTTGTGAGTTTTTAACCTTGGATTAGCTTAGAGACATTATTTAATGCAAAATTTGAAAGATTCTATTAAAGCTATTAATGATATTATTTATGATTTTTCTTGTGCGACAGAATTAGCGACTGTTTTAGTCGATGTTCGAGGCAATGAAATCTCTCCTCGTGTTAACTTTAGCGAGTTTTGCAATAAAATAAGATCAAATAAGGAATATTTAAATGTTTGCATTAATTGCGATAGACTCGGAGGAGCTAATTCATTAAAAGAAAATAAAGCATTCTGTTATACATGTCATGCTGGGTTAGTAGACTTTTCAGTCCCTATCATTAAAAAAGGGAATTTACTAGGTTTTATACAGTGTGGGCAAGTCAAAGTTAAAAATAATGTCATATCAAATATAGAACATTTTTCAAGAGATATATCTAGGCAAGATAATGAGTTAAAAGTTCTGCATGGACAAATAAAAACAGTATCTTTAAATAAAATTCTATCTTCAGCAAAAATGATTTCAAGGTTACTCGGTAATGAAATATTGGATATTATTGATGACGTTGATGATGAGTATTTGTTGGGTTGTAATGAGATAGTGACGATAAAACAATATAAGTATCAGTATCAAATAGACGAAGCTATTTCGTTTGTAAATAAAAATATGCGACATAATGTTTCATTAGAAATGGTATCTAGTTATGTTAATCTCAGCCCATATTATTTTTGTCGAATATTCAAAAAGCTGATGGGAGTTGGATTTAATCAATATGTTAATCATCAACGGATTCTAAAAGCCAACTCTTTATTGAGTGAGAGCCCGCTAAGTATTGACGATATAGCAAAAGCCGTTGGGTTTGGTAGTTCAAGTTACTTCATAAAACAATTTAAACATCATCATGAAATCACACCATGTGAATATCGTGAAAGCACTAAAAAACTTCATGTTGGGGTTGGTTGAACGTTATATTATTTTGCCAAATTTTATCCGAATATGATCTTGATGTTAACTATTGAGACTTAACTCTTCTACACAAATATTATCCATAGGATTGTGATCCTATTTCGATATATAGGGGGTGCGTTTAATGGAATGTTTGTTAAAACAGGTTCAAGAAGGTGGCGTGATTGGCGCCGGTGGAGCGGGATTTCCCACTTACGTTAAGCTGGACTGTCAAGTGAATTGGGTATTAGCCAATGGCGCAGAATGTGAGCCATTGCTATATAAAGACCAAGTGCTAATGCAAGGCTGGGCTGCTGAGCTTTTTGGCGGAATGTTACTTGCTATGAAGCAGGTCGGCGCAACACGTGGTGTTATTGGCATTAAAAAGAAGAATAGCGATACGATAGCAATATTGACAGCTCAATTACCCCAAGCTATTGAACTGTATTTGATGGAGGATGTTTATCCTGCTGGTGATGAAGTTGAACTGGTATACGCTATCACTGGCAAACGCATACCATCAGGCGGCTTACCTAAAGATATTGGCGTCATGGTCAACAACATTGAGTCATTTATTAATGTCTATCGCGCTGCTAATGGAATACCAGTTACGCAAAGCATGATAACGGTACATGGCGCCGTCACAAAACCTTATACAGCATGGTTACCCGTAGGCATAACATATCAACAAGCGATAGATTTAGCCGGAGGCATAACCTGCAGTGAGTATGTCGTTATCGAAGGTGGTCCCATGATGGGCTCGGTGACACAAGATCTTACTAGAGTTGTGACGAAAATATCTAGCGGTTTACTGGTGTTACCGCGTAATTCGCGGGTGGCTCGTATAAAAATGCGTAGCGATCGAGAGGTGTTACGTAATGCTAAGGCTACATGCGATCAATGCAGTATATGCAGCTCTATGTGCCCTAGAAGATTACTTGGTTATCCCATTCAACCGAATGTAGCCATGCGAGCTCTACAAGTTTCAGGAGACAATAACTTACCCTTTGCAGTGGCAGCACAAACCTGTAGCGGTTGTAATTTGTGTACCATGTGGTCATGCCCTGAAGGGCTAGATCCGAGTCGTATTTGTCACATGATAAAACGTGAGCTAAGTGAAAATAGTCAGTTACTCACACCGTTGCAATTGCAGGGGAAAACTGTGGATGTGCATCCACTGCGAGAATACCGCGGTGTGCCCACTAAACGGTTAGTTCGCCGGTTAGAGTTGAGTGATTATGTTCATATTAAAGCTAAATTTGTCGAGTTTGACGCGCTGTTACAGGGCTGTGTCCAACAAGGAACCGCGCTACCTATGGCTATTACTAAAGTGAAAATCCCTCTATCTCAACATATAGGAAAGCCCGCTATGGCGGTGGTTAACGTTGGAGATTTTGTAGTTAAGGGGCAATTAATTGGTCAAGCTGTAGCAGATGCTTTGAGTGTAGCCGTTCATGCAAGCATTGATGGACAAGTGAGGTCAGTTGATCAATGCATCATTATTGAACAATCTATAATAAGAGTTAACTCATGATAAATTCAATTGGATGTCTCGAAGTTAATTCGATTGCTCGTGGTTATTTAGTGGCTGACGCAATGTTGAAAGCGGCAAATGTGGAAATTCTATTTAACCGTACTATCTGCCCCGGTAAGTTTATGGTGATGGTCAGTGGTGATGTGTCGGCAGTAAAAGCCTCGGTTGAAGCGGGTTTATTTGTCGGTGGCGGTGACATTATTGACGATCTGATTATCTCTAATGTTCATCCTGATGTTTTTCCTGCAATATCAGGCACCCGGGTGGTTGAGGAGACCGGCGCACTCGGTATCATTGAAACTTTTTCTGTTTCGGCCATTGTTGAGGCGGCCGATGCCGCGGTAAAAGCAGCCAATATCGAACTTCTTGGTGTACATATGGCTATGGCGATAGGGGGCAAAGGATATATTACGTTAACAGGGGACATCGCTTCTGTGACGGCAGCTATTGAGGCCGCGGCTGAGCGGATTAAGTCTAAGGGAGTGTTGGTCGCTAAAGTCGTTATTCCAAACCCAAGTAAAGAAATGTTACAAGGAAAGGTATAACAAGTGTCTTTTTCTTATGTTTCAATGCACAATAAATTGTTCGATAAAGCTGAACGATTTAAGGAGATTGAGCATGTTGTTTCTTGTGGGTATGGACAAAAAGTATGAGTTGTTAGCGCCCTTGATGACTTGCCACTGCCTACGTTGTGGCGAGGATAAGCAGTGGCGTTTGTATAAGGAAATCGAATGGGCCTCACTCTTTTTCATCCCAGTCTGGCGATTTACTCCCGACTATTTGTTGGTATGCGAGACATGTCAGGACAGGGTGAAACTGTCCCGGATATTGGGCAAGCAACTCGCACTTATCGATTCTCACGGGCAAGATTTACATGATGAAGTTGAAGCTTTAGTGGCTAAACATCAGCACAACTAACAATGCTGCACTTATTTATGGCTAAATGGAGTCAGCACAATGGAATATAGGTTTACGCTTTACCAGTAGATACCAAAGTGGCAACAGTGCCAGTAATATGATGATGCCACCCACCAGCCCGTTATATTCGACCCCAAAATTCATTGTCACTCGACTACCAAGCAAGGCGCCTGCACCAATGCCTATATTGAATATTCCTGAATAAATAGCCATAGAGATATCCGTCGCGGCCGAGCCGTATTTCAACACTCGGTATTGAAGTGCTAATGCACTGAGCATCATGGCGGCTCCCCAAATAAAGGCCAGTAATATCAGTGTCGGTAAATGAGTCCCCATTTTCGCTAGTGCAAATAAAGAAGCGCCAAGTACCAGTATACCGCTCAACATCAGATACTGTGGGTGTTGGCCGTTATAACGGCTGAACAGTAAGCTTCCTATGATTCCAGCCCCTCCAAAAATCAGTAAAACCCAAGTGGTTATCTCTGGAGTGAATTTAAATACTTGTTGAATGAGGGGCTCTAGATAGGTGAATGCGGTAAACTGCGCCGTCACCACAATCACGGTTAACAGATAGAGCCAAAGCAAAGGTTTATTGCGCATCAATGTCGGTAAGCTATGACGATCACCGCTATTAGATGCCTCAATTTTTGGTAGCCAATACCATAGTGCCAACATGACCATGAAAGCTAACAAACCGATTCCGGCAAAGGTGACTCGCCAACCAAGGTATTGCCCAATAATACGTCCTAAAGGTATACCAAGTACCATAGCGAGCACTGTTCCCGTCGCGAGCAAACCTAAGGCTTGAGAGGCTTTTTCAGGAGGTGCTAAACGTACCGCCATGGCTGCAGTAATGGACCAGAATACGGCATGTGCCAATGCAATACCTATGCGTGAAACTAATAGAATATGATAGCTGGTGGCCATTGCCGAAATTAAATGGCTAATAATGAACAGGATAAAGATAGCCATTAACAGACGCTTTCGCTCTACCTGTGCCAGCAACAACATGGCCGGTAGGGACGTTAGCGCGACCACCCATGCATAGATGGTGATCATAGGGCCGATTTCGGCGGCACTCATATCAAAACTTTGGCCTAGGTTAGTTAATAAGCCTACAGGTACAAATTCTGTGGTATTAAAAATAAAGGCAGCAAGCGCCATTAAAAAGACCCTAAGCCAAGCTAAACGGGTATCTACAGGTGTGTTCATAATGCATGTGGTGGACAAAAAGGCAGCAGATTCTAGGAGGAAGATGGCTTTAGGTCAATCAGATTCTTAAGTAAATGCTTGTTCGTGTATTTTGATTTACAAAATTAGCATTACAGATAATAATCATCGTGATTTTTATTAGTGCAATGATGCACTTGGTGAAAAGGCAAAACATGTGAAAGCGTGTGACGCAAAGCATCCAGCCTAAGGGGCTTGGCCCTATGGTAGTGGAGTTACCTCAAGTGACGTCGGTTGCGCCGTAGGCGTGCCTGTTACTTTTCTGTATTCAATGAAAAGGCATAAATTAATGAAATCGTTAACACTCAATCTTGTCGGAGCTGGCATTACTCTGGCAATAAGTTCTTTGTCGGTACCCGTTTTTGCTAATGGTAGCGACATGGTTAATCCTGAGTCTGGCGTGGTTGTTGGCTATTGGCATAACTGGTGCGGTGGTGCGGGTTATAAAGGCGGCGTAGCCCCTTGTGTTTCTTTAGCCGAAATCGATCCACAGTACAATGTGGTCGATGTGTCATTTATGAAAGCTTATGGTGCCGCTGGCACTATACCTACCTTCAAGCTAGATCCTGACATTGGCTTAACAGAAAGCCAGTTTATCGATCAAATCAGCGAACTTAACCGTCAGGGACGTTCGGTCTTGATAGCCCTTGGTGGCGCGGATGCCCACATTGAGTTGCGACTGGGTCAAGAGCAAGATTTAGCCGATGAGATTATCCGCCTTGTGGAGCTGTATGGCTTCGATGGACTCGATATCGATTTAGAACAAGCCGCTGTTACCGCAGCTGATAACCAAGTGGTGATCCCAGCAGCTTTACGCATTGTTAAAGACTACTACCATGCTCAAAATAAGAACTTTTTGATCACCATGGCCCCAGAGTTTCCTTACCTTACAAGCGGTGGCAAGTATGTCCCTTATATCACGGCATTAGAGGGTTATTATGACTGGATAAACCCCCAGTTTTATAATCAAGGTGGCGATGGTATCTATATCGAAGGCTTAGGTTGGATAGCACAGAATAACGATAATCTCAAACAGGAGTTTATCTATCATATTGCTGACGCGTTGGCCAATGGCACCAATGGTTTCACTAAAATCCCCCACGATAAGTTAGTATTTGGTATTCCAACTAATATCGATGCCGCAGCAACAGGATTTATTAATGATCCACAGAAGCTGTACGCTGCATTCAACCAACTAAAGCAGCAGGGTCAGCCTCTGCGTGGCGTGATGACCTGGTCCATTAACTGGGATATGGGACAAAATTCAGCAGGGCTGACCTATCAAGAGTCATTCATTAAGGCATACGGCCCATTTATTCATGGCCAAGAGATCCTTCCTCCAGAACCGGATAACGGCAAGCCTATTTTCTCGGGATTGAGTAATGTACGAGTGACGCTTGGTGGTCATTTTGATGCGCTAGCTGGGGTCAATGCCCGTGATATGGAAGATGGCGATATTACTGCTGATATTCAAGTAGAAGGTCGTGTTAATACCAGTGAACTTGGTTTATATGCACTAACTTATAAAGTTGCAGATAGTGATGATAACGTCACCGAGCAAGTTCGCACTGTTGAGGTGTATAACACTAAGCCTGAGTTCACGGGCGTTGCAAATATTACTATCACCTTAGGTAGCCAGTTTAATGTGATGGCGGGTGTAAGTGCAAATGATGCTGAAGATGGTGATTTAACGGCGAGTATCTCTGTTGAAGGTGAGGTCAATAGCGAGCATGTGGGTCAATATCCGCTGATTTATCGTGTGACGGATGGTGCTGGACAAGAGTCTCGTGTTGAGCGTGTTGTGACAGTTAAAGAGCAAGGTGCTGTTTGTGATAACGCGTGGGATGGCACGACGGTTTACCTTGGTGGTGAGACGGTCAGTCACAAGAGTAAAAGTTGGCTTGCTGGCTGGTGGACGAAAGGTGATGAGCCCGGCACTACTGGTGAATGGGGTGTCTGGACGTCAAAGGGTGACAGCGATTGCGATGGTGGGACTCCACCTGTTGTAAAGCCAACACTTGGTGTGGCTGGGTTATCTTCGCGCTATCTGCTTCAGCAAGGCTCGGTTGATATTCACTTTTCAGTTAACGTGAATCAAACCATGGTAGTGAGTACAAGTTTAGTTCAAGGTAGCAACACTTTTGCCAGTGCTGAGGTTGAGTTAAGTAATGAGGGAACATTAACACTATCGGCCATTAACCTAGAAGCTGGCAGCTATGAGGTGGTCGTTGAGGCTAAAGCTAACAACCTCATCTATCGCTCAGCTGTGAGCTTGGTTGAAGAGGACAGTGAAGGTGGCGACTACCCTGAGTATGTATCAGGCACCCAGTACCAAGCAGGTGATGTTGTGACCAATGCTGGTGGACTATATCAGTGTCGTCCATGGCCTAACAGTGGTTGGTGTGGAGGCTCTGCCACTCACTATGCTCCAGGTACTGGTAGTGCATGGAATGATGCGTGGTTTTCACAGTAAACTGACAGTTATGCCTCACCATTATAGTGGGGCAATTCTCTTAGATTTTGCTAATGAGAGGCTAGATATAGCCTCATTTATTTTTTAAGGGTTTCTATGATTATTTTCACTACAAATTTGGGCAATATCGAGATTGAGTTAGATTTTGAGCGTGCACCTGTGAGTGCGAAAAACTTCTTGAAGTATTGTCAGGATGGTTTTTACGATGGGACGATTTTTCATCGGGTCATCAGTGGTTTTATGGTGCAAGGGGGCGGGTTTACTGCCGAAATGGATGAGAAGCCAACGCGGGCAGCCATAGTCAATGAGGCGAATAAAGGCCTAAAGAATGTGATCGGGACACTGGCAATGGCGAGAACCGATGCACCGCACTCAGCGACTGGGCAGTTCTTTATTAACTTGGCAAATAACACATTTTTAGATCATACCGCGACGACCAATACAGGTTGGGGTTATGCGGTTTTTGGTAAGGTGAGCGCTGGCATGGAGGTGATTAATAAGATAGCTAAAGTGAAAACCATCTCCGTCATGGGTCATGACGATGTGCCGCAGGAGATGATTATTGTCGAAAAGGTGAGTGTGTTTTAAATTGAGCACAAGCTAATATTTGTATTAAAATTGAACTGAGTATACAATTGACTAGTCACTAGTTTAATTTGTTGCAAGTTAAGTGGGGCGGTTGAAAATTGATCACTTGTTGCAATTGTATCCGACATTATGAGATTAATTTGGCTATTTTAAGCTGGATTGTTATGACTGGATTTCAGCAGGTTTTTTCTGCCTAGAATGTCTCAAAGTGGGGGAGGGGAAGTTGTAAGTCTGGGCTTGGAATGTATACTGCGAGCCGAATCTGTCCGATTCTTTAAACAAACTGAGAGATATTAACGATGCGATTTTTTGCACTATCTAAGCTAATCACAAAGTGTCTTTTTTTGATCTTCTTAGGTGGAATTTCAGTTCAAGTGATGGCACGAGATTTAGATGAGATCCAAGCTGAAGGGATATTACGTCATCTTGGTGTTCCCTACGCGAGTTTTGTTACTCAGTATACCGAAGGCAACAAAAAGATTCACAGTGGTTTAGATATAGAGTTGATGCAAAATTTTGCAACACATCTGGGGGTGGAGTATCAGTTCATTCCAGCAACTTGGACGACCGTCTTCGGTAAGCTAACAGGGCGAAATGGTCAGTTTATCAATAATCAAGTGATCTATTCAGAAAGTCAGGACATTGAAGGCGATGTGATGGCCCATGGTGTGACTGTTTTAGATTGGCGTAAAGAGATCGTCGATTTTTCTGATGACTATTTTCCCTCTGCTGTTTGGTTGATTGCACGTATAGAGTCAGATCTTGACCCAATTGTACCAAGTGGTTCAATAAACAAAGATATTACTGCTGTTAAATCATTAATTAAAGGTAGAGAAGTACTGGCGATGAAGCAATCATGTCTGGATCCCGATCTTTATAACCTCTATAAGACAAATGCCAAGGTGATATTATCTGCCAAGCAGCTGCAATTAAATGAGATGGTACCCGCTATCTTAAATAATGAAGCGGAAATGACATTGTTAGATATTGCCGATTCACTCATTGCATTGGAAAAATGGCCGAATAAGATCAAGGTTATTGGTCCTATCTCTGAAGAGCAGAGAATGGCGATGGGATTTAGAAAAGGCTCACCTAAGCTAAGGGAAGCTTTTAATGCGTATTTAAAGCAGATCAGACTTGATGGAAGTTACAAGCAGCTAATCAAGAAATACTATCCAAGTGTGTTTCATTATTACCAAGATTATTTCTCTCTTCCGATAGAATCCCAATAGATATTATGAATATAAAGAAATGGTTTAACAGTAGAACTGCCATTATTATCGCTGGCATTCTTTTAACGGCTTATCTATTTTTAATCCTGACAGTGACCAACTTAGGTCAAAGCAGATTAAAAGAATCTCAACATAATGCTTTGGATCTTAAAGTCAGTAATTATACTGATAATTTGAGCTTTTTCTTCGATGTGAGTCAGGAGAATATTAGCAATCTGAGCAAAAATGGGGCGATTAACACTTATTTTTCTAACCGAGCTGCAGGGATGTCTCTGGAGTATGGACTTAGCTCGAGTCTGTTTAATCTAAGGCAGGCAATCAACACTTTTACTCTAACGAGTATGATAGATCAACATCAGATTTATCAAAGGCTACTGGTTGTTGGTTTAGGTGAAACGGTTATCGCTGACACTGAACCAGATATGTTTTTCGATGTTAGCCAGGTCCCAATGAAATTGATGGAAAGGGCTGATATTAAAATAGTGATGCTATCAACCCAAGATGGGCCAGCGATTACGCTTCTAAATACAATTTACCATCAAGGTAAACCTGTCGCAGTATTGATTGCAGAGATTAATAACGATGTCGTTATTCACCAGCTTTCAACTCAAGAGCATGAGAGTAGTGGTAGCTGTTTAAAGTTGGTTACACCACTTGGTGATATCTTAGTGTGGGACTCGCTTAAGCAATTAGCTGTGTTTAATCCAGTATCCAGGGGCTCTTATAAAGCGATTGGGTCATTTAATCCTAGAAAGCCCCAAAGTCACAGCAATATATCAGCTCATAATATCTACCTCGAGAAAGACATTACTGGGACTCCCTTTAAATTAAAGAGTTGGTTTGAGCCTGTTAACGAGCAGGATATTTTCACCTCAGCTTGGTTTATTGCGGGGATCTCTTTATTGGCACTGCCTGTCATGCTCGGTTTGTTTTATTTAATGAGGGTAAATAACGTTAACTTAGTGTTACAGACTCAAATTCTCGTTTCATCTGAGCAGCAACAGGCACTAACTAACCAAAATGTACTGTTACTTGAAGAGGTCGATAAGCGTAAAGCGTCAGAGAATAAGCTCGCTTATCAGGCGACTCACGATGAACTCACTGGTTTAGCGAACCGAACCCACAGTATGGCTAAATTAGATGAGGCAATTGGAACTGCTCAGGCTAACCAAACTAAAGTGTTGGTTATGTTCCTTGATTTGGATAATTTTAAACAGGTCAATGATACCGTGGGGCATCAAGCTGGAGACGAGCTATTAAAACAAACCAGCGTACGATTACTCAATTCTGTGCGAAATACTGACACAGTGGCTAGATTTGGCGGGGATGAATTCATGATTATTATGTCTGAACTACCTCATCAAAATATGGCTAAGATGCAGTCAAATTCGATATTGAGACTCTTCGAGCAACCATTTCTTATCGATTGCCAAGAGTTTTTTGTGTCGACCAGCATTGGTATGTCTATCTATCCACAGGATGGAGATAGCGCGGAAACTCTACTTAAAAAGGCTGACACTGCGCTGTACCGGGCAAAAGATGCGGGTCGAAATGGCTATAGTTTCTATAACGAGCGTATGAATCAAGAGATACAGCGTAAATTAGCGCTAACTGTTCGTCTGCATCAGGCGATAAATCTTGGTGATATTGAGATCTACTATCAACCGATTTTAGATTTATCTCGCAGAAAAATAGTCGGTGCCGAAGCATTAATGCGGTGGACTGATAATGAGCTAGGTGTTGTATCGCCAGAGGAATTCATTCCGTTATCTGAGAAAAATGGTTTAATTCATAAGCTTGGGGATATAGTTCTACATAAGGCATGTTCACAAGCTGCAAAGTGGCAAGGGATAAGTCCGATAAAAATCGCGATTAATTTCTCTAGTGTACAGTTTAGATATTGCGAGCAGTTACAGGCTAGGATCGTTGAAGTTCTCGCTGAAACAGGTCTTGCTGCAGATAAGTTAGATATGGAGGTGACTGAAAGCTTATTAATTGAAAAAGACAATAGTTTGATGACTATGTTGGCTTACCTTAAACAGTTGGGTATTGAGTTTTCAATTGATGATTTTGGTACTGGGTATTCAGCCTTGAGTTATCTGCAAAAGTTCCCATTCTCCAAGTTAAAAATTGATCGTGCATTTATTAACAAAATGGCGTCAAGTAAGGCAGATAGAGCTCTAGTAACGGCGATACTTGCCATGGCTAAATCCCTGGAATTAAAAGTTGTAGCCGAAGGGATCGAAGATGAGCAGCAAGCTCAATTCCTGCAAAGCCATGGTTGTGAGTTTGGTCAAGGGTTTCTCTTTAGTCGCCCTGTGACTGCGGAGGCATTTACACAATTGCTTTTGGAACAAGAGACCTGCAGTGCCATTGCATGAAAGAACTAGATAGAAAACGGCCTTGAGGATGCCTCAAAGCCGTTTTTTTATGAGTTAATATAGGTATTGATTACGACATTTTTCGGTATAGACGTTTCATCGCTTTGACTAATCCTTCGACATCATCTTCATCATGGAAGAGGTGGGTCGAGATCCGGATAGTGTGGATTTTTTGCATATCCTCTTTTTTGTTATAGAAAGAGGTCGTGCGCACAATATAGCCATACTCTTCATGTAGACGATCGCGAAATTCGGTTAATAACTCGCCGTCGTATTGGTCATAAAAGGGGTTAAAGGTGGTTAAACCGCTTGATAGCTCACGGATATTAGGTGCATAGAAGCTGGCAAACGGGAAGGTGTCGAATAACTCCTCTTTACATAGCTCGCTGAGATCCAGCACTCGCTCTTCAATCACATCTCTGCCAATCTCTTCCCACATAGCGCAACAATCGGCTAACGCTTGCTTAGCTGGGTAGTTATCTTGACCAATAGACTGCAACTTAGCTTGCAGTGCAGTCGAGGAAGAGGATGAGTTTATGCACCAAAGTGGTGTTTCACGGTCATTCCAAAACTCGGCTAAACGCTGGGCATTATCACGTACATACAGGATCCCAGTTGCGCCTGGGCCACACTGCCATTTATGGCCAGCCCCTGAGTAGAAATCGCAGTCAATGTCGTGGAAGTTGAGATTAAACATACCCGGAGTATGGGCACCGTCAATGAGTGTCGGTATACGATTTGGAATAGCGACTTCTTTACAAATACGCTTAGCCGGTAAGGTGGTTCCCGTGGTGTAGGTCACATGAGAGAAAACAATCAAACGAACTCGGCTACCGTATTCAGCGACAGCATCGGCAAATGCGTTAACAAAGTCATCTTCTGAGATCTCGTTCTCGCCGGTATATACAGGGATCTCAACTTCGACGACTTCAACACCATAGCGTTCACTTACGTGTTTAAGCGGTATTGTTACAGCAGGATGCTCATGGTGAGTCGATAAAATGACATCGCCGTCTTCGAACTGCAAGCCGTTAATTATGGAGTTCATACCATCAGTGGTATTACGGTTTAATACGAGTTCGTGATCATCGGCACCAAAGCCTGGAGCGACCTGCTTAGCCAGTTCAATTGTTGGCACATTGCTCTGCCAAGGATTAGCTGAGATCATCTCATTGCTACGAGCGTAAGACTTTAAAATGCTTTTCGGCATCGAGCCAGAGGTGCCCACGTTCATGTAAGTAGTGCGCTTATTTAATACAAATTCCTTACGTACTTTTCTCCACAATTTACTGTCGGAATGATGGCCTTTAAACTGGGTAACCCCTTCTCCATCTCCTTTAGCTGCGGCGATTGATGGAAACATCATAGTGCCAGCACCTGCAAGCACTAATCCAGTCGAGGTTTTCAAAAAATTTCGACGGTTTAAACCTGATGCGACATCTTTATTATCATTATTCATCGTTACTCTCTAATTGAATTATTTTTTGAATAAAATTGTTTATTTAGGGTAAAAATTTAAGGTGAAAAAAGCTCGAAAGTATCAAGCTTATGTTGAGCATTTTCAATATACATTTATCCAGGATGTTATTAGTGAGAAAGAGCTCAAAGCGTGATGAAGCACACAGTTGTAGATATCGATTAAATGTCTTGGGCGCACTTATTAAGGTCTGTAGCGGTAGGCTTATTATTTTATGTCAGAGATTACTGCAAGTTGTACTCTATGGAGGATGTGGTTTGGCTTGTTTGTAACGCTCTGTAACAATTGGTCAGCGTAAAGCTTATCCCTGCTTTGGGATTTTGCTGGTAAGTTGCTGAGAGTAGAGATCCAAATCACAACTTAACAGGTTAAGGGATAATGATGAGATTACCAATGTTAGCTGGTTTGATAGTAGGGGCGAGTTTGACGACTGTAGACGCCGCTCCTTTGTCGTTAAGTGAATTGAATGAAATATTAGTGAGCAGTGATCGCCCTGCAAAAGACAGTGAGCGGGATGATGCACGTAAACCCGCAAAGGTGATGCAATTTGCCAGTGTGGAAAGTGGCGATCATATTTTGGATCTGTTTGCTGGCGGAGGTTGGTATTCAGAGCTCTTCTCGATGGCAGTAGGCCCGACAGGAAAGGTTTATGCTCAAAATGACAATGTGATATGGCGTTTTGCTGAAAAACGTATCATAGAGCGTACCAAAGATAATCGCTTAAATAATGTGGTTCGTTTCGACAAAATCGATATTGCTGATATGGACATTCCCGACAAAAGTATCGATATTGCCTTTACCGCCTTAAATTATCATGACCTTTTCTTTACCTATAATGTGGATGACAAAACCGGTAAGAAAACTGAGTTTCGTCAACAGGCCGTCGATCATAAGGCAGCGCTGGCAAAGGTTAGGGCGTCGTTGAAAGATGATGGTGTATTTATCATCATTGATCATGAGGCTGTAAGAGGTTCAGGTTATGACGCACCAAATTCAGTGCATAGAATTGACTCAAACATCGTCAAGTATCAGATGAAAGAGGCGGGTTTTAGGTTAGTTGAGGAAGCTTTTTACTTGAAGAATCCTGACGATAACAAGGCGATAAATGTGTTCGAAGATGAGACTCGTGGCAAAACGGACAGGTTTATCTATAAGTTCATTAAAAGTTAAATAGTGAAACCATATTGAGCCTTTTGTGGTATATCTTGCGGGGAAATTTATTCTATTAAAGAGAAATAAGATGTTAGCCGTAAATGAGTATTTTGAAGGGCAAGTTAAGTCGATTGGTTTTCAAGGCGAAGGTAAGCCTGCTTCTGTAGGTGTGATGGAAGCGGGAGTGTATGAATTTGGTACTGCTAAGCCTGAAGTGATGCAGGTGCTATCGGGCGCATTGACTGTGCTTTTGCCTGGAAGTGATGAATGGCAGACTTTCAATGCTGGCGATAAATTTGATGTGGTTGGTGACGCTAAGTTTCAGGTGAAAGTTTCTATTCAAACGGCTTACTTGTGTATATATGGCTAATGTTAATTATAAATGGGTAAGCTGCGAAACTTTAGTTAGCAGTTGATTTTTTAATAAAACACCTCTCACTTGAATAAAGTGAGAGGTGTTTTATTTTAATTCATTATATTTGGTCGAGTTTGAGGTTTCTGGCTAAATCTTGCAAGAATCGCTGAGTCTCTTCAGACAGTTTGTTTATTTCTGTCACTGATTCAGATGAACGAGATGCCAATTGGCGAACCTCATCAGCAACGACCGCGAATCCTCGTCCATGCTCTCCGGCACGCGCGGCTTCGATGGCGGCATTGAGGGCGAGTAGGTTAGTTTGGTTGGATATCCCATCGATAACTTTAGCGATATCGGCAATCTCGCTGCTGGATTTAGCCACATTGGCCATAATTTCATTCATACCATCGCGCATCTCGACCTCTTCAGTTACGTCGCGAAGGAAGGCTGTGTATAAAATTCGCCCACTGACCTCAACCTTAGAGAGTGAGAGTGAACCCCATTTTTTACCGCCATCTTTACAAAAAATGGGGACTTCTCTAACGGTGCCGACAATTTTATTTATACCGGTATTTCTGTTTGCATTGACTAAATTGTCATGGTTTGCCTGCAGTTCTAATGGCACTAACATTTTGACATTTTTACCAATAACTTCATCACGTTTATAACCCCACAGTTCTTCTGCTGCTTTATTGAACATGGTCACGATATTGTGCTCATTAATAGAAACTACGCTGTCTAAGGCCTGCTCCAAGGTCTGATCTATTGCTTCTTGTGCCAGCTTATTCTCGGTAATGTCACGCACAAAGGCGGTATAACCTATCTGACCACCTACCTTTATTTTACAGAGAGAAAGATTAGCTTGAATGGTTCGGCCATCGGGTCGGATTAAGTCCAGATCTCGACTGGTACCGACTATTTTATTAATGCCTGTATTACGATTAGCATTGACTAAAGTGTCATGACTGGCTTTTAACTCATTAGGAACCAACATCTTTACATTTTTACCTATGACATCTTCCCTGGATATGCCCCATAAACTTTCAGCTGCCGGATTCATAAATGTGACGATATTATGAGTATCTATGGTGATAACTCCATCGAGAGCTTGCTCAAGTACTTGTTGCATGGTTTCACTAGCCTGACGTTGTGCACTAATATCCCGTGCAAAACCAACGTAACCAACCTCACCTTCATTATCTAATCTGGAGAGAGCTAAATTAATCCATACCTTAGAGCCATCTTTACGCACAAGCTCAACATCACGACTGGTTCCCACAATAACATCTTCACGGGTACGCCGATTTTTGTTAACAAAGCCATCATGCTGGGATTGGAGCTCTTTAGGGACTAACATTTTTACGTTTTTCCCGATCACCTCTTCTTTGCGGTATCCCCACATTTTCATCGCAGCATCATTGATAAAAGTGACGATATTTTGGCCATCTATCATGATCACAGAATCTACAGATTGACCCAGAACTTTTTCAACAGCTTGGCTCCCCGCAGCAGAGATAGCCTCCTGCATCTGCTTATTTCTAAGTTCATTTTGTGCTTCATCGGTTGCAGATGGGGTCTTTGATGAAGAAAAGAAATTTTTTATAAACCCGGCCATATCTGGTTACCTCTTAATCTGTATCATGCTTAAAGGAAAATAGTGATGACATCTCAATGTCGGTTATTTCTTCTTAATTGCGCAGGTATTTTAGGTTTTATAACGTCTTTCCTTCCTGTACCTGTCCAAATTATAGTCAATAATATGAATGCTACTTATTTTGTGTAACTAATTTTGTTTTAAGTGTAGAAAAGTAATAAAAATGAGAGGGTGAACTTATTAAAGTGGGAAGAGATTGGAAAGGGCTTTAGCGAATAGTACGTGATGTGTTCAGCTTGATGATAAATTGACATGAGTTAAAGTTTCACCACATCATTAAACCTCCCAATAGCACTACTAGCTTGTGGTTAAGTCGGGCAAAAGTGTTCCAATGTTTACCCGCTTTTAGACAATGATAAAAAATTATGTTGCTTCAGGTGAGTGTTTACTTCGCTCAAAGTAAATAATATCACTGACATCGTGTTGTTTATCTGACAAGTCATTTAATGCCCAGTTGCTGTGATCATGCTGTTCGGAAAACTCATTAAGTGTCATATGCAACTTACCTAAAGATCTGTGCATCATCTGTGAAATACGGATACAGGCATCCATCGGGTTTTTAGCTAATATTCGCTGGGCATCAACTTGAAACTGCAAGCCCCTTAGACGATGATGATGCTCTTCCGATGCACTGCCTATCACCTGATTGATCTCATCCCTAAGTAAATTATCAAGTTTTTCAGGATTATTTTTTGCCATTTTCATCAAGGTGTCGAAATCTGGAAATTCATGTTGATTCATAATTGTTACCTACCGCTTTATTTATGTACTTGCTCATTACATTCGAACATTTTTTTCTAGCGCAATTTGCATCTTCTGATAGTTAGATAAGGCAATTTTCGAACCAAAAAAGATCAGTTTATTTATCAGTTGGTTAAAAATTTGGATTTGGTTGCGTGTTGCAATAGTGAGACTTGGATTTGCACTGCTACTACATTTGCACTGTTTATGAGTAGGCGAGATAGCGAGGTATTGGCTCTAAATGTAGAGGCATAAAAATGGGATATAAAAAAGGAGGCTGAAAGCCTCCTTTTAGGGTTAAGCGCCTGGAATAGGTGTCTGACCAGTGTGGATCTTTTCAACACTCTTGATAAACATATAGAGGCAAGTCGTCGCTAAACAACCGCCTAAATAGAAGATCAATGCATTGGGAGAATCCGATAGATTCGATGCCAACAAGGGACCAAACACTGAGCCGATACTGTAGCTCAATAACATTATCTCAGTTGCTGAGACGATTTTTTCCATTGCTATTGCATCACAAGCGAGTGTGATAGCTATTGGGTATATCGCGAAACTACAAGCGCCCAACAATAGGTAACTTGCAGTGAGTACCATAAATGAGTGTGACTCTAAAATGCCTATTATAGCCAGTGTACCGAACAGACAAAAAAGTGCCATCAGCAAACTTTTACTCATCTTAGGCGATAAATAGCTCACTAGTGGTTGCACTAACATGCCACCCAAAATGATGGTAGCCATCAATATACCAGTTTGCTCTGCTGAGCCCACCTGATTGGTAATATAAACAGGCATTATTCCGTATATAGGCCCAAGTAACAGTCCTGAAACTAGACAACCGAGCATTGCAGGGCGGCTAAGTTTCTTTATTTCACGAAACTTCATTTTCTGATTATGCTCGTTTTTAGGCTGCCCTTTTTTTATCAATAAAGGAGGCAATATTGCTAGCATTAATAGCACGAGCACACATAAGTAAGGTAATACCCCATTGATTCCAACAGGACCTATACCCAGCTGACCTAAGGCGCTGCCGCCATAAAGAGAGGTCATGTATAGGCCTAAACGTTTAGCCCTCTGTTTCGCGTTATCCGCCATCAGTAGCCAAGACTCGACGACAACGAATATACCAGCAACAGCAAAACCTGCAATAAATCGAGCCAGTAACCAAGTTCCAGCACTTGGAAAGCATAACATCAAGACTATGGTCGAGATCAGTAAGGCCAAAAACAGGATGAATGCAATTCTGTGTCCGGTTTTTGCAACGATACTTTCTATGCAAGTTGCACCGATAAGCAGACCAAAGTAAAAGATACTGGCAAGCCATGGCACAAGTGAATCATCAAGTCCGAAAGAGGATAACGATAGTGGGATTAGGCTCATTAAAAAGCCGGAAGCCACAGCGAAAAACGATAGCCCTGCTACTGGGACGAACGTGCTATTTTTGTTTGTTTCATTAGTGTTAATTGTCACATTCATCCCCTTTAACTTGTTTTTAACTAGTCTAGGTGTCTTTGGTGGTGTAAGTCGTGATTAACCAACGAATGGTTATTTTTTGCGAATGTATTCTCATTTTAATCAGAAGTAAAGAAAATAAATTATCTATAAAGATTATTTTTATATGTTTGCTTTTATATTCATTAATAACATCTAGTTACGTTGATGTGTTGTTTTTATTTTTGATGGTGATTAATTTGTTATTTTTACTTTTTTCTTATACTTAATCTTTGAGTAATGAAATTTTGTATATATGACATAGTCATTTCTTTCGGTGTTTTTAGTGTTGTTTACTGCTTGTGGGTGCTACTAGGGTGTAGTATTCATATGAAGCTCTGTTTATTCTATATTTTCTTTTTTGGTTTAGGTTGGTTGAAAATTACAAGGGAGAAATGTAAACGCAAAACTGATAGCCTAAATATAATGGATAACATTTGCACAATAGGGAGTGAAACCGAATGGATTTTGGGCTGGTTAAGGCTGGATCCGAGGATCGTGATTTTTTATTAACACTGAGGCTTTTGACTATGGTGGATCACTTAGAGGAAGCGGGAATATTCTTGACTCAAGCGGAGCATCTGTCTCGGCTCGATGAGGCTTATGATTGCTCACATCTGATCATCTGTCAGCAAGAGAGAGTTGGGACATTGAAGTTTCGCGAGGAGAGTGACAAGTTTGAGATCATGCAGATCCAAATCTCACCTGCTCATCAGGGTTATGGTTTAGGTAAGATGGTACTGGGTCGGGTTATCGAGTGGTCGATGAGTAGTGGTAAACCGATTGAGCTCACTGTATTGAAAGCTAATCCGGCTAAAGAACTCTATTTACGCTTAGGGTTTACTTTAGTAGCTGAGGATGAAGATGAGTTTCATATGTTACGTGCTCCAGCTTAGCTTATGAAGTTTGGGGGATCTATTCCGGAGAACTTGGTTTCAGTGTTATCAGAACATGAGACAAGATCAACTGAAGCCAAATATACAACCATTGCAGCTTGGTCATTAGCCGTAGCGCGAAGCTTAAATGCTTCGGGTATAGAGCCTAGCGCGATATTTGAAGATGCAGGTTTGTCCTTGGCTCAGTTAGAATCGGATCCGGATTCTCGCGTTCCCATCGATTTGATGACTCGGTTTTGGCATGGTGTCGAAGTTGCGACACAGTCGGCTTCATTTGGTCTAAGGGTGGGTCAGTATGCCTACCCAATGCATTTTAGGGCTCTGGGGCGTCTGATGATGACCTCTGATACCTTAGCTTTAGCTTTTGAGAGGTTACCTAGTTACTATGCGTTGGTGAGTAACTCAGCCAGCATCAAGTTACAGCGAACGCCTCAGTTGCTAGGTTTCACTATTACACCTCTTGATGGGGTTGATATTAGTCATATGGCAATAGATGCATTTTTTGCCACCTTGATGCACCACGGTGACTTGATGATAGGTGACTCCAGCTTTATTCACCGTGTCGACTTGATGCGAGCAGAGCCAAAAGATCCTACTCCTTGGGTGGCGTGCTTTAAGGTCAAAGTCTCATTTAACAAACAGGAAAACTGTATGTGGATGGACAGAGGTATGCTTGAAAAGTCCACTGTGATGGCAGATCCTAAATTGGCGGCAGAGAACGAGCATCAAGTGCGCCAATATTTACATCAGATGCAGGCGCTTACATGGAGAGAGAAGACCTATCAGGCGATACATGCAATGCTAGTTGTTGGTGATCCAACGGCTGCTAAAGCGGCAAAAATCTATAACATCAGTGAGCGAACCTTGAGTCGATACCTGCAATTAGAGGGCACCAATTTTAGGCTGTTATTGCAAGATAAACGTAAGGAGCTGGCGCATTATTATCTGGGAAATAGTGAGCTAAGTGTGACTCAATTGGCCGATAAGCTCGGTTATACCTGTTTAAGTAACTTTACCCGAGCATTTCATCTCTGGTATGGGATTAGTCCCAGCCGATACCGTCTACACCTAAGCGCCTCCTACAAAAAATAGAACATGATTCAAATTCTGTTTAATTGATGGTTGGCGGAAAATGATAACCCCAGTGTTGTGGAGATGTAATAGGTTAGTTTGAATTGTTATCGATAGAGCTTAGCCATATGTTGAATCTTCCTACCTACTTTACGACACTCTCGAGCCCGAATATCAGGACTAATGTTAAATCCATAAGAGAGCAAGCCGGCAAAGCGTTTAGCTTTGTACTTCCTTACTCAATGAGCTTGTTGTTGGTGGCATGTGTGCCGGATAAGCCACCGATAAATGGGAGTGAGTCAAGTCGCGTAGATGCTGAGGGTTTCTCTCCGGCTTCGGATTACACCATTGCGGCTAATAGCCAATTACTAACGCAGCTTCCATTTGAAAACACCCAAGATTTTACTGATGCCAAACGTGGCTTAATTGCCACTCTTCCTAATCTCAAAGTGAGTGGTTCACAAGAGGAGACGATATGGAACACACCTGAATATGAGTTTATTCATGGAGACGCCCCCGCCAGTGTGAATCCTAGCCTGTGGCGTCAGGCTAGCCTGAATAATATCCAAGGCTTGTTCGAGGTGACTAAGGGGGTGTATCAGATCCGTGGTTTCGATCTGGCTAATATGACCCTTATTGAGGGGAGAAGTGGCTGGATCATTGTCGATCCGCTCACCACCGCCGAAACCGCTCGTGCTGCGATGGACTTCGTGAATCAACAGCTAGGTGAAAAGCCCGTTGCTGCCATTATATTTACCCACAGCCATATGGATCATTTTGGTGGGGCACTAGGACTTTTTAAGGGAGATATTGACACTGAGTTGGCTGGGATCGATATTGTCGCCCCCGCTGGATTTATGCATGAAGCGACCAGTGAAAATGTCATGGCGGGAACGGCCATGAGTCGCCGCGCCATGTATATGTATGGTAAGCAACTGCCTCGGAGCGAGAGAGGGCATATCGACTCAGGTTTAGGTAAAGAGCCAGCGTTTGGCACCTTTGGTATTTTATCACCGACTCTCTCGGTTGAAATTGATGAGTCACATATCATTGATGGGATCCAATTTGATTTTCAAATCGTGTCGGGCTCAGAAGCTCCCGCCGAGTTCACTTTTTATCTGCCTGAGCAGAAAGCCTATTGCGGTGCTGAGCTGGTGTCTAAGACTATGCATAACCTCTATACCTTAAGGGGCGCTAAAGTGAGGGATGCGCTACAGTGGAGCCGTTCTATCGATAATGCGTTAATGGAGCAAGGAGAGGCACAAGTCTACTTTGGCAGTCACCATTGGCCCATATGGGGTAATGGTGCCATCTCAGACTTCTTAGAGACGCAAAGAGATACCTATAAATATATTCATGATCAATCGGTACGTATGCTTAATGCTGGTTTGACGCCAAATGAGATTGCAGAAGAGATCCAGATGCCACCTTCGTTATCGAATACATTTTCGAGTCGAGGGTACTATGGAACGGCCAAGCATAATGCCAAAGCTGTGTATCAAGCTTATCTTGGCTGGTATGACGCCAATCCTGTGAATTTAGACCCTCTGCCCCAAGAAAGTGCGGCTGTTAAGTATGTCGCGGTGATGGGAGGGGCTGACGCGGTGTTAAAGCATGCTCAGGCAGCTTACTCTGAAGGAAGTTATCGTTGGGCTGCTGAGCTGCTAAATCACTTAGTGTTCGCCGACAGCGACAATAGTGCGGCCAAAGCCTTATTGGCTAACACCTATGATCAGTTAGGTTATCAGGCTGAGTCGGCTCCTTGGCGAGATGTTTACCTTTCAGCCGCGTATGAGCTGCGCCACGGAGCACCAGAGAAGGGAATTGATCTGGCTTCGATGAAACAGATCTTATTGCGATCGCCGGTGGAGAACTTCCTGCAATCCATGGCGTCACGAGTGGTAGGCCCTGATGCGTTTGGTGAGGAACTTGTACTCAATATCCATTTCACCGATCTCGATGAAAATTACGTACTGACCCTTAAAAATGCGGTGTTAAACCATAGAAAAGCACCGAAAAATGCCGATGCCGATGCGACATTGAATATCAGTCATGAGCTCTTTATCGATATCATCATAGGTAGCGCCAGTGCTGCGGATATACTCTTTTCAGATGAACTGGGTATTGAGGGCAGTAAGCTCGATCTGGTGAGCTTTTTCGGGTTACTGGATAAGCCAAAAGGCGTGTTTAATATTGTTACACCATAATGTAGATGCCTTCGAATGAAGGTAGGTTTCATTTTCTGATTTAGCTTCTGGCTGAGTTGGTATTGGGAGTTTTTTTAAGTCGAACTTTCATTGTTACTTATCACCTGCGGTGAGCTAATGTGTAGAAATTTTTGTGACACGACACAAATATACCCCTATAGTCCCGGCCGTGACATCCATGTCACGGACGGTCACAGCCGTATCGACACCTGATGATTTAAAGCAGGATATCTCTTCGATTTGGCTTTTTTGAGTTGTAGTGAGCTGCTTTTGATTCTCTCCGTGTCTTCAGTGAACTCCGTGGCGAAAATCTTGTAAGTTATTGAATGAAGGTTGATTAGGTTTTACGAATAGCTTTGAATTTTGAGTTTTCAGAAATGGTTAATACTGCCTGTCGTCATCCTGAATTGGTTTCAGGATCTAGCTTGAAGATGGTGCTTTCATTATGGTTTACTGATGCAGGCCACTTTAAGAACCCTAACTTCAAACTATAATTTATAGTTGAAATATATGTCTAAAATAGTTGATTAAAGTGAACTCATTTTAATGCAGTAATGGCTTGGAACTCACATTCAGTACATGCTAAATAAGCGCATATTTGCTAATCTAGGTCGCTGAAGTTGTAACTGCTTAAATCCCACGTGAATTCAACGTAATTGTATCGTATTTGAGGGTGTACATGGACGACCATATCGTAATTTTAATCATCGCCTTACTGGTACTGCTTTACGGCTATATCTCTAAAGCTTTGTCCCGATTTAATATTTCTGGCCCCATGATGTTTACCTGCTTTGGGATATTAATTTCTCCCTTAGGCTTTAATATTACTCAGGTGGAGGTCGATGCTGGTTTTGTGAAAATAATCGTTGAGATCGCTTTGGTCCTAGTGTTGTTTGCCGATGCTGCTCTGCTGGATTTCAAGTTATTAAAACAATCCTGGAAAATCCCCGCTCGTCTGTTATTCATAGGTTTACCTATCACCATTGTTGCCGGAACTTTTGTTGCAACGCTTATCTTCCCCGACGAGCCTGTGACTTATCTGCTCTTGCTGGCGTTACTGCTTACGCCGACTGATGCCGCGTTGGGCAAAGCTGTGGTAACGGATCCAAAAGTGCCTGAAAGGATCCGCTTGAGCATCAATGTTGAGAGTGGCTTAAACGATGGTATCGTCTTCCCCATAGTGTTAACTGTGGTTGCAATGATCCTTAGTGGCTTAACGGAAACCCAAAATAACGACTGGATGGGCTATGTGGTTGAACAAATTGTGTTTGGGGCCTTGGTGGGTGGCGCTGTTGGCTACCTAGGCACTAAGTTCACCATGAAGGCCGTTGAGAGGAGATGGATGGAGTTGAATTATGAGAATCTTATTCCCATAGCTTTAGCTATTTTGTCTTTTTATTTGGCCGAGTCATTCGGTGGTAATGGTTTTATCGCTGCTTTTTTTGCGGGTCTTTACGCGGGCAATACGAGTGAAACAACCAGACAACATATTGAGGGTTTTACCGAGACTGAAGGTGAATTATTTGTACTTGTGAGCTTCTTTTTATTCGGTTTGGTCTTTGTTCCTATCACCTTACCCTATATTACTTTTGATGTTGTTTTATATGCTTTTTTAAGCCTAACCGTACTGAGAATGCTTCCTGTAATGATCAGTTTGATTGGTGCCAAATTGGATCTAGCTACCATGGCGTTTATCGCATGGTTTGGCCCACGGGGCATAGCTTCAATTCTGTACGTGTTAATCGTTGTTCATGATATGGGGACGATGCAAGGGTTAGAAACCATCTATGCCATCGTCACTTTGACCGTGTTAATGAGTATTCTTGCCCATGGCTTAACAGCCCAGCCATTTGCTAATTTATATGTCAAATCTCACAAGGAATAGATAACAAATCAGTAAGTATTTTAATCTGCAAGTTTATGCTTAGCTAAGTTAGCTAATTACTGAATTGAGTAAATATCGTTGACTTATCATAGATAAAACCACTTAATGAGATTAATTGTTATTCTCATTAAGTGGTTTGTATGTGTCAATGTTTCCCACAGTTTGAACGTCAAGATCCTGCGATTAATGTGCTGCGCCATAAGATACGCCATGGTGAAGAGGTTGATAATCCAAGTTTGGTGCTGATCTGGTTTTCCATGGAGGAAGCTTTGGTGGGAGGGTGTAAGCATGCCGCTTGGTCTCTTTATGTCGCGGAATATCAATTACTGCTCGATACTTTATCTGATGACATGCTCTCAAGTCACTGGCGGCTCTGGTGCTTAGATAACATCTATAAGCCTCTTAGCGTGTTGTCGAGGCTGGTGGATTGTGATTCTCAAAAACAAGAGTTAGAAAAACTCTTTTATGAATTAAGAATCACTAGCCAGTTCTTTAAACCTGGTTTTGCTCACTGAAACAGCTCATAGAAACGGGGGCAATGTATATCAAACGGCAATGAGGATGAATAGAAAGATCATGAATACACGTATTGAAAGAGACAGTATGGGAGAACTTCAGGTTCCGGCTTCAGCGCTCTATGGTGCTCAAACCCAGCGAGCGGTGAATAACTTTCCTATCAGTGGCAAAACTCTGCCTAAAGCCTTTATTAGAGCCTTACTTATGGCTAAATCGGCTGCGGCTCAAGCTAATGCCAAACTAGCATTGTTACCACAAGATATGGCTGATGCAATCTCAGATGCAGTAAGCCAACTGCTTAACGAGCAAAATATGATGCAACATTTCCCTGTTGACGTGTTTCAAACTGGCTCGGGCACCAGCTCGAATATGAATGCCAATGAAGTTTTAGCCACTTTGGCCTCTAAAATAGCGGGCCAAACCGTCGGCGCAAATGATCATGTTAATTATGGTCAAAGCAGCAACGATATTATTCCATCCTGTATTCATATCAGCGCGGCGATGGAGCTAGACGGACACCTTCTACCTGCGCTTAAGCATCTGTTGAAAGTGATTAAGCAAAAAGCCGATGAAGTTGATCATCATGTGAAGACTGGGCGAACTCATCTGATGGATGCAATGCCGGTGCGTATGAGCCAGAGCTTGCTGAGTTGGGCGAGCCAGATAGAGCAAAATATCGAACTGATTGATGGAATAAGGCCTAAGTTACACAGCCTCGCGCAGGGAGGCACTGCGGTGGGAACAGGCATTAATGCCCATAAGGATTTCGCCGCCGAGTTTAACCGTATACTCAGTGAAGCAACCGGTTTAACCTTTATGTCCGCGAACAATTTTTTCAGTCACATAGGCACTCAAGATATCGCGGTTGCTTTGTCGGGTCAGCTGAAAACCATCGCGGTGTCTATGATGAAAATAGCTAACGATCTCCGTTGGATGAACTCAGGGCCGTTAGCGGGTTTTGGTGAGATTGAACTGCAAGCCTTGCAACCTGGGTCATCGATTATGCCGGGTAAGGTAAACCCAGTGATCCCTGAAGCTGCCGCTATGGTTGCCGCTCAGGTTATTGGAAACGATTGCGCCATCACCATTGGTGGTCAATCAGGTAATTTTGAATTAAATGTCATGTTGCCTATGATTGCAGACAACTTGCTTTCCAGTATCAATCTACTTGCCAATGTAAGTTATCTACTGGCAGACAAAGCGATAGCCACTTTCATTGTCAATGAGGCGCAGTTACAGAAAGTATTGGCGCGTAACCCCATCTTAGTCACCGCTTTGAATCCGATTATTGGATATGCCAAAGCCGCTGATATTGCCAAGAAAGCCTACAAGGAGGGTCGACCAGTACTCGACGTTGCCGAAGAGGAAACGGATATCCCACGAGGAGAGTTAGAGGTGCTATTAGACCCAACTAAGCTCACCTTAGGTGGTTTGTAATACAGTGCTTCGATTTGAGTTTTATTGAATGACATTTTTACGGCTGGAGCCGTCAAGTTGCCTCATTCGTGGTTAAAAGTGTTTAAAGTTTAAGGCAAAAAAATTTTCACCACGGAGCGCTACGCTTCACGGAGATCACAGAGAAGAGCAGGAGCTCTTGCTGTTGATTTTCTCCGTGGTGAATCGCTTTGTTTGGAAATAGTGCGGGAAATAGAGGAAATAGAGGGAAATAGTGCCACCCATTCTAAATGGCATAACTTCATGTCACTTACTAAGCTTTAATGATGAGCTTAAGTGAGAGGTTGTTATGCCGCGTCCAAGAATAACTCAAATTAGTATTGAAGACACGCCTTGGTACCATTGTTGCTCACGAGTATCTCGACAGGGAAATAGTGCCACCCATTCTAAATGGCATAACTTCATGTCACTTACTAAGCTTTAATGATGAGCTTAAGTGAGAGGTTGTTATGCCGCGTCCAAGAATAACTCAAATTAGTATTGAAGACACGCCTTGGTACCATTGTTGCTCACGAGTATCTCGACGAGCCATACTTTTGGGGGATGATAAATTCACAGGGAAAAACTATGACCATCGGCGTGGTTGGGTCGAATCTCAGTTGCTAAAGTTAGCGGGTGTATTTGCAATTGATGTTGCCGCCTATGCAGTGATGTCAAACCATCTCCATCTTGTTCTGAACGTTGATATTTATGAGTCTAATCGTTGGACTGATAGAGAAGTGGTGGAGCACTGGCATCAACTATTCAAAGGGACTGACATTACTCAGAAGTTTGCTCAAGGTGAAGTGATTGAAAGCCATGAAGTTAACAATTTAAAACATTCGATAGCCGAATACCGAAGTCGATTAAGTGACATATCTTGGTTTATGAGAGCATTAAACGAACCCATTGCTCGAATGGCGAATAAGGAAGATGGTTGTACGGGGCGATTTTGGGAGGGGCGCTTTAAAAGTCAGGCGTTATTGGATGAAGCTGCAGTATTGGCTTGCATGGCTTATGTTGACCTCAATCCCATTCGAGCAAAAGTGGCTGATACGCCAGAGTAATCAGATCACACTAGTATCCAACTTAGAATAAAGTCTGCCATAAACGATGAGCAGCCAGCGAAGCTACTACCCTTTATTGGGGATGAACGCCTTAATCAACCTAAAGGGATAAATTTCACACTGAAGGACTATCTTGTATTAGTTGATGAAACGGGCAGAATCATTTGTGATGACAAGCGAAGCGCAATTTCTGCTAGTGCTGAAAAGATACTTCACAGACTCAATATTCCCAGTAATAACTGGATAAAAATCATTACTGACTTTGGCAAACTATTTCATGGTCCAGTAGGAACACTGCAAGAGCTAACCCGCTATTGTGAACATTTGGGAAAGCGACGACGGCATTTCTCTCGTAGCTGTCAGCACCTACAAGCAGACTAAGAATGTTAAACATTTCACCCTAAAATAGGCTCATAAACACAGAGTCAAAAAGTTCTGCCTGAATTTCATCATATATGCCGAATACAATGGTTTTTCCTCCGTTACAGCACCGTAAAGTTTGAACCACTCGCTTGGGGTCTTGCGTAAACTAGTAGAGCATTAAACCGTATGCTAAAGATTCAGTATGCTATTGATTTATAATGGGTGGCTTTGATTTTTGTGCAGTTGTTTAATCAAACGTTAGGCAATGGGGAGAAGCATGGTTGCTGTAAAAAGGATTCAGTCAGGTCAATACTCTGTATCTGATGGAAGGTATATTATCAAAGAGGGTTCAAGCTGGTATGTACTAAATAGTGAACAAAAACATGACTTCGGGCCATTACCAACATTGGCAGCAGCAAAACAATATGTTACTAACGGTACAACCCCTATTGGTGAACACAATCTAGCTTCAAATCATGGGCGTCGGCAAAGCAAAAAAGAGTTCAATGCATATTTGGCTTCAGAGGCAGAGAATGGAAATCTCGGCCCTGCGATTATATACGCTTATAGTTGCGATATGTGTACTTTTCTTCGTCGTTCGGGGTTATTAAATGCCAAATACTTTGGTGAATACCACATTAACAAGTGCAATAAAATCTGACGATTGAGTCTTGTCATTGTTTTTGAATGACAAGCTAACGCGCCGTTGTTACCAGTACCGAGTCTGTAGAATTACTCCCAAGTTGAAATAATGGGTGACATTTACGTTGAGAGACCCCGTAAAAGCCCTTCTTTAGAAGGGCACTAATAAACGGGTCGTAGCGAATTAGGCAAAATCGAAGAGATAAATAATCAGGTGTGAATGCGGCTGTGACCTTCCGTGACAGGGATGTCACGGTAGAGCCCACAGGGATTGTGCTTGCGGCGTGTCACAGAAGTGTTTACACATCGGCCTGCTGCAAGCAATAAACAACATTGAGGCCATGCTTACCTAAAAACAATTAAACACCAAACCTGCCAAATGAACCCAACTTCAAAGATACTTGAAACGTGTTATCCGACAAGTCATCCAACACTGAAACTAAAGGCTTTAACCTAAAGTTAAAGCGACCATCTTCAATGGGTGATTACCATCAAACGAAGGGAAGTCTTCATGGCAGTTTAACCACTGGTGGTTGACGACACTGCGTCCCTGTTTTTCGACACATTTGACTAAGCTATCAAACCAAGCCTGACGGTCAACTTTGGCGACATTGTTACAGCAGACGATGGTGCCGCCTTTCTTGGTGGTTAACATGGCGGGTTTAAATAGACCTTGATAATCATTGATCAGATCCACGGTACCGAAGGCACTTTTGGCGAAACGTGGTGGGTCGAGGAAAACCAGGTCAAACTGTGTCGCGGTCATTTTGGGGTAGGCGGGTAGTTTTTGATTACGGCGGCCTCCCACTTTAAGTCCGGCTAGCTGACGCAGTGCTGGGAAGGCGTCGCTTTGAATAAACTGGCAAACATCTGATACACCATTAAGCTCAGCATTTTTGCGGCCTGCTTCTAAGGCGAATGATGAAAAATCGATATTGACCACACGTTTTGCTCCGCCGACAGCAGCTGCTGCACCTATGCCACAGGTGTATGAGAACAGATTGAGTACGGTTTTGTTGTTGCTGTTGGCTTTGACAAATTCACGGCCGACACGCATATCTAAAAACAGCAGCGGATCTTGTCCTTCGTGGCGTAGCTTAGAGATAAATTTAATGCCATTTTCATGCATCACCAGAGTTTGATTGGCAATGTCTTCGCTACAAATATCAAGTTGATTCATCACTCGAGAGTTTTTATCGGAGCGATCGTTGTAGATAATGGGCAGTGCTTCGACTTGCGTTAACGCATCTCGAATTTCTGTTAGCTCTAGGTCATTGAGTGTTTGATGAAAAGTTTGTATTAACCACGCTTCACCATACCTATCTATGTTTAGGCCATTTACGCCTTCGACAGTGCCATGAAATACACGATAACAATCAGTATTGCTTGTCTTAGCTTGGGCAAGTAACGGGTGACGTTTTTCGAGGGCGGAAGCTAAAAATGTAGAGATAGACATGGTAAATAACTCGTTTAAATGGCTAATATTGATTGCAGGCCGTTGCCGCTGCGCAATGATAACAAAATTGCTCGCTAAAATCGGCGTAAAATTTGAGGCTTACTGACAGATGAATAGACCAAAGTTAGTTTTAGTACACGGTATTTTTAATACTGGCAGGGTGATGGACTGGATGAAGAGACAATTCGAGTCTCAGGGCTTCGATTGTTTTGCCCCTACCTTAGCTCCCTTCGATGGCAGAGATGGCGTTGAGCTTGCTGCTGAAAACTTGAAACAGCAGATCCACAATCGTTTCGGATATGAGCGAGAGATCGCTATTGTTGGCTTTAGTATGGGGGGAATAGTTGCTCGCTATTATCTGCAACAGTTAGAGGGGCACTTACGCACTACGCACTTATTCACTATCTCAAGCCCCCATCGTGGCAGTTATATGGCTTATCTTCCCTATCCGTCAAAAGCTTTCAAACAGCTTAGGCCGAACAGTGAATTGTTAAGCTTACTAGATGAGACGGTCAGTACAGTGAGTGAACTGTCGCTTTTTTCCTATAGCGCAAGGATTGATTATACCGTTGCGCCGAGTCGTTCCCATTGGCCTGTGGCAGTGAACAAGCAATTTAACGTCTATCTACATATGTCGATGATATTTAGCCATCAAGTTGTTGATGACATATTAGAGGAATTAAATCATTGCCCTTAAAGACCATAAGTTTAGTTATTATGTCGAGCTCGTCGATGTTTTAGTGCTGGCAGGGCTTCTAGGGAGCATAGCAGCAGTCCCGTCCAGATCAATGCAAAGCTGATCGCTTTGACATTATCTAAATGTTCATTAAACAAAATAACAGCGAGAAGGAAGTGCAAGCTAGGCTCGATATATTGCATTAGCCCTATCATAGATAAGCTGGTGGCCCTGATAGCCAAAGCAAAGAAGACTAATGGCATTAGGGTCAGAGGCGCTGTCCCAATATAGAGCAGCAATATAGAGAACTCTCCTGATAATGCTGACGATATGGCGACACTTTGATCTGAACTCCATAACCAGATCAGATAAGCTGCAGCAAAAGGTAATAACCAGATGGCTTCCAGTGTTACTGAGGTGAGGGAATCGAAGCGAATAAACTTTTTACATAAACCGTAAAGGGCAAAGAAGCTGCCCATGCAGAGTGCAAGCCAAGGCAGTTCGCCGTAGCTATAGACCATATAACTAATGCCACATATCCCTAATACTACCGCCATTTTTTGCGCTGCAGTTAATTTATCCCCTAAACATAAGACACCTAAACCAATGGCCAAAAGAGGGTTGATGAAAAAACCTAAGCTGGCAGCGAGAACTTGTCCATGAGTGATAGCCCAAGTGAAACTATACCAAGAGACACACATGATCAGTGACGCTAGTCCACAGAGTACGACAGATTTTTTGTCGGCCTTGAGCTGTGAAATAGCAGGCATTCTGCGCCCCATTACTAGAAAGACTAATGCCATAAAAGGAACCGAGAAAAGGATCCTAAACGCCAATAATTCATTGACACTCGCATTAGGCAGAAAATGATAATAGAGCGGCATCAAACCCCATAATAGAAACGAGATGGCTGCGAGTGCATTGCCTTTAAATGAAGGGGATACATGGTTTGATCTTGTGGGATGCATATTTAATAACTTGAGTTGATTTGACTATTTAAAGGCGCGCATTCTCTCACTGAACAGAGAATAGGTATGTGATCTCTGTCACTCTAAATTGTCTATGAAGTGAATTACTGTTAACCATTAAAGCGTGGAGAAAAGGAGACGATCGCTGCGTGAGTACAGGCCACTCAGCGATCCATTACTGAAGGGTATATAACTATGAGATAGGCTGAGAAGCTTGGCCGCTTTCGGCAATCCAGCGATCAATATCGGCTTCGACCACATTCATCGGGCGGGCACCCGGAAGCAGTATGAGGTCATGGAATTGACGGATATCAAACTGCTTACCCATTGCCTGCTGTGCTTTGGCTCTGAGTTCTATCAACTTTAACATTCCCAGCTTATAGCCCAGTGCTTGCCCTGGCCAAGCGATATAGCGGTCAATGGCTGAGGCCACATTAGTTTGAGTTGAGCCCGTGGCTTGGGCAAAGTATTCAATGGCTTGTTGGCGGTTCCATTTTTTATGGTGCAGTCCAGTATCAACCACCAGTCTTGCTGCTCGATAAGCCTCAGCTTTTAGACGGCCTAAATTGCCCCAAGGATCATTATCATACATACCCATCTCAAAAGCGACTTGCTCAGAGTACAGTGCCCAACCTTCAATATAGGCATTAAAGGACGCATTTTGACGCATCAAGCCGATATCTGTTTGCAGCATATTGAGGGCTATCTGGAAATGATGCCCAGGTACCGCTTCGTGATAAGTTAATGTTTTCAGTCCGTACTTGGAGATTGAAGTCATGTCCATCAAGTTGATAAAGAAGACGCCGGCTCGACTGCCATCTAATGCTGGTGGCATATAAGATCCGCCTGCCGCACCCGCTTCTGTTTCAACAGGAACACGTTTAACGATGACTTCTTGGGGCGGTAAAGTCGAAAACAGTTGTGGGGCTTTTTCCATGACAATTTCGATATCTCGGCTTAGGTCGTTGAGCAGTTGCGCTCGGCCTTTATCGGAATCCTCATAGAGGAAGCGAGGCTCATTATTAAGTTGGATCATGCGCTCCCCAACAGTTCCTTCGCTGTAACCATTAGCCTTTAAGATGTTGTCCATTTCGGCGGTAATGCGGGTAACTTCAGCCACGCCTAACTGATGGATTTCATCGGCGCTAAGCGTTGAGTCGGCGAGATAAGTGATCCCATGCTGATAGAAGCTCTCACCATTGGGTTGGGCCCATATGCCGACGTTTTCAGGCGCTTTATCCTGCAGTTCTTGCATCAGGTTATCAATTTCGCGGTAGGCTGGGTATATCTTCTGCGACACGATGTTACTCGCTGACTCAAGCAAATCTAGTTGCTGTTGTTTTTCTAACGATTTGATATTAATTAGTTTGTCATTAAAGCTGGTGACTAGACTATGTTCGTTGGCTGGGTTGGCGACAAAGCTAGCTAGGTATTTTAACGTATTGGTAAATAATGGTTTAGGGAGTATTACGCCTATTTTGGCATCATCAATAACCTTGGTTTTTACTTGATTAGCCATTATTGCTAAGGCTTCTAAGCGGGCAAGGTAATCTTGTGCTTCTTCAATGTTGGTGACGCTCTGTTGATCGCTTAAGATTGCCGGAATGTCGATGAGTGGACCACTGATCTGGTTAACGATATAGGGAAGGTGTCCTCCCCAGGTATCGATATATCCGGCGCCGAACATTTTATCACCGGCATAGTAGTTAGCGATAACCTGATTGACAGTAGCATGGCGTTGCTCATCATCTGAAAATGCATCGGTTGGGATATTGGCAAATTGAGATGCGGTTAAGTGCATCTCCTCTTGTAGTGCTTGCATACCGCTGGTGGAGTAATCTGGTAGACGGCGCTGAAAATCTGCTGCGATCTCTTTAGATAGATTAAGAGAGGTGGCTAGGGCTGGTTGCTTATTAATGAAGTCCTTGGCAAATTTTTCGACTGTGGCATCAAGCTCCATTACTGGGGTAGCTTGTGTTATTGGTGTGGATGTCTGTGGGCTCGCAGAGTCTTGAACTGTGGATGTTTTGATATCGACGTTGTCGCAAGCCATAAGTGCTAAAAGGACACTCAAACTGATTAAACTTTTTTTAAACATTCTTGTGCTTCCATGTAGGTAATTTGTGTTCTTTTTGTGAATGATACCCTGTTTTACTCTGGTTGGGATCTGTTTTAAAAGGAGGTGCTTTAGCTTGATAGCTATATTTAACCATAAGCAGTCTTGATGGCGACTTTAGTCGATAAGTGATGCAAGTCTGGCTGGGAAATTTTGTTTGTCTTAGATCTAGTTTGTAACAGAGCGTAAACCTAAACTTCCTTTTTGCGTCAGAGTCGATAGATTAGTAAGTCATATCGATATCGTAGGTATTCACCTGAAGGGAGTTTGGCGTAAATGGTAAAAATAACAGTAAAGCTAACCGGTTTAGGATTAATATTGGTTGCCGGTATAGGTCTAGTAGGTTATCCATTAAGCGTCGATGCTGCTGATAAAAATCCAGATTTAGTCTTTACTCAGCAAGTCATTAACGCACCATTTTCGCTGACCCATACGTTACTTGCCGTCGATGTTTTGCCGAATATTGGCAAGGAGTTATTAGCGTTTGGGGTGGATGATGATAAACAGAGATGGCTTGGAATTTTTGCCCGAATCCCTGAGTCTATGAGATACAGTCTGGTGGATAAAATCTTATTGCCATTTTCATTTCATTGTTTCGATATTAGTGACGAAGAGGAGGGCACTCAGCAACTCTATTTTCAGTCCAGTGAACATTTGCTGCAGTTTATGCCTGCGAATAAATCTGCTCCATTTAAGGTGATCGCAGACATTAATCCCATGACGCTTAAATCCCGTGCGGATTACCTTAGTCGGGGGGATTTTGTCAAAGATCTTAATGGTGATAACAGAGCTGATATTATGATTTCAGGTTTTACAGATATCACCTTGTTACTTACTCAAGAAGAGGGCGGTTTTGCTCGCCAAACTTTACCTATCAAGCCGTTTATTAATGTGTATGAAAAGAGTGTTAACTATACCGAATCTACATTATATCTGGCCGATATGAATTTAGATGGACACAAAGATATTGTCAAAATCGGTGAAGGTGAGCTGGAGAGCTATTTTCAAACGAGTCAGGGAGGTTTTAATGCTATCGCGAGTTATCATCCAATGAGACAAGCGCTCAGTGGGGTTGATTGGTGGCTTAAGAGAGATGCTTTTGGAAATCAGTTAGATCAAAGTTCATTAGTTTACCGTAAAGTTGAGGAGATCAGCGACATTAATAATGACGGGATAACCGATATTGTGCTTCGATATACCAAAAGCTCTGGCGTACTGGATAGGGTGAATGATTACGAAATATTTCTTGGGGAGAGCAAAGAGGGGGAATTATCTTTCTCTATTGAGCCTAATAGTGTGATCCACGCTGAAGGAACGTTAACCGGATTTGAGTTTATTGATATTGATAATGATGACATATTAGAAGTCATGGTGTCAGGTTTTGATATTGGGTTATCTCAGATTATCGGGGCATTAATTTCAGGCAGCATCGATCAAGACGTGTATCTATTTAAGATGGATGGGAATGGTCGGTTTACAAAGAAGCCGAATATTTCCAAAGAGGTGGAGTTGAGTTTTAGCTTAACATCTGGGCAGAGTGGTCAGCCTGTGATAAAGCTTGCCGATTTTAATGGGGATAAATATCAAGATCTGCTTCTGTCTGATGGTGATACTGAACTAAAAGTGTATTTAGGTGAACCGAGTTCAAGTTTAGTTGGCAGGCGGGGTGAGGAGATAGAAGTTAATCTTCCTAAAGAGGGAGATATGCTATCGATTGCTGACCTTAATTATGATGGTAAAGACGATATCTTGATTAAATATGGTCGTCAGGATGATGTGGGCTTGTTAAGTCAGTTTAAGGTGATTATCTCCGAGTAAGGATCACGATGCAAAATGTAAGCTGGCAACACAGCCTTTAGGTTCGTAAGGGGTTAAGCTGAATTTCCAATCATAGCGTTGGCATAGGGCATCGACAATGAGTAAACCGAGTCCATGTCCCTCTTGTCCTATCTTTGGCTGGCTAACCTCACAACCTTGATCGATCACGCGAATGCAGTTGTTATCTATCTCTATGGTGATAAAACCTGGCTCACTAGCGTTGATGGCGTTGCTTAGTAAGTTACTCAATAGCATGCGCATCACAGGTGGACTTGGTTGGATTAAGGGTTCAGCATTTAATATCAGCTTAATCGTGATCGATTTTGAGTCTGCCAAGGGCTGTAAGTACTCAATAATATGCTCCATTTCGGCTTGATTAAATTTTCGGCTATCAATTTCTCTTCCTTGCTCATGTTTCACTAAGCTTAACAATGCCTCGATGGTGTGATTCATATCGGTGGCGGCTTTGGTTATTCTCTCTCTTTGTCTGGCATTAAAGGTTGCGTCACCTTCGAGCTCAAGTAATCTAGTCGCACCTTGAATAATAGTTAACGGGGTTCTTAACTCATGACTAGCATATTTTGCAAATGCCTGCTCTTGTTGAATGAGTAATTCGTTTTGGGAGCGGTAGTGATTAAGGCATGAAGTCAGCTCTTTAAACTCTGTGACCGTACTCCCTGGCACGGAAAATGGCATTCCACAGGTATCAGACTTGAGCTGTTTACTCAATTGTTTGACAGGAGTGACCAAACGTCTTGTCAATTTAGCTATTGCGTAACCAAACAGAATAAAAAGCAATAACATGAAAAGGATAGAACCGAAGTTGATGCTGCGCCACTCGTTTTCTGAAAGCTCGGCCTGTTCGGCATCCATGACTAGCAGCAAGGGAATCTTCTGCCCATGATCAAGGTATTCAGTACGATAGATAAATAGATCATTGTTTAGATTGACCGTTATCTCATCGAGAAAGTCCAAGGGGTATTTTACTAAGCTGCTGTATTTGTCCGGCAAACTATTTAAGTTGTTGTAGGCTGTAATATTGGTTGCAATCATTAAGGGGGGGCTCTCCCCTTTGAGAAACTGAACTATCGCTGGAGCTGCACTTTGCGAGAGTACACGCCTGTTTAACTCATCTTCTAACCAATAAAGTACTGCTTGGCTAAAAATAAACAATAAGGCAGCCACAAGAATGGCTATGGTCGCAAAATAGACACTGAGTTTTTGAGTCAGCGTATTTGCAGGGTATTTATCATTATTCATCGTTAGCTGTGTAACTCGAGTTTAAAGCCCACCTTAGGAATGGTGACCAATATAGGTGTGCCGAAAGGTTTATCCAGCTGGTTTCTTAACTGATACATGTGGCTACGTAAAATGTCGTTACTCGGTGGAGTGTCGCCCCATAATTCATCGATAAGCTCTTCTCGTTTGACTAAGTTGGGTGCTCTTTTTATCAAAACGTGCAGAATTTGATAGCAAATGGGGGTCAATGCGACCTTGTGTCCTGAACGGTACAACTGATGCTCAGCGATATTCAGCTCCAAGGGTCCATAACGTAATGTGCAAAGGGCGACGTTGCCTCTGTGTCTATTGAGCAGGGCTGTAACGCGGGCATTGAGTACATCTAGATCGAAAGGTTTAGCTAAATAGTCATCCGCGCCTGATGAGAATCCACTGAGTAGGTCTTTTTTATCATCCAGTGCGGTCAACATGATGATCGGTGTGGCACAGCCTACTTCTCTGAGTTTTTTGGCTAAGGTTAACCCATCCATCTTGGGAAGCATGATATCTAAGATGATGACATCGAAGTTCTCTTTTACTGCCAGCTGATAACCGAGTTCACCATTGGTTGCAAAGTCAACGTCGGCGCCTTGTGCGTCAAAGTAGTCAGCTAATATCCCTGCAACATCGACGTTGTCTTCAATAACTAACAGTTTTGTTAGAGGCATTTGCTTCTCTTCTTTGTTCAATATCGATGGGTATTATTACATGGTTTTGTGAAATATTTGTCGATACTCTCTCAGGGGGAGCTTAGCTATTCATGATTGATATGTGGCTGGTATATGCGACAATGCCGAGGCCTTAAATGGCTGAACCATTTTCTATTAGTTATAAACCAGTGTTATCTGAACGGAATTAATGACTTCATTTCCGTTCAAGGCCAGCTTGGAGTAAAAATGAAAAATTTGAAACCCCCATTTGCTGTAAAAGCAGTTTTAGCTTGTTCACTTATCGCGTTGTCTGGCTGTCAAACAACCAATCCTTATAGTAATGAGTCACAAAATGCCAAGGCGACCAATGGTGCTATCATAGGCGCAATCGCTGGTGCGGCTATTGGTGTTATTTCATCAAGTAAAAGTGACCGAGGTAAAGGCGCTTTGATTGGTGCTGCTTCCGGTGCAGCCCTAGGTGGTGGCATCGGTTACTACATGGATACCCAAGAAGCGGAGTTAAGAAAACAGCTTCAATCAACGGGTGTGAGTGTGACACGCAGTGGCGATAATATCGTATTAAATATGCCTAATGAAGTGACTTTTGGGGTCGATGAGACTCACCTGAGCGCAGCGGCAAAGAATGTGCTCAACAGTGTGGCTCTCGTTGCTAAAGAGTACGACAAAACACGTTTAAATGTGCTTGGATATACAGATAGTTCTGGCTCTGAGTCTTACAATTTAAGGTTGTCTAAAGTTCGTGCTGTTGAAGTGGCTGATTATTTAGTTTCTCAAAAAGTTAACTATGCCAGAGTAAAATCTGATGGTATTGGAGAAGCTAGACCTATTGCATCGAATGCCAATAAAGAGGGGCGTGCACAAAATCGTCGTGTGGAAATTGTATTGAGTCCACTCTCTTAAAATCGATGTTATATTGTGATTATTAGAAGCTGTCTTACGACAGCTTTTTTTCTTTATAACATGGACATTTTGTCTTTCCCTGAACGAAAGCTCGCGATCTTATTCTCATTTTACCAAAGATCATCTTAGGTTTACTTGTTGCCCTATGGGGGTTATGGCTTGATGTGGACATAATTAAAGAGAGTAAGGACAATGCGATGAAAAGATGGATAGTCAGTTTGGTGCTGTTGTCACCTTTGATGTTAACAGCGGCGGAAATAAAGCAGCCTGATACGATTGAACTTAGGGCGGCGGGAAGCTTGAAAAAGGCGATGAACGAGATTATTGAATCTTATGTTCAACAAGGGGGAGAGCCGGTCCATGCTCAGTACGCACCATCTGGCTTATTGCGTAAACGTATTGAGCAAGGTGAGCGCGTTGACCTTTATGCTTCAGCAAACATGAAACATCCACATGCCCTTAAACAGGCAAATAAAGGTGGCTCGGTTGTGATGTTTGCCCGTAATAAACTGTGTGCAATGGCCCAACCCGAGCTTGAGGTTACCAGCTCAAGTCTACTCGATAGTATGCTCAACAATAAGATTAAGTTAGGCACATCGACACCTAAAGCTGATCCGGCTGGAGATTATGCTTGGAAGTTGTTTGCTAAGGCGGAGACGTTAGTGCCGGGTGCTCAATCTCGTCTACAGAGTAAGGCGTTACAGTTGACCGGTGGCGCCGATTCGGCTCAAGCACCTAAGGGAAGAAGTCCCTACGCTTGGGTGATGGAAAATAAGCGAGCCGATATCTTCTTAACTTACTGCACTAATGCCGTATTAGCTCAAAAAGAGCTGCCATCACTGCAGATTTTGGCCATTCCAGAGTCACTGTCGGTGGGGGCTAACTATGGTTTGATGGTGTTAGATAATTCACAGGATGAGGCCGCTGACTTAGCCATGTATATTTTGTCACATGACGGACAAACTATTTTGGCTAAGTATGGCTTTGATGCGCCATTAATTTAAATTATATCTAGGGAGCGACTAGGCTCCCTTTGGTTATAATTGCTAGTGAAGTAAATAGAGAGTGGCTAAACCTAGGAAGGCAAACAGACCAATGATGTCTGTGACCGTGGTGAGTACCATACCGCCAGCGAGTGCAGGATCGATTTTCATCTTCTTAAGCAGTAAAGGAATACATGCGCCTGCAAATCCAGCCACGGTCATATTGATCAACATGGCCCCACCAATGAGTCCTCCTAAAGCAAGATCGTCTTTCCAGAGCCAGATAGCGATAAAAACGAGCACTGACCAAAGGAGCCCATTGAGAAAACCAATCGCCAGCTCTTTACCGATGAGCCAACGGGAGTTACTTTTGCCTATCTGTCCTAATGCGAGACCACGGATCACCAAGGCTAAGGTTTGATTACCGGCAACACCGCCCATACTGGGGACAATGGTCATCAAAATAGCAATGGTTGCGAACTGCTCTATTGTCCCTTCGAACATATTACTGACTGAGGCAGCCAAAAGTGCGGCAAACAGGTTGATGGTTAGCCAAAGTGAACGTTGAAGCGTACTTTTTAATACTGGACCGAAAGTATCTGCATCATCATCCATACCCGCCATTCCCATCATGGAATGTTCGGCATTTTCCCTGATGACGTCGACCACATCATCGATGGTAATACGACCAAGCAGCTGGTTGTCATCACTGATAATAGGCGCTGATATCCAGTCATGACGTTCGAAGAGTTGTGCCACCTCAATGTCTGACATGCCGACAGGAATACCTTCGAGCTTGTCATCCATAATATCTCGTATGGATGAGTTCGGATCACAAGTCAGCAGATCTGCTAGCTCTACACCACCAAGTAATCGGTCCTGTTTATCAACTACATATAAAGTATCAGTGGCTTCAGGAAGATTTCCTCTAATCCTTAAATATCGTAGAATCACATCGATATTGACATCCGGGCGTAGTGTTACTGTATCGGTATTCATGATACTGCCAGCCGTGTCTTCCGGGTAAGAAAGAGCTTGTTCAACCCGAGTTCGATCTTGACTACTCATTGTCTGCAGAACTTGTTTGAACACACTGTCAGGCAGGCTACGTAATATATAGGCGAGATCATCGGTGTCCATGCGAGCGGCTGCTTTTGCAACTCGTTCGGGACTCATCTGTTTTATAAAACTGTCTTTGAGATCTTCACCGAGCTCATCGAGGATCTCACCGGTTTGATCTTGATCGATGAGTTGCCATAAGACCTGACGAGTTCTGGGCGGGGATGATTCGAGAATAAAGGCGATGTCAGAGGCTGCCATATCATGGAGCATATTTCTGACGTGGACAAACATACCGCTGCCTAGGGCTTGAGTTAGCTGGTTTAATCGTTGATCAGTAAGCGCATTATCTAATACTTCAATTGGCATAGCGCTCCCCTCTGAGCTATCTGTATCTAGGGCTAAATACAGATTTACGGTGGTTATATGAAATTTTTGTGATGCTTAGTGGTGAGGTTTAACTAGCTTCATCAAATTTGGCGTCAACTAGGGCGCAAATGGCATCGAGTGCCGCACTTGCATCTTGACCTTCTCCGAGTAGGGTTATGGTTTTCCCTATACCCGTTTCTAACATTAATAGGCCTAACACACTCGCCGCAGAGGCTTTCTTATCACCTTGTATGATGGTGACTTGGGCATCAAATTCCGAAGCAAGTATTGCAAGTTTAGTTGCTGCCCGTGCGTGGAGGCCTAGCTTGTTACAGATGGTAACCTGACGTTCCAGTTTAGTCATTGCTTAATTCACGGTGGCGAGCTTGGACTGTATGTTTGCTTTTGCTAAAGAGTTTAGCTAGCTGCTCTGTGACATAGACAGATCGATGTTGGCCACCGGTACACCCTATTGCAATTGTGAGATAACTGCGATTGTTGCGTTCCAGTTGTGGCAACCAAGTTTCCAGTAGATTCTCAATTTGCCAGATAAACTTATTAACAGTGGGCTGCTGGCTAAGGAAAAGTTGTACTGGCTCATCGAGGCCTGTCATTGGTCTAAGCTCTGGCTCCCAATGGGGATTGGGTAAAAATCTGACATCAAACATAAAATCAGCTTCTACGGGCATACCATATTTGAATCCAAATGATTCAAAGTTAATGACTAACTCTTTATCCACACTGCCTAATAAGATCTCCCTAACTCGGTTGCTGAGATCGTAAATATTCAGGTTTGAGGTATCAATATAATGATCGACAAGTTTAGAGAGTGGTTCTAACAGCACTCTTTCATGATCTATCGCCTCTTTGAGTGAGGTTTTATTTTTTGATAGTGGGTGGAGACGACGTGTTTCACTGTAACGTTTGAGTAGAACTTCATCGCTTGAGTTTAGAAAGAAACTTAATAGCTCAGTACCTTCTGGTAGATTTGAAAGCTGTTTCTCTAACTCTGTTTCGTGCATATTACGAACATCCACACTAATAGCCACAAGGTCTGTGCTATCTTTGAGCTGTTCAAGTAATGTGTCCATAAGTGGCAAAGGTAAGTTGTCGACACAGTAGTATCCGAGATCTTCCAATACCCTGAGGGCGACAGATTTTCCCGAACCGGAGCGACCGGATACCATAACCAGTTTCATTGTGTTATCACCTGATAAAGTTCTGACTCATCTTGTGTTTTTCGTAACTGCTTTAAAATTAGTTTGTCATTAAGCTTTTCTGCCATAGCAGATAAGGTACTTAAATGCTGCTCACATTGATCAGCTGGAACTAATAGTGCAAATAATATATCTACCGGCTGTTTATCAATAGAGTCGAAAGCAATTGGCTCCTCGCACTTTATGAGTACCGCAACGGGTTGACTAATATTGGCTAACCTTCCATGTGGAATGGCTATGCCGTTACCTATACCTGTGCTGCCCATTTTCTCTCTGGCTAAAAGACTTTCAAAAATCTCTTGAGAGGAAAGGTTAGGGTACTGGACAGCGGCAAGATCGCTTATAAGTTCCAGTACCTTTTTCTTACTGCCCGGAGTGGCGCAAGTTGTACATTCCGGCTGCAGGATAGTGCTTAATTCCATCGTTAGTGTTTTATTTGCTTCTCTTTATGTTTAATAACCTGACGGTCGAGCTTATTTATCAGGGAGTCGATTGCGGCATACATGTCAGCATGTTCTGACATAGCAAAAACCTCTCCACCAACAAGATGAAGTTTAGCTTCTGCTATTTGCTGCATTTTCTGAACATTTAAAATAACGTGCACATTATTGATCTGATCGAAATGTCGTTCAAGCTTTGAAAATTTTTCTTCAACATACTGACGAAGAGATGTTGTGATTTCGATATGATGACCTGTTACGTTAATTTGCATAGAAATACTCCTCCGGACTCGATTGTGTTTGAAAGCACGCTCGTCGATTAGAGGTTTACATTGCATATTTAGGTATCTGACTAACGTCACAATGTTTAACCTCAACATATTAATATCTTAATTTTCAAAAATATTCTATAAGCTCTTTCTTTGATTTGATGGTGGTATGAGCAAAGCCTCACGGTACTTGGCTATGGTTCTTCTCGCTACTTTAATGCCTTGTTCAGCTAACAGTAGTGCCATCTTACTGTCACTTAATGGTTTCTGTTGGTTTTCTGCAGCAACTAGCTTCTTAATAAAGGCGCGAATTGCGGTTGATGAACATTCGCCACCGTCGTCGGTACCCACATGACTTGAGAAGAAGTATTTCAGTTCAAAAATACCTCTTGGGGTGTGCATATATTTTTGGGTTGTGACACGTGAAATGGTCGATTCATGCATCTCGACCTCTTCAGCGATGTCATTTAACACCATAGGCTTCATCGCTTCTTCACCGTATTCAAAGAAGCCTTGTTGAAACTTAACAATGCAGTTCGAAACTTTAAGTAAAGTATCGCTACGACTTTCTAAACTCTTGATAAACCACTTAGCTTCCTGCAAGTGTCCACGAATAAACTGACTGTCTGCCTGACTTTTAGTGCTGCGGGCCATGGATGCATAATGTTGGTTTACATTTATTTTGGGTAAGTAATCTGGATTTAGTTCAACTATCCAACGACCTTTTTTCTTGGTCACTGTGACATCAGGGATCACATATTCATCACGGTTTGGTGTTATGGCGAGTCCTGGACGGGGATTCAAGGTTTGAATCAACTCTATTGCTTGCCTTAACTCATCCTCTTTTAGTTTGGTTTTACGCATTAAGAGACGGAAGTCTCGGCCGGCGATAAGATCCAGGTGTTCTTTGATTAACAGTCTGGCGTTATCAATATGAGGCGTTGTGCTAGCGTATTGAGCGAGCTGGATGAAAAGACATTCGCTGAGATCGCGTGCTGCGACTCCAATAGGGTCAAAATGTTGAATACGTTTAAGTACAGCTTCCACTTCATCGAGTTCAATTTCGGGATCGCCCATAGCCTCTAAAATATCGTCAGTATTTTGTGTCAGGTAACCACGTTCATCGACCGCATCAATAATGGCGGTAGCAATGGCGAGATCGTTATCTGAAAATGGGGTTAAATTCTTTTGCCACTCAAGATGCTCAAATAAACCTTCACTGGTTTCACCTTGAAAGGGGAGATCGTCGTCTCGCATTGCACCCGAAGCTGAATTAGGGCTTGCCGTATAGACTTCATCCCAAGTGGTATCCATAGGCAGATCTTCAGGCATAGAATCTTGTGCTAAGGCCTCGGAAGTTTCCAATGTCGAACTGTCTTTTTCGACGACAGTTTCAGCGGAAGCACTGAAATCTGTTTCATCATTTATCTTGGCATCGCTATTGTCAGCTGTTGCGTCGACCTGCTCTTCATCCAACTCAAGTAGAGGGTTGGAGTCTAGTGCTTGTTGGATCTCCTGTTGCAGTTCCAGTGACGATAGCTGCAACAGACGTATGGCCTGCTGAAGCTGTGGAGTCATGGTTAAGTGTTGACCCATTTTGAGCTGGAGTGACGCTTTCATGTACTGCTATTCCCTTCTTTGTACTTATTAAAATGAGAAAGCCTGCTGGAGTTATTTTGGAAGTCTTCGCTTCCTAAATACACTTCATTAGAATGAGTAATATCGATGTATCATATCCATTTTCTAGGGGGGAAATCATTCCCTAGATTAACTATAGCTTGAATTGTTCTCCTAAGTACACCGCTCGTACTTGCTGATTGTCTAAGATTTCTGCGGGTGTTCCTTCGGCAATTAAATTTCCATGACTCACGATATAAGCATGCTCACAAACGTCTAATGTTTCCCTCACGTTGTGATCAGTAATAAGCACTCCAAGACCGCGACTCTTGAGCTGTAAAATGATTTTTTTAATGTCGATGACCGAGATAGGATCGACGCCAGCAAAAGGTTCATCGAGTAAAATAAACTTTGGGTTCGCGGCTAATGCTCTTGCTATCTCTACACGTCGACGTTCGCCGCCGGAAAGCGACATTCCTTGACTATCTCGAATATGAGTAATATGAAACTCTTCCAGTAGATGTTCTAGTTGCTCTTCTCGTGCATTTTTATCAAGTTCATCTCGAGTTTCCAGTACGGCCATAATATTATCTCTGACCGATAACTTTCTAAAGATGCTTGCTTCTTGGGGCAAGTAGCCTATGCCTTTACGAGCACGCAGATGCATAGGATCTAGGGTGAGATCATCATCATTAATAAAGATCCGCCCTTTATCACTTTGAACTAGCCCTACGACCATGTAAAAAGTGGTGGTCTTCCCTGCACCATTAGGTCCAAGTAGACCAACAATTTGGCCGGTTTTGACGGTTAAGCTGACATCTTGTACTACGGCACGGTTCTTATAGCTTTTCGCTAGGTTTACAGCCTTTAACGTCAAAGAGCTCATTTAATCTCCTGAGTGTTTAATGCAGATTCGGCTAGTGTCTTTGGCTGTTCAACTTGTGCTTCTGGCTGAGCTTTTGAAGGAGCGGGTTGTGTCTCTGGCTTTGTGTCTTCTTGATAACTTTCAGGTTGAATTATAGTGATAACACGATCATTACCTGTGCTCTCGGCAATGAGCTGTTGTTTAGCAATGTTATATTGAATTTGATCGCCTGTAACTTGACTGCCATCTTGCTCAAGTGTCGCATTGCCCTTCAAGATAAGCGTGCGCTTAGATAGTTCGTAGCGGATCTCTTTGGCACTGGCATGTGCCGGACGGCCATCTTCCATTATTTGTGAGTAGGTTGCCGGATTACCTGTGGCAACCAAAATACGCCCACCAGAGCCCTCTTTGGTGAAAGCTCTGAGCATATCAGCATGTATTCTTACTGAGCCTTGAGTCACTTCAACTGGGCCATTAAATATGATTTGATTATTTTTAATATCAGCTTCTTGACTTGCCGCAGATATTTTAACTTCTTGTCGTAAATCATCAACTTTTGCTAAGCTACTAAAGCTAACTAGGCAGAGTAAAGCTGTGATGACACAGGTATTTTGTTTCATATATTCCTTCAATTTGACCTAATAATTGTCAATTATAATCACCTAGGTACTTGAGCACTCTCTAGGTGAGGGTAACTATTGTGCTGAATATGTGCCATTAACCTGGCTGGTCAATTTAACACTTTCTGCGTTGAGATCGGCATACAAGCCAACCCCCTTAATAATAAAGTCACTACCAGTAATGTAGATCTCTCTATCGGATGTCATGATCATAGTATTAAGATCTAACTCTAGATAACTGGTTTTTATTGATTGAATTGGTTCTTGCGAGTTTATAGCATTGATAATAACATTGTTCTCGAGTATCACTTTACCCGAACCTTTATTCATGGTGCCTTTTGTCGATTGCAGCTGCCATTGAGCCTGACCTTGTTCAGGGTACACCAGATAGATAGGATCGGTGAAGTAGGTCATGTTCTCTTCTTCAAAGTGTTCCATATGCTTAGCGCTAACTCGACTGTTAACTAAGCCTTGTTCATTGTATTCAACACTTTTAAGATTATCTGCGATGTAATCAGGCCGTGAGCTAACATCGATAGTTAACGCTGTCTCTCCTCGTTTGGATTGCACTTGCCAGTAGAGCAGCAAGGCAGTGCCAAAGAAGACGATAATGGCCAGAGTGACTCTATTCATATACTCATTCCATGAGCTGTTTCGAACTTATTCTGACTAAGAAGCAATAAGTCTGTCAACTCACGCAGAGCCCCATGACCGCCTTTAATCTGGGTGACAAAATCGGCTCTTTGTTGAACGTATGGGTGACCGTCAGCCACACATACCGATAATCCTACTTGTTCCATCACTGGTAGGTCGACCATATCGTCGCCGATATAGGCAACCTCTTCGGGATTCACCTGATATAGAGACAGCAGCTCCTCATAGGGGACCAGCTTGTTATCGACACCTTGATAGATGTGAGTGATCCCAAGTGCAGTCATGCGGTCTGCGACGATTTTTGACTTTCTGCCGGTAATAATAGCCACTGGAATATTACTAGTGAGCAGAGATCTGACTCCATAACCGTCACGGGTGTGGAAGGTTTTAAGCTCATCGCCAGTATTACTCATGTAGACTAAACCATCGGAAAATACTCCATCAACATCACAAATTAGGAGTTTGATTTTTCTGGCTTTTTGCCAAACAGTATCCTCGATAGGACCGTAAAAGCCTTGGTGTGACATATTAAAGAATCTCCGTTGTCGCAATACCATGCATTTTCATTGCATGGAGAAAGTCGTTTTGCCATCAGGTTTAAGGTGGCTTATATTGGTTAAAAGAGGGCTTGAGCCCTCAAGGGAATACGTTAGATAACCCCAGCTTTAACCATGTCGAGCATGTTTAACGCGCCTATTGGATGTTGATCCGTATCAATGACAATCAAGCCATTGATGTCTTTATCTTCCATTATTTTCAGTGCTGCAGCCGCTAAGATATCGGCAGAGACTGTGACGCAGCCTTTAGACATAACATCACTGATTGAGGTGGTGCGCAAGTTAACCTCGCTATCAATAACACGTCTTAGATCGCCATCAGTAAAAATACCGACTAATTTATTATCCCCATCGACGATCGCCGTCATACCTAAACTTTTCTTAGAGATCTCATAGAGGGCTTCGGTGATACAAATATCATGGCTAACAGACGGCAGGTCTTTACCTGCATGCATAACATCACTTACCTTGAGCAGTAATTTACGTCCTAGGCTACCACCAGGATGAGAGAGTGCGAAGTCATCTTTGGTAAATCCTCTGGCTTGCAGAAGAGCCACCGCTAAGGCATCCCCCATGACCAAAGTTGCCGTTGTGCTAGACGTTGGTGCTAAGCCTAAGGGACAAGCCTCTTCTGGTACTTCTATGCATAGATGTACTACAGATAATTTAGCCATGTTGGAGTCCGGATTACCTGTACAGGCAATAACGGGCAGCCCCATGCGTTTAATGACGGGCATTAAGGTGAGTATTTCGCTGGCTTCACCTGAGTTAGAGATAACCAAAATAATATCATTTTCGCCTAACACTCCCAGATCCCCATGGCTTGCTTCACCCGGGTGAACAAAGAAAGCCGGTGTGCCAGTGCTAGCGAGTGTTGCTGAAATCTTATTGCCTATATGTCCTGATTTACCCATCCCCATTACGATGACTTTGCCTGTGCAATTAAGAATTAGCTTACAGGCTTGGGAGAACTCTGGAGAATCGACGTATTGGTATAGGTTATCGAGTGCATTACGCTCGATGTCGATAACATTTCTACCCCATTGGCGAAGTTGAGTTACATCTACCATCTTGATCTCTCTATTTGTTTAAGGCTATCTAGGTTTAGATTAAGCTTAATAAAATATGTCAGTTTATATTTACTAAAAACCGGTTAAGTTAAACCTGAAACAGGACTAACTGATATGCGATGAAGGTACAGAGTAATACCACACCGTGCCAGCGCTTTAAGGATCGTTCCCGGCCGCTTAATAGTATAAATATGGCAAGGGCGCTGCTGGTTGCGAGCACCATGTAAAAGTCACGAGTACTGGCTGCTGGGTCAACGACTCCTGGAGCAATAATGCCCGGAATGGCCAACACCGCTAAAATATTGAATAGGTTTGAGCCTACAATGTTGCCTATGGCCAGATCATCCTCTTTTTTGAGTACACCCGCAACACATGCAGCAAGTTCAGGAAGACTGGTACCTATGGCAATAATGGTTAACCCTATCACTAAGTCAGACAAATGATAGGCTTTTGCAATCCCAACAGCCCCTTGTACCATCCAATCAGCTGAGAGGGGAAGGAGCACAATACCGACAGCTAACCACATCACAGCCTTGGATGTTGGTACTCCTGTTGGGATCTCACTGTCCGACTCATCTTCTAAGGCATCTTTTTTCTTATTTGTGACGGCGTGCCAGATAAAGTAACCCATAAGGATGAAGAAGAGACCCAACAACATGAAGCCTTCTAGACGGGTCAGCATACCGTCATGGAGGAAGTAGCCTGCGATAGCGGTGGCAATGATCATCAGTGGAATTTCACGCTTTAAGGTTTGAGAACTAACAGCAATGGCTCCCAACAGTGCGGTGAGTCCTAATATTAGCGTGATGTTTGCGACGTTAGATCCTAAAACATTTCCAATGGCTGTATCTGTCATGCCTTCCATTGAAGCGGTCGCAGCGACGAACATTTCAGGGGCTGAGCTACCCATGGCGACGATGGTTAATCCGATTAACATTGGAGGGAGGCCAAAATTGCGAGCAAAAGCAGCAGCACCGTAAACAAACTTGTCAGCGCTCCAAACTAGCGTGACTAATCCGACGGTAAGCATGAAAATATTAAATAACATCAAATTACTCAGTAGATAGGCCGACGCGTATTTTCGCTGTAATTGAGCCAAATTGAAAGTATTGCGACAAGATAGTGTCGATTCAGTTGTACCGAATAGTTCAATTACGTACAATTTGCCTCTTTTTCTTTCGTTAGGCTGTTTAACCGGGCTGTTAACTCACATTAAGTGGGATGGATACATGATCGATAATAAGGTGTTAGCTGAGCCTGAATCATTGGTTGAGATCCACAATTTGGTTTTTTATTCTTTCGTTAGGCTGTTTAACTGGACAGTTAACTCACGTTAAGTGGAATGGATGCATGATGGAGCAAAAGATATTAGCTGAGCAAAAATCATTGGTCGAGATCCACAATTTGGGTTTCAGTCGTGGTGAACATGTCATTTTTGATGACATTAGTCTGTCTATTCCTAAAGGGAAGGTCACGGCTATTATGGGTCCCAGTGGGATAGGCAAGACCACCTTGCTTAAATTGATAGGCGGGCAATTGACACCCAATGTCGGCCAAGTGTTATTCGATGGTGTTGATGTACATAAGTGCAGCAGAGAGGAGTTGTTCATACTGCGTAAACGTATGAGCATGTTGTTTCAAAGCGGCGCGCTATTTACTGATATGAACGTATTCGATAATGTGGCCTTTGCCTTACGGGAGCATTCCGGTCTGCCGGAAACCATAATCAGACGTATCGTCTTGATGAAACTTGAAGCGGTTGGATTGCGCGGTACGGCTAACATGATGCCCAATGAATTATCCGGTGGGATGCAGCGCAGAGCGGCGTTGGCCAGAGCGATTGCGCTCGAACCTGAGATGGTGATGTACGATGAACCCTTTGCAGGACAAGATCCTATCTCTATGGGGGTGCTCGTTAAGCTGATCCGTGAACTGTCTGATGCGTTGCAACTGACCTCTGTGGTGATCTCTCACGATGTGCTGGAGGTGCTCAGTATTGCTGATTATGTGTATGTAATGGCAGATAAACGTGTGATAGCCCAAGGAACACCTGCTGAGCTTAAAGCTTCTGAGATTGAGCAGTTAAAGCAGTTTATCGGTGGCGAGCCCGATGGGCCGGTGCCTTTTCATTTTCCTGCTCAAGACTATCAAAGGGACTTGCTTGGATAAGATGATGATATTGAATTTATGTTCAGTCCCCTCTGCTACTGTGTGGGGGGTAAAATGAATTTGTTAGATAAAGTTGCCGTTTTGGGGCGCTCGAGCATTGAATTGATCAGCGGTTTTGGTCGTGCTGGTTTGATGTTATGGGGAGCCATTGCACGTAAGCCGAGGGCAAAAGATTTCTCTTTGTTTGTTAAGCAATTATACGTAGTTGGTGTGCAATCTGTGGTGCTTATATTCGTCTCAGGACTTTTTATCGGCATGGTTTTGGCTCTGCAAGGGTATAATATTCTTGTTGGCTTCGGTACCGAAGAGAGTTTAGGGCCTATGGTTGCACTCAGTTTACTTCGTGAGTTAGGACCTGTGGTCACCGCGTTGTTGTTTGCCGGACGTGCGGGCTCTGCGCTGACAGCCGAGATAGGCTTGATGAAAAGCACCGAGCAATTATCAAGCCTAGAGATGATGGCGATTGATCCGCTAAGGCAGATAATTTCCCCGCGTTTTTGGGCTGGAGTGGTGAGTTTACCCCTGTTGACTCTTATTTTTACCGCTGTGGGGATATACGGCGGATACATCGTTGGAGTTGAATGGAAAGGGATAGATAGTGGTAGCTTTTGGTCTATTTTGCAGGCTTCGGTCGAGTGGCGACAAGATATCGTCAATTGCTTAATTAAGAGTGTAGTGTTTGCGGTCGTGGTGACTTGGATTGCCCTGTATCGTGGCTATCAGGTAGTACCAAACCCTGAAGGAATAAGTAAGGCAACGACGCAAACAGTTGTGCAGTCAAGTCTGGCTGTGTTGGCGTTAGACTTCCTGCTTACAGCCATGATGTTTGGTAGTTAATGGATGAACATGGATATTGACGTGATGGTATTCAAACATAGAGTGGAAATAAGAGTATGTTGACACGTAAAATCGAAATATTGGTGGGCTTGTTTATTTTGTCAGGCTTAGCTGCGTTTTTAGTTTTGGTGTTTAATGTCGCCAATGTGGAAGTTAAATCTAATGGCAGTAATTACACCCTATACGCTAAATTTAGTAATATTGGTGGGTTAAAGGTGCGCTCTCCGGTAAAAGTCGGTGGTGTCGTAGTCGGGCGAGTGAGTGAAATTAACCTCGACCCTACTGAGCTTGTCCCTGTGGTTAAAATCGCGATGGATAATAAATTTAATCAGTTTCCAGAAACCAGTAGTCTGTCTATTTTGACATCAGGTTTGTTAGGGGAGCAGTTTTTAGGCCTTACTCCTGGCTTTATCGATGACGATATAGCCATGCTAGTGGATGGCGATCGCATCGATGATACTCACTCTGCACTGGTGTTAGAGGAACTGATTGGCCAATTTTTATACAGTTCGTCGTCAAAGAATTAAGGAATGAGAATGGTTAATCGAATATATAAACTTGCTGCTTCAGTCGTATTAGTGATGGTAAGTGTGTTAGCACATAGTGAAGAGTCTGAGGTGAACAGCATGGACCCCTATGCTATGGTGGAAACCGTTGCCAATAATACGTTTGACAGATTTCATCATGATATTGCCATTATTGAGATCAATCCTGACCACTTAAAGGTGATAGTCTCGGATGAGTTGATGCCTTATATCGATGCCAAATATGCTTCTTATAAGGTGATGGGAACCTATTTAAAGCAGACGACTAAAGTGCAACGTGAGCGGTTTGTTGAAGCGTTTAGAGGGTATTTAATCTCTACATATGCTCAGGCATTTACTGAATACACTGACCAAAAGGTAAGGTTCGCTCCATCAGCTGATTTCAGTAAAGAGAAGATGGTTAATGTGGACGTACAGATTGTCGATGTAGGTCGACCACCGATTAAACTTCAGTTCAGAGTTCGTCGTCTTAAAGATGATAGCTGGAAGGCGTTTGATCTTGTGGCTGAGGGTGTAAGTTTACTTGCATCAAAAAGTGCAGAAATTTCAAATCTTATCCGTCAAAAGGGGATTGATACTGTGATCACTGAGCTTGAGGAACGTACTAAGACCTCCATCCATCGTGCTGCTACGGATAAGAAAGCTTAAGTGGCCGATTTTATTCAGCAAGGCTCTGTGTGCCATATTAGTGGACGCTTGTCCCAAGCCGAAGTGCCTGCACTGTGGTTACAGAGATACTCGCTCTTAAGTAAAGGCGTAGAGGTCATCGACCTTTCTACACTCTCATACAGTGACAGTGCTGGGATCGCCTTTATTTTAGAGTTGATGAGCTTAGCAAGAGCCGAACAACGCGCTTTGAGCTTTGTTTCTCCCTCGGAGCAACTCTCAAAACTGATCGATTTATATGATTTAGAACTCTTCTTCACAGCAAGAAGTAATACAAGGTAAACAGATCCATGAATTCTAACGAGACAGAGCAAGTTAGCGAAGAAGCGGTAAAACTTAAAGAGATAGAGCAGTTGTTATTGGATGCACTTTCATTAGATGAAGTTCATGTGACCCAAGCTGGAACCCACTATAAAATCGTTGCCGTCGGTGAATGTTTCGATGGCATGGGACGTGTAAAGCAGCAGCAGACCATCTATGGACCGCTAATGGATCGTATCACTAGCGGTGAACTGCATGCGCTAACGATCAATGCTTTCACGCCGACACAATGGAAGCGTGAAAAAGTATTTAACATGTAAGCTGAGAGTGAAAGTGGATAAATTAAAAATTGAGGCAAGCGGTGCGCTTGCCGGTAATGTTGTAATCTCGGGCGCTAAGAATGCCGCGCTACCTATCTTGATGGCGGGTGTTTTAGCTGAAACCGATTTTATTGTAAGTAATGTTCCTAATCTTAGGGATGTGAATACCAGTTGCGAGCTGCTTCGTTGCCTTGGCGCCGAAGTGACGCATAATGATAACAGTGTGCGTATTTCAACGACCACGCTAAATAACTTCTGTGCACCCTATGACTTAGTTAAAACTATGCGTGCATCAATCCTTATTTTAGGTCCCTTGCTGGCTCGCTTCGGAACCGCTGATGTGTCTCTGCCTGGTGGTTGTGCCATCGGTGCGCGTCCTGTGAATCTTCATCTTCATGGTTTAGAGCAAATGGGCGCAAAAATTGAAGTTGAAGAGGGTTACATCAAAGCTCGTGTTGATGGTCGCCTAAAAGGCGCACATATCTTCATGGATATGATTAGTGTTGGCGCTACTGAAAACTTGTTAATGGCTGCTACACTTGCCGATGGTGAGACTGTCATTGAAAATGCAGCCCGTGAGCCTGAAATTATTGATTTAGCAAATTGCTTGATTGCTATGGGGGCTAAAATTGAAGGTGCAGGCACGGACTCTATTCGAATTCAAGGTGTCGAATCTTTACAAGGCTGTCATTATCGAGTGATGCCTGACAGAATCGAGACGGGTAGCTTTTTGATTGCAGCTGCCGTTACGCGTGGCAAGATACGTTGTATTGATGCTGATCCATCCACACTTGAAGCGGTACTGGCAAAGCTTGAAGATGCTGGTGCGAGTATTACCACAGGTAGTGATTGGATTGAGCTGGATATGCAAGGTAAGCGACCTAAGGCTGTGAATATAAAAACAGTGCCTTACCCTGGTTTTCCAACCGATATGCAAGCACAGTTTTGTTTGTTGAACGTGTTAGCCGAGGGCACTTCGACCATCACTGAAACCATCTTTGAGAATCGCTTTATGCACGTTCCTGAGCTTATCCGTATGGGCGCTAATATGGAATTAGAAGGGAACACTTGTATCATTCAGGGCATAGATAGACTTAATGGTGCTCAAGTCATGGCTACGGATCTAAGAGCTTCTGCGAGTTTGGTTATTGCAGGCTTAGTGGCCAATGGCACAACTATCGTTGATCGTATCTACCATCTGGATCGTGGTTATGAACATATTGAAGATAAGTTCAAAGGCTTAGGCGGACAGATTGTTCGTGTAAGCTAACCAGTATTTGCTTAAGTTTTAGTGTTTAAAGCCACTCGTTTACCGAGTGGCTTTTTGTTTATAGCGACGGGGATTATTCAGATCCTTCTGCTATTGTGTATTAAGAGTCTTCAGCCACATTTTCACCGATAGTCACTGGCACATCATAGACTTTACCTTTACGAATAATGGTCATCGTGACTTGTTTATTTGGTGCTGATTCGGCAATTCTGTCCATCAGCATCTCGACACCGGGTACAAGTTCACCTTCATATTTAGTGATGACATCTCTGGGTTGCAATTGAGCTTTAGCGGCGGGGCCATTAGGATCGATCGCTGTGATAACAACCCCTGCAAGATCTGGCAGATTAAGAATTTGGGCTATCACAGGTCCAACAGGTTCACCGGTGATGCCTAATGCTCCCCGTATGACACGTCCATCTTTAATCAGTTTACCCATGATGCTATGGGCTAATTTGATTGGAATGGCGAAGTTGATACCATGACCGCCACCTTCACCTCCCACCTGAAAAGCAGCAGTATTTATGCCGATAAGTTGGCCACTGGTGTCGATCAGTGCACCACCTGAATTACCGGCATTAATCGCGGCATCAGTTTGTAGAAAATCTAAGTAACCAGAACTTAAGCCATTACGCCCTGTTGCGCTGATAATGCCTTGGGTGATGGTTTGTCCAATGTTATAGGGGTTACCAATGGCTAAAACGACATCGCCGACCTGAGCTGGTACACCTAAGTTGACTGGCACAATAGGGAGTGTATCTCCCTCAACCTTTACTTCTAGTTTTAATACTGCAAGATCGGTAACGGGATCGGAACCGACCACTTCAGAGGTAAATTTGCGACCATCCTGTAAAGCGATAACAATCTCATCGGCGTTTTTTATGACATGATAATTAGTGAGGATATAACCCTCTTTACTCATTATGACGCCGGAGCCTAGACCCTGTAGAGATCCTGAATTTAGCGGTTGGTTGCGGTTAACACTCAGGCTGTAGATGTTAACAACCGCGGGGGCTGCTCGTCTGACGGCTTTAGAAAAAGAGAGTTCGAAACCATTGTCACCACGTTTTTGAAAAAATAGGTTTGAAGGATTATTGCTAAGCAGTGGGGTGACGAAAATAAAGACTGCAGCCATGATGAGGCCAAAGGTGACAGCCTTACCAACGTACAATAATGTATTTTTTATAGCCATGTTTTAGATAGTTAAGCAAAATTTGGATTAGATTAACACGATTGTTCTTAATAAGCATGAGAGGATTGATGGTTAACATCGAGTGTTAACCATCAATCCTTTGGTTTATCTTAAGACTAAGAAAAGGTTGCTATGGCCACGCTGTATTTTCAATGCCACAGTACCTTGCTGCTCTTTTAGCTTAGCTTTAAGGGAGTTGAGATCATTGATTGAGTTGCGATTTACGCCGACAATGATGTCGCCTTTTTGTAATCCGCTCGCTGCAGCTGGTGAGTTTTGCGCAATATCAGTAATTTTGACGCCATCATCACTATTTTCAAGTGCTGCACCTGTCAGCATTGGATGAACAGCTCCTGCAGAAGTTTCAGTCGTTTGGCTAGCTTCGCCAAGTGTCGCAGAGACTGTTTTCGAGTCACCATCACGGATCAAACCAAATTTGACCTTAGCGCCAGCCCCCATAGTGGCCACTTTCGCTCGTAACTCCTGAAAGCTCTTAATTTTACGGTCATTGACGCTGACGATGATATCACCCGCTTTAATCCCCGCTTTATCTGCTGCACTATTTTCCATAACCTGATCGACAAAACCACCATGTTGAGTGTCGAGTCCAAACGCCTGTGCAAGCTCGTTGTTTAAATCTCTGCCGGACACGCCGAGTACGCCGCGACGCACTTCACCATGTTCAATAATTTGATCGACTAAGTTATTGACCATGTTAGCTGGGATGGCAAAACCAATACCGACGTTACCGCCACCTGGCGCGACAATTGCGGTATTGATACCGATAAGATCACCATTAAGGTTGACTAAGGCACCACCTGAGTTGCCACTATTAATGGCGGCATCGGTTTGAATGAAGTTTTCAAGCATCTCGATGCCTAAACCGCTACGACCCATGGCACTGACAATCCCTGATGTAACGGTTTGCCCTAGACCAAAGGGGTTTCCTATGGCGACAGCAAAATCTCCCACTTTAAGCTCGTCAGAATCAGCACGTTTTAGTGCGACTAAGTTTTTGGCTTTAATCTGCAATAATGCAATGTCTGATTCAGCGTCGGCGCCAATCAATGTTGCTTCGATTTCTCGGCCATCATGTAGACCAATCAAAATTTCATCGGCACCCTCAATCACATGATTGTTAGTAACGATGTAGCCATTTTTAGCATCGATGATTACCCCTGAACCTAGTCCACGAAAAGGACGCTCCTGAAGCTGTTCCTGTGGGGTATTAGGGCCAAAAAAGTGGCGGAAGGCATCCGGTATTTTCTGTTTCGATACATGGGTGCCTTCAACGGCGATGGCTACCACAGCAGGAGTTGTGCGTTCCAACATCGGCGCAAGACTTGGAATGACATCACCATTAACGGCAATTGGTATTGCTGCCTGAGATATGGCTGGAGTCAAGGTGAGAGAGGCCGTTAACAGGACGACTGAGAGTAAGCTTAATTTCGTTTTCATCAATTCATGGCTCCAAAGTCAAATATGGAAATGTGATCACTTATGAATATTAAAGAATATCAATGCTTTTTCAAGCTGTGATCACAGTTCGTTATGAAGTCCGACCTAAACGATGGTATGAAAGTTCATCTTGATGAATAAAGATTAATTATTTTTATTCACTATAATGATGCTGTCGGTCTCTTGGTCGTGCATCTCGTGCTCTTGGTCTGTTAATGCGTTGAAGCTCTGTTTCATCTCTTCAGCCTTAATAATACTGAAAGTGGCCAAAGGTTTAACACTGTTCTTAGGCGCTAATGTGTTAGCGGCTTCATTCCACTGTTTATTGACCTTATTGAGTTGCTCAGTAAGTTCTGCAAGTTGTTGGTAATGATCTTCAAAATGATCAGTGACCTCCTGCTTGTGCTGACTAAGTTCTAAACGTGTTTGCTCCAGTACTTTATCTTTACCATTCGAGTCATTATTCTTGGCAAAAATTGATCTGATCACATAACCTAAAACGATACCTAGCACAAAAGTGGCAACAACTAACGGCCATTCCATAGATGAATCCTCTGGGTTTTTCATCAAAACTGATGATGGAAACAATATTAACATTGGTGATTCTTGGCATGATACCATTTAGATGAATTTTTAAGATAGAAGAGATCATTAGACGTGCCCCATCTAACGCCATGGCAACATTACCAGCAAGACCTCACCCGTGATGATTTCTCCCATGATCCAGCCCAAGAGCAAGCTGTAAAAAGTCTGCAACGGGTTTTTGATGAGATCCAACTGCTAAACAGTAAACCGACAGGCCTGACTAAACTTTTCTCTTTTCTCGGTGCTAAAGCACAAATGGTTCAAGGCTTGTATCTGTGGGGAGGGGTTGGACGCGGTAAAACCTATTTGATGGATACCTTCTATGATTCGCTTCCTGGAGATAAAAAGCTCAGGGCTCATTTTCATCGTTTTATGCATCAGGTGCATCTAGATCTCGATAACTTAAAAGGGCAAAGGGATCCTCTGCTCGTTATTGCTAAGCAGATGTCAGAAAAATATCAGGTGATCTGCTTTGATGAGTTCTTTGTGTCTGACATTACCGATGCCATGTTACTGGGAACCTTGTTTCAAGCGTTATTTAAAGAGGGAGTGGCATTAGTCGCCACCTCGAATATTATTCCCGATGAGTTATATCGCAATGGTCTGCAGCGTGCTCGTTTTATTCCCGCTATCGCATTAATTAATAAACATTGCCAAGTGTTGAATGTTGATTCAGGCATCGATTACCGATTACGTACCTTAGAACAAGCGGAGATCTATCATTTTCCCCTTGATGTTCAAGCCGATAAAAACTTGCTTAGTTATTTTGAAAAATTAGCCCCAGAATCTGAAGTATCAAGAACGGATATCGATATTGATGGACGAAATATTGCCATTAGACAACAAGCCCAAGGTGTATTACTGATCAATTTCAGGGACTTGTGTGATGGACCTAGAAGCCAGCGTGATTATATGGAGTTGGCGTGTCTTTACCATACAGTGTTACTCAGTGGTGTTGAGCAGATGGGAGATAAGCTTACTGGGGATGATATTTCACGTCGATTCTTGGCGATGGTCGATGAGTTTTATGAACGCAATGTCAAGCTTATTCTCTCTGCTGAAGTCCCCCTTGAAGATATCTATATTCAAGGTTTGTTAACCTTTGAATTCAGACGTTGTCGCTCACGATTAACCGAGATGCAATCCCATGATTATCTGGCTTTAGAGCATCTGCCGTAAACTGAGCAAAGATATTATTAGTCACTCCTATTGGTAAGATAGGAGTAAAGATCGATTTAAATCACTTACATTGTAAAAATTAGGTGATTTTTAGCTCAGCTTTGTCTATAATCCGCCACCTGCCCTCGTTACTCCGTCTATATGATGGATGTTGTAAAGCCTAATTCTTTGCTCGAAGGGGTGGGGAATGGCACTATTTGTGTTTTATCAAATAATTGGTAGAGCATTTGAGACAGAATTTTAACATTGGGTTTTTGTAAAATGAAGACTACTTTTACTGCTACACCAGAGACAGTCACTCGCGAGTGGTTTGTCGTCGACGCTGAAGGTAAAACTTTGGGTCGTATCGCTACTGAAATTGCATCACGTTTACGTGGTAAGCACAAGCCAGAGTATACGCCACATGTTGACACCGGTGACTACATCATCGTTATTAACGCTGAGAAAGTTACTGTTACTGGTAATAAAGCGAAAGGCAAAGTGTACTACTCGCATTCGGGTTTCATTGGTGGTATTAAGCAAATCACTTTTGAAAAGTTGCAAGCTCATAAGCCTGAAATGATTATCGAGAAAGCGGTTAAGGGTATGTTACCTAAAGGTCCTTTAGGACGTGCCATGTTCCGTAAACTTAAGGTTTACGCTGGTACAGAACATAACCACGCTGCACAACAACCTCAAGTTCTTGATATCTAAACGGGATTAAGCTAATGGCTGCAACTCAGTACTACGGCACTGGCCGTCGCAAAACATCTACAGCTCGCGTATTCGTGAAAGTAGGAACTGGTAACATTACTGTTAACAAGCTTCCTCTTGATCAATATTTTGGTCGTGAAACTTCTCGTATGGTTGTTCGTCAACCACTTGAGCTAGTTGAAATGACTGACAAGCTAGACATCATTGTAACTGTAAAGGGCGGTGGTAACACTGGCCAAGCAGGTGCAATTCGTCACGGTATTACCCGTGCATTGATGGAAATTGACGAAACTCTACGTCCTTCACTTCGTGCTGCTGGTTTTGTTACCCGTGATGCTCGTAAAGTTGAGCGTAAGAAAGTTGGTTTACGTAAAGCACGTAAGAAGCCACAATTCTCTAAGCGTTAATTTTCGCTTTCAGAATACAAAAAACCCAGCTTATGCTGGGTTTTTTATTATCTGTAATTTGTATCATTGTGAATGTTTTGGCTAAAATATGCAGCAGTCGATACAGACTGTTCACTATTAGGAACTTACTATTATGTCTTTACAGTTAATCATGCTTGCACTCGGGATCGTGCTTATTATTGAAGGTATAGGGCCACTTTTGTTTCCTAATCGTTGGAAAGCCTATTTAAAAGATATTTCTAATCAAAATCAGCAGCTTCTACAACGTTTGGGTGGTGGTTTAGTGACCGCTGGTGTGGTTTTGTTGATTATTTTTTCATAAATGACTTGCCTACCGCCCCTATAGATCTGCTAAAATCCCGTTTTAACCACTACCGTGCAGCAAATAATGGGCAAAAACGTCGTAGTTCTTGGCACCCAATGGGGTGACGAAGGAAAGGGTAAGATAGTTGATCTACTTACCGAACAGGCAAAATATGTCGTTCGATATCAAGGGGGCCACAATGCGGGTCACACTTTAGTTATTGATGGCGAAAAAACCGTTCTTCATCTTATTCCATCAGGGATCTTACGCGATAATGTAAAATGCATTATTGGTAATGGTGTGGTGCTTGCACCTGACGCTCTGATGACTGAGATCAATATGCTTAAAGAGCGTGGAGTTCCTGTTGAGGAACGTCTACTTATCTCTGAAGCATGTCCACTCATCCTTCCATTCCATTGTGCTCTAGATGTTGCCCGTGAAAAAGCTCGCGGTAACAAAGCTATTGGTACAACGGGTCGTGGTATCGGTCCTGCTTATGAAGACAAGGTTTCACGCCGCGGTCTTCGTGTTGGCGATCTGTTTAACGCAGAGCTATTTGCAGAGAAGCTAAAAGAGGTGATGTCTTATCACAACTTTATGCTAACCCAATACTATCACTGTGATGCCGTCGATTACGAAGAGACATTGAAAGATGCGCTTGCTATCGCTGATTACCTGAAGAGCATGTGTGTTGATGTTACTGAACTTCTGGATCAGGCACGTAAAGCTGGTGAGCCAATTCTATTTGAAGGCGCACAAGGTACATTGCTTGATATCGACCACGGTACTTATCCATTTGTAACCTCTTCAAATACTACTGCAGGTGGTGTTGCGACAGGTTCTGGATTCGGTCCACGTCATCTAGACTACGTCTTAGGTATCATGAAGGCTTACACCACACGTGTTGGTGCTGGTCCTTTCCCTACAGAGTTGAAAGACGAAATTGGTGATTACCTCGGTGTCAAAGGTCACGAATTTGGTGCAACTACTGGTCGTAAACGTCGTCCAGGTTGGTTAGACGCCGTAGCAATGAAGCGTGCAGTACAGATTAATAGTATCAGTGGCTTCTGCTTGACCAAGCTAGATGTATTAGATGGTCTTAAAGAAGTTAAGATTTGTGTTGGTTATCAATACCCAGATGGTAGCATTGCTACAGTGACGCCACTTGCAGCCGAAGGTTATGAGATGGTGACACCTGTACTTGAAACTATGCCAGGTTGGAGCGAAGTGACTTTCGGTGCGACTTCTTTAGCACAACTGCCTCAAGCCGCTTTGAACTACATTAAGCGTCTTGAAGAGTTACTCGAAACGCCAATCGATATTATCTCAACGGGTCCGGATAGAAACGAGACCATGATTCTGGTGAATCCGTTTAGTTAATGATATTGAGGCCGCGAAAGCGGTCTTTTTATGTCAGGAACATTTATGGAGATTTACCAGGGAAGGGTATAAATCTTCGTTATGTCAGGAACATTTATGAAGATTTACCAAGGAAGGGTATAAATCTTAGTTATTGTTATGTCTACATATTAACAGAGAGAAATATAGTCGCCCTTAAGAAATGGGCTATACTGCCGATGACCTATTATGGATAGGGAAGGTAAGTATTGATGAGAGAAAGTACTTAATGTTCAAGAGTGTTTTATCTCATCGCTACTTACACTTAATATAGAAAAATATTTTGTGAGTAAGCCATGTTAAGAAAAAAGTTGATAGGTTCTATAGCAAATTTGTCATGCTCTGCATTTATCATATTGCTGATACTAGTGGCTCCTTTGTCTAGCCAAGCTGAAACTCAAGCTGTAGATATCTATAGCCAAGAGCAGTTAATTGAGCTTATCCGTAGCAAACAATATCTGGCCCGTGTAAAGGAAGATGATTGTCAGCTAGTCCAAGATATTGAAGCGAGAGCTGAGGTGCTTAAGCAGCCGCTTTATCAGTATCTTTGGGGGGAAATGTTGAATTATGGCACTTGCGTGAAAGCCAATCCTCCAAGGGGAATGGCGTTAATGAGAGACGCCGTTGCACAAGGTAGTGCCGAAGCGATGGTGCGAATTGCTGAATACTATTATCATGGTACATTTGTATTCCAAGACAAAAATCGAGCTGTCCAGTATGTGTTACCTGCTGCGGCAAGCGGTGATCTACCTGCCCGTATGTTGTTAGTGAGACTATTTGGTGAAGGGTATGGCAGTTACAGAGATTTTGAGCTGGGATACCTGTGGCTATACAACGACATATTTAGCGATGAGGCAACCAAGAAAGAAGCCTACGAATTATTGAAGGTGCTTGAACAGAAAATACCGCCTAGCATTGTTGCCAGGATTAAGCTGCAGCACCTGAAATCCCGATAAATAATACAATTTAATTTGTATGACCTAGATAGAGTTCTGGGTAAAAATTTGAGATATTGAATGATCAAAGATCCGCATTTAAAGCGTGAACAGCAAAACTATGAAAACCCCATTCCTAGCCGTGAGTATATTTTAGATTACTTGCGCTCTGAAACATCACCCCTTAACCGTGAACGCATAGCCGCAGCACTCAAGCTTGAAAGTGAAGAACAGCTTGAAGCATTAAGACGTCGACTCCGTGCGATGGAGCGTGACGGTGAGTTGGTGTTTACCCGTGGTCAAGCTTATGGCTTACCTGAGAGAATGGATCTGTTAACCGGTACCATCATAGGCCATAAAGATGGCTTCGGCTTCCTAAAGTTGGAAGAGGGCGGTGACGACCTCTTTATTAATAACCGCGACATGTTGATGTACTTCCACGGCGATAAAGTGCTGGCGCAAAAAGCTGGTGTCGATCGCAAGGGACGCCGCGAAGCCAGAATTGTACGTTTGGTTCAACAAAGAGCTGCGGCGCTTGTGGGCCGATTCCACCTCGACTCTGGTATGGCATTTGTTATTGCCGATGACAGACGTATAACTCAAGAGATCTTGATCCCAGATGAAGATCGAAATGGTGCACGTCAGGGCGATATCGTTGTGCTTGAGCTGACGCGTCGACCTGGGCGTTACGTTAAAGCCGCGGGTAAGGTGACTGAAGTACTCGGTCAACAGATGGCTCCTGGCATGGAGATTGAAATTGCATTGCGCAATTATGATCTGCCCCATACCTGGTCTAGCCTTATCGAGAAAAAACTGCGTGCGATCCCTGATGAAGTGACCGAAGATGATAAAAAAGGCCGTATCGACCTACGTAAACTGCCCTTAGTTACCATAGATGGCGAAGATGCTCGAGATTTCGATGATGCAGTTTATGCTGAAAAGAAAAAGAGTGGCGGCTGGCGTTTATGGGTGGCTATCGCTGATGTGAGCCATTATGTGCGTACAGAATCTGCGTTAGATAAAGAAGCGCGAGCTCGTGGTAATTCAGTCTATTTTCCATCGCAAGTGATCCCTATGCTGCCGGAGAAGATATCTAACGGGTTATGCTCATTGATGCCTGAGGTTGATCGGCTATGTATGGTGGCCGAGATGACTATCTCAGCTGTCGGTAAACTCTCTGGTTATAAGTTTTATCCGGCGGTGATGCACTCTCATGCACGGCTAACTTACACTCAAGTTGCTGATATGCTTGAAGGTGGAGAGGTGAGTGATAAACTTAAACCGATATTGCCACACCTTCAGACGCTGCAATCTTTATATCTTACCTTAGATAAGACTCGAGCTGAACGTGGTGCTATTGCATTTGAAACCACTGAAACTAAGTTTGTGTTTAATGCGGATCGCAAGATCGACAGCATAGTGCCGAGCAACCGCAACCAAGCCCATAAGATCATTGAAGAGTGTATGATCTTAGCTAACGTGGCATCAGCTAAGTTTGTTAAGAAGCATAAAGGTGAAGTGCTTTACCGAGTGCATGAGTCACCATCGGAGCAGAAACTCACCAACTTTAAAGATTTCCTTAAAGAGCGTGGTTTGACGATGGATGGCGGGCTTGAGCCAACGCCTAAAGATTATCAGGCGATTATGGAGAAGATTGCTGATAGGCCTGATGCTGAATTGATTCAGATCATGTTGCTCAGATCCATGAAACAGGCAACGTATACTCCAGATAATGAAGGTCACTTTGGGTTAGCACTCGAAGCATATTCTCATTTTACTTCGCCTATCCGTCGTTATCCTGATCTGATTCTACATCGCGTGATCCGCTATCTATTAGCGAAAGAGGCGGGTGAAGGAAAAGAGAAGTGGACACCAGGTGGTGGCTATAACTATCAGCTTGAAGAGTTAGATTTGTTAGGTGTAGAGTGTTCAACCACTGAGCGCCGTGCAGATGAAGCAACTCGTGATGTTAGTGACTGGCTAAAATGTGAGTTTATGCAAGATCACGTCGGCGATACGTTTGAAGCTGTGATCGCCTCAGTGACTCATTTCGGTATGTTCGTTCGTTTAGATAAACTGTTTATCGATGGCTTAGTGCATATATCGAGCCTAGGCAGTGACTACTATCAGTACGACAACATGCGTCAGCGTCTTGTGGGTGAAACCTCAGGTCAAATTTATCAACTTGGCGATGCGGTGACCGTTAAGGTCGCAGCTGTCAACTTAGATGATCGCCAGATAGAATTGATGATGGCGGGCGAAGAGGGTAAATCTAAACGCCCAAGCCGTGGTAAGAAGCCGATGACTGCCAGAGAGCGTGTTAACGCAGAAGGCGCCAAGCTAGGCAAAGGGGAAAAGAGCGATAAGCCTAAACGACGTGGTTCTCGCTCAAAAACCAGTGCGAGTAAAGGCTCAGGCGAAAATAGCCTAGATTCTGGCAAAACAAGTAAAAGCGGTGGAGCTAAAAAGTCTGGCGCTAAAACAAAATCGGCAGCTAAGAAGTCGAAGGCTAAAAAGTCTTCAGCAAAAAAGAGCACGGCCAAAAGTAAAGTCAAAGCAAGTAAGTAATAGAGACAGTAAATAGATGAAAAAACAAGATATCACTTTTGGGATCCACGCTGTTGAAGCTGTATTAAAACATAGTCCAGAGCGTGTGATCGAAATGTGGGTGCAGGCTGGTCGTGATGACCAAAGATTGACTGCGCTAGTTCAAACCGCCGCAGAATTTGGTGTTTCGGTGCAAACATCTGCGCGTAAAGTCCTTGATGAAAAATCTGATAATGGACAACATCAAGGCGTGTTAGTAAGAGTAAAACCAGTTAAACAACTGAATGAGAAAGATCTTATTGCTCTAGTTGAAAAAACTGACATGCCTTTCTTTCTTATTTTAGATGGCGTGACAGATCCGCACAATTTAGGTGCATGTTTGCGTAATGCTGATGCTGCCGGTGCACACGGTGTGATAGTGCCACGTGATAACTCTGTCGGCTTAACGCCAACAGTGAGTAAAGTGGCGTGTGGCGCGGCTGAAGTCGTGCCTTTATTTCAAGTGACCAATTTAGCGCGCACCATGAAGAGCCTACAAGATAAAGGTATTTGGATTGTGGGTGCGGCTGGTGAAGCTGATAATGACCTGTACAAAACCGATCTTAAGGGACCATTGGCGATAGCCATGGGCGCCGAAGATAAAGGCCTACGTCGTCTAACACGTGAAGGTTGTGATTCGATTGCATCAATCCCTATGTCAGGATCTGTTTCAAGCTTGAACGTCTCTGTAGCGAGCGGGATTTGCTTGTTTGAAGCTGTACGCCAGAGACTAAGTTAATCGCGAATTCGATTAGGCTAATTTTCTTTAGCTTGATTTGATTTAGCTTAGATGAATGCCGATGTGGATTACTCCTCATCGGCATTTTTGTATCTGAACACTTATGTTAGCTTCCTGTGGGAGTATATTGGCTTTGTTTTTTATTTGAATTATTGACTCTTCAGCCGTCATCCTGAACTGGTTTCAGGATCTATTGTAAGTGATTGTCTCCAGTTGAAATTACAATTTTACTTAGAATTGAATAGGGTTGTTGAAGGTCATTCCTGCATGGTTAGTTACCACCTGCCGTGGGCTAATGTGCAGCTACATCTGCGAGTTGCCGCAAGTACAATCCCTGTAGGCTCTGCCAAAACATCCCTGTTTTGGAAGCTCGCAGCTGCTCTACACCTGTTAATCAGTAGCTTTATGAGTGTTGTAACTTGTTTTCACACTTCTCCGTGATGTTCGTGCCCTCCGTGGTGAATAGCTCTGTTTGACTGCTAAAATTATGGAAAGAATTTAGTTTTTCAAGTGGTAACTATCTTGAAAAATACCGAGTCTCCGAATTCATTATCTAAGTGGTTAAATTTTATGGGTATCCACTTACTGAAAATGAATAAAATACAAAATAATATCTATTTAAATTAATTAAATCAGTGTCTTACTGTTATTCGTTTATCTGGTATTGTGAAGGTAAGTGAGGAGAACCATCTTGCTTTAACAATGGATGGCTCAATAAATTAGCTAAATATATAGTTAGTTCAAAGATCCCAATAAAAGGGTATTTGAAGTTTGTTATCTAGCAAGTACCTAATCTCGTGTTCCAGAAGTTTTTACACGTTGGCTTGCTGCAAGCAATAAATACATCTAGGGCCATGGTTTCTCATAAACCATTCAAATACAAAATATGTCCAATGAACCCAACTAAAAGAGATATTTGAAACTTGTTATCCGACAAGATAGATGAATTTATATTGAAAATATTTCAATATTAGCGTTTTATGCCACCTAGAACCTAGAACCTAGAACCTAGAACCTAGAACCTAGAACCTAGAACCTAGAACCTAGAACCTAGAACCTAGAACCTAGAACCTAGAACCTAGAACCTAGAACCTAGCTGCGCTCTAGCCGTGAGCTGGCGAACGTCCTAGGATCTGTCTTATTAGCGGCTTTCAATAAAGAGAGGCGCATCATAACGTGTAAAGCAAGAAATGAAAGATCAAAAAAAGATTTCAAACTTACCGTGAATCAATTCGATGACATCACAACCGATATTCGAGCTAACTTGGTATAGGCAAGTTAGCTCAATTTTATGGTTTATGGGTTAGATAAAGGGATTATTGCAGGGGCGTAGCTGTTGTTGTACATCTCCCATGAGAGCGCTGGATATCGCTTCTCCATCAGTGTCTCTTTCAAGGATGAGGAGACGCTCACAGGCGTCGCTTGGGCTATCAAAGTTCACCCACACTGGTGCCATGGTGTAGGTACTTATAAGGTGATAACTCAAGGCTGCATGATCGCTGACACTGCACCATTGCGTATTTGAAGACTGTCCCTTAACGGTAGCGTGTTTCATCGAGTTATAACAGAGCGGCGTTGCAGTGGAAGCCATAAGTGCTCTTGTTTGAGCTAAGGCATTTTGGCGATTGCTGGCAGACTGAGAAAACTCATAATAGTAAGCTGCGCGGGCAAAGCGTTGTTGGGATACGGGACCACCAGGCACTTCAAATAAGGTGAAGCCAGCTAGGGTGTCTTGTATTTGGACCTCTTGTTGCCACTTTTTTTGCCATGGTTTCAATAGTTCCAATTGAATATCATAACCTGGGTTTACCGTTGCAACATTGTACTCAGGGCTTTCGTATATTTTAAACTTGCCATCTCTCAGTTCAATAATGGCAGAATTACCCTCTCTATCTGAGAGAGTCAAGTGCAGCTTAGCCTTGGTGACTGTGTCTAATCCATCTGGCACATCATCGCTATAGATATAGAGTCGATCTGGATTTTCACGGAAGTAGTTGCTTGCTGCTTTAACAGTATCAAAGCAATCTAAAGTGAACTGTACCCAGCGAAGAGAGCTCAGTAGCTGTGCATCTTCTCCTATTTCTAGCTGATCAAGGAATGCTTTGCGGTCTTTCTCAATGGCTTTTAGCAGGGCGAGAGGTTTTATTTTACCCGCATCGATAATGTTGTCATTATCTTCAAAGTAAGCAAACAGATCTTCAAGACCATTGACGGCAAGTCCTTGATTATTGATCCCATCAATACTGCCTAATCCAAGCTCGTCGTTTCCTACTAATGAGGCGATACTGGAATATTTTGCCTGCCAGGTGAAAACCTCATGGGTTGAGAATTCCATCGGGTGAGCTTGTTGTTTTAAGCTGCCTTTGCGTATCTCTTTGCTATTGGGGATTCTATATAGGTAAGTGGTTAGTGGGCTAAACCAGTCAAAGTTTCTTCCGGTCATGGGGAACTCTAGGTTCAAGCTATTAAAAATTCGAGTGCACATTCCATATCCTTTTGGAGTTATTTTTAGATGTTATTTAACGACTATGCATTGTTAATCAAACAATTAAAAGTGTATGTTAGCTAATTATTTCAAGGTTAACAGCTTGTTGCATTAACGGATGATTGTTATTATCATTTCAAAAGATATGTTTTTAGGGAGGGAATCATGAATGACAGCGGGCTCGATCTCACCAATCAAATAAGATCAAAAGTACTCGGCTCATTGAGCTTTACACTCTTTATTGCGGCGATTTCATTTGCCATCTTTAATGCCATTTATCATCAAGCCTACGCTTTTGCTACTTTAGAACTGATTTTTGCCGGTTTCTCATTTGATATTTTCTGGAATAACAGCAAAAAGAACAATTACAGTGTTAACAAACTTTACTTTTATCTACTATTTTTGGCCTTTTTGATTGTATTTGGCACCTACAGCTTCCCGTTAGTTGATGCACTCTTTGTTTGGGCTTTTTCTTTTCCCATCATCTCCTACCTTCTGCTTGGGAAACGGTTTGCTTTTCGGGTTTCGCTTTTTGTTTTCCTATCTATTGGTACGATCCTCTTCATCAAGCTCGTCTTGCTTGGGGAGTTTGATATCGAGCCTGTGATGATAAATTTTCTATTTTGTTACATCTGTATCTGGACGGTTTCACACTATTATGAACTTAGTAGAGCAAGCGCCCATGACTCATTAATCAAGCTGGCACACAGTGACTCGCTCACGCAGACCAATAACCGTTTGGCATTTTCTGATGTTTTTAGTGATCATCAAGGAGAGTATTTACTGTTACTCGATCTTGATGATTTTAAATCCATCAACGATACCTATGGTCACGATATCGGAGATAAGGTACTTGTTTTAGTTGCTAACTGTTTAAAAACATTAGTCGATGAAAGTAGAGTGTTTCGTATTGGCGGTGAGGAGTTCTGTATCTGGTTAGATACTACTGATATTGAACGTGCTGTGTATTTTTCAGAGGAAATAAGAAAGAACGTAGCTCAGCAACCTATTGAATGTAATGGACAAAGTGTCGTTATCACCATCAGCGGTGGCTTAGCTAAGCATAAATATAATATGAAACAATCTGAGTTGCTTAAAATTGCTGATAATCGCATGTATAGTGCAAAAAAGCGGGGACGTAATCAGGTCGTTCATAAAGATGAACTGGAAGAAAATAAGCTTGCGTTAGTTAACTGAGCGGATGTAGTTTGCTATTTCTGTTTTCTGTTTTCTGTTTTCTGTTTTCTGTTTAGCCGTGATATGACCAAATAAGTTGATCATTTATGAACACTTATCTAAAGTCTAATATCTATTTATTAGCACATCAGACCTTTTATTGGAACGTATACAGTAAGTTGAATGTGGTGATGGTGTCAGTCTGCTTGGTACCTTCTGGGACAATGTTGGTGTACTTGATGTTGACACCTATCTTGAAGGCCCAATCTTGAAATAGGGTGTTCTTGTAGTTCATATCCAGTGTGAGTGTGCTGTTGTCTTCGCCAGTCTCGGCAGTAAGGTCGGCATTTAGAGTGGTATATTCTTGTAGTCTTTGCTCGAATTTAACCGCGGTTCGTACGATGATATCTGCATTAGCTTCAGGATCTGGTTCTGACTCGGTTTCAATTGGCATGTTATATCGGTAACCTGGTCCAATTTCTAGGCTCAGGCTGGTGTTGAGGTCTGAAATTGCATCGAAACCATAACCGGTGGATAATGTTGATATCTGGGTGTAACTACCAAATCTGTCTGAAGTGAAATCACCTCGACCAAATACATATCCTCCCCAGTCACTGTTTAACTTGTAGTTAGACTGAAGTTGAATATCATATTTCTCTGAAGTTGTTTTTTCATCGTCTGCTGCAAAGTAAGCTTTAAATGTCGCTTCTTGTTTGGTCTGGACCGTGTCGTAAACCAATTTAGTTCGACCGTTAAAACTACTGGATTCAGTATTGCCCGTGTTTAGCTGAAAGCCTGCTTCAATTTCGGCAGTAAAATCGCTTGGTGGCTCTTGATAATCCGGTGGCACTAAGGCCCAAGAGGTGATAGGAAAGGTCAAAAAAAGTAGTACTGCGATCGTTTTAAACATTATTGTTATTCTTACTATTATTCTTTTAATACGGGAGGAGCATTTTTCTCGTACCAATATCATACCTACAATGCATCTTATCGGCAAAGTGAATATACCCAAGCCAGCATTTTCAACGCCATTGCGCCTCGAATTGAACTTGCGCAAAGTCCCTGAAACGAGCATTTTTAGCTTGTTTGGGTATATCTAAAAAATTAGCTTGAGTAGCGCTGATTTCTTATGTATGATTCCGCGGCTTAAATCAGTCACTTTAATTAGTTCCTTGCCTCAATTTGGTTTGACTGAGCCAACAACGAGGCTAGATAACCGTAAGGAGCAAAAATATGCGTCATTATGAAATCGTATTTTTGGTTCACCCTGATCAGAGTGAACAAGTACCTGGTATGATTGAACGTTACACGGGTGTAATTACCCAAGCTGGCGGTCAAATTCATCGTTTAGAAGATTGGGGTCGTCGTCAACTGGCTTACCCAATAACCGAACTGCATAAAGCTCACTATGTTCTTATGAACGTAGAAACAACTGCTGAGTCAGTTGAAGAACTTGAGACAGCTTTCCGTTTCAACGACGCTGTATTGCGTAACATGGTTATGCGTACTAAAGCTGCTATCACTGAAGCATCTCCAATGGCTAAAGCTAAAGACGAACGTGATTCACGTCGTTCAAGCGAAGGTGAGCGTCGTACGCCTGCTGAAGCAACTGAAGAAGTTACTGCAGAAGCTGCTGAAAACACAGCCGAGTAAGTTTCTCTGTGGCCATAAACCATTTGGTGTTATCAGGAACCATTACGCGTTCCAGAAGCTTTCATAGCCCAGCAGGTATCGCACATAGTGTGATCATGTTGGAACATAAATCTCAGTGTCTCGAAGCTGAAATGCTAAGAAACGTATACTGTCAGATACAGGTGATATTTAGTGGCGAACGCTTTGAAAGCGTTGCAGATAAACTGAAGGCCGGTGTGGATATCGAGGTTCAAGGTTTTATCGCTCTTCAACAGAGTCGAAATGGTCAGAATCGTTTGGTATTACATGCTGAAAATGTCGAATTGAAAACTTAGGAGACTGTCACATGGCACGTTATTTCCGTCGTCGCAAGTTCTGCCGTTTTACTGCAGAAGGTGTAACTGAGATCGATTACAAAGATATCGTTACTCTAAAGAATTATGTTACCGAAAGTGGTAAAATTGTTCCAAGTCGTATCACTGGTACAAATGCTAAATATCAACGTCAACTAGCTCGCGCTATTAAGCGTGCTCGTTATCTTTCTCTACTGCCGTACACTGATTTACATCAGTAATACTGCAATAATTTAGAGGAATTAATAATGAACGTTATTTTACTTGATAAAATCGCAAACCTAGGAAATCTAGGTGACCAAGTTGCAGTTAAAGCGGGTTACGCACGTAACTTCCTTCTGCCACAAGGTAAAGCTGTTGTTGCTAACGCTGCTAACACTGAAGTCTTTGAAGCACGTCGTGCTGAATTAGAAGCTAAGTTAGTTGCGGGTCTTACTGCTGCTAACGAGCGCGCTGAGAAACTCAACGCACTTGAAGGTGTTGTTATCGCTTCTAAAGCTGGTGACGAAGGTAAGCTATTCGGTTCAATTGGTAACCGTGATATCGCTGATGCAGTTACAGCTGCTGGTGTTGAACTTGCTAAGAGCGAAGTTCGTCTTCCACTAGGTGCTTTACGCACTACTGGTGAATTCGAAGTTGAAGTTCAAGTTCACACTGAAGTTAAAACTACTGTTAAAATTTCTGTTGTTGCAGAAGCTTAATATTAGTTTAAAGCTAAGCGTTTAATACCTAGGTATATAAAACACTAAGTTTAAAGAGGAAACACCGCACTAATCTAATTAGGCGGTGTTTTTTTATGCCTGAAATATGGTGAGTAACGAGTTGAAACCAATCAGTATAAGAAAGTTAACGACTCTGAGTGCTTTTGGCAAACTAATCGCGCAAGGCCTCTGAAACGAGCATTCTCAGGTCGTTTGGCTATGGAGATGTTTATTTAGATCTGCGCAGGGTTCTTGTGCTTTACTGCTGGCCAAAAAACCATTAGCAATGTAATTGTGTTCTTTTTTTACTGTTAAATTGAATTGAGCGATAGGCACTGTGATGGTTTGTGACAACTAAGCCTTGGGAGGATACTAAACTGGCGGTACAATACCCGAGCCCAACAACAGGGTTCATCGGATACTGCGTTAGACCGGCAGGTTGCTTGGTCGGGATTTTCATTTCGCGTTCAGTGAGTTAATCTGCAATAGGTGGCATCTGATAAGGTTGTCTTGGCTCTCTCAGCCAATGCGGTACTTGATGCCAATACTATACCTGAAGACAGCAGAACTGCTGAGATCAATGCATTGCGCATGTTTTTTCCTTATTTTAATTGTTGTTTGGATTGGAGCGTAAGCGTTCCTTTTATTTGACCCGATTTTATATCATATCTTGTTTAACTGTTGGGAATTTGGAGATTAAATGTCACAACAAGGTGCCTTCAAGGCCAAAAAGAAGCCTAGAGATATCCAGATGGATGCACTCAAAATGCCACCGCATTCGTTAGAGGCAGAACAGTCTGTATTGGGTGGATTGATGCTCGATTCCGATGCCTGGGATAGAGTGAGTGAAGCCGTTGTGGCAGAAGATTTTTACTCTCGTTCACATCGTATGATCTTTACCGCAATGGCAACACTGACGAGTGCAGGTAACCCAATTGATTTAATCACGGTTTCTGAACAGTTAGAAGTTGAAGATCAATTAGAGGATGCTGGCGGTTTTGCTTATTTAGGTGAGATTGCAAAAAACACTCCCAGTGCTGGAAACATACTTTCTTATGCGGGCATTGTTCGTGAGCGTGCCGTTGTACGCGATATGATCAAGGTTGCTAATGAGATCGCCGATGCGGGTTTTAACCCCGAAGGGCGTAGTTCAAGTGAGTTGCTCGATCTTGCTGAAACTAAAGTCTTCAAAATTGCAGAGTCTCGTGCCAATGCCAACGAAGGTCCCGAAGGGATCAAGACTATCCTCGAGAAAACAGTCGATAAAATTGAGAAACTTTATAATAACCCTAGTAATGGTGTCACTGGGGTGTCGAGCGGTTTTAACGATTTGGATAAGATGACAGCAGGTTTCCAATCCGGTGATTTGATTATCGTTGCTGCTCGTCCATCTATGGGCAAGACCACTTTTGCGATGAACTTGTGTGAGCAGGCGGCACTCAACGAAGATAAACCTGTGCTTATTTTCAGCCTCGAGATGCCTTCAGAACAGATCATGATGCGTATGTTGGCCTCATTAGGCCGTGTCGATCAAACTAAGATCCGTACCGGTCAGCTCGATGATGATGATTGGGCGCGGGTGTCCTCAACGATGGGGATCATGCTTGAGCAAGGCAAGATGTATATCGATGATGGCTCTGGTTTGACACCAACGGATGTGCGTAGCCGAGCACGTCGTATTGCGCGTGAACACGGTGGGTTATCGATGATCATGATCGATTACTTGCAGTTAATGCAGGTACCAGCACTTAAAGACAATCGTACCTTGGAAATTTCTGAAATCTCGCGTTCTTTGAAGGCACTTGCTAAAGAATTAGAGATCCCTGTTATCGCTCTTTCACAGCTAAACCGTTCATTGGAACAACGTGCTGATAAACGTCCTATAAACTCAGATCTTCGTGAGTCGGGTGCGATCGAGCAAGATGCGGATCTCATCATGTTTATCTATCGTGATGAGGTTTATAATGATGATTCTGAACATAAAGGTGTGGCTGAAATTATTATTGGTAAGCAACGTAATGGGCCGATTGGGCGTATTGCATTAACTTTCCAAGGTCAGTTTTCTCGTTTTGATAACTATGCGGGTCCTCAGTTCGAAGAGGATTAAGCATAGATTCATTACATACTAACAATATTATTGATTCAATAGATTAAGGTTATGGCTTGAAACCCTTTCCCCGTGCAGAGATCAGTGCTCAAGCGCTCAAAAATAATTTGTCGCGTTTACGTCAAATTGCGCCTAACAGCAAAGTTATGGCGGTTGTAAAAGCCAATGGTTACGGCCATGGTTTGCTCAATGTCGCTAACTGTCTTACCGAGGCTGATGGTTTTGGTTTGGCTCGTCTAGAAGAAGCATTAGCACTTAGGCTCGGTGGAGTTAAGGCAAAACTTGTTTTGCTCGAAGGTTTCTTTAGGCAAGTGGATCTAATTACCTTAGTCGAGCATGATATCGATACTGTAGTGCATAATGAAGTGCAGCTGGGAATGCTCGAACGCTCCTCCTTGGCTAAGCCTGTCACTGTATGGGTAAAACTTGATTCAGGTATGCATAGACTGGGCTTTACTCCCGAACAATTTGCCAAAGTCTACGCCAGACTTGAAGCCTGTCCTCAAGTCGCCAAACCTATCCATATCATGTCCCACTTTGCCTGTGCTGATGAACCAGATAATCCAATGACAGCTGAACAATTAAAGGTTTTTGAGGTATTAACAAAAAATACCACGGGTTACCGTACATTGGCGAACTCTGCAGGGACCTTATATTGGCCAGATAGCCAAGCCGATTGGATCCGTCCTGGTATTGCTCTGTATGGCGTATCTCCAGTGATGGGGGATTTGGGGCGTAATCATGGTCTAGAGCCTGCTATGGAACTGGTATCTCAACTTATTGCAGTTAGGGATCACAAGGCGGGTGAGTCTGTGGGTTATGGTTGTTTTTGGCGTGCCCAAAAGGATACCCGACTCGGTGTTGTCGCGATTGGCTATGGCGACGGTTACCCCCGTAATGCTCCAGAAGGTACACCTGTATGGATCAATGGCCGTCGGGTCTCGGTTGTCGGTCGTGTATCCATGGATATGTTGACGGTCGATCTGGGAGAAGATGCTAAAGACTGTATCGGTGATGATGCCATTTTATGGGGGAAAGAGTTACCGATTGAAGTGGTCGCTGAGCATATTGGCACTATAGCTTATGAACTCGTGACTAAGTTAACACCTCGAGTTGCTGTCTGCTTAAATTAATAGACTCTCAAGCTTTGTATTTTATCAAAGAGATAAACTGAATATATTTATATCAACCTTATGAGTTTATGCTCATTGTTTTAGGTGGAAAGTTTGCTGAAAAGAACCACAAGTTATCGAATTATATTAATACTTTATTGTACCTTTAACCTCATAGCAGCTAGCGCTACTGAAGCCAATCTTATCGATGCTGATGAAATGCTTAGCTCTACCGCGATAGAGGCCACTCCTTCAAAAAGTACAACTCATCGTGACTATAAAGCTGACTTTGTTGCCGTTCCTTTCATTTTTTCGACGGAAAACTTAAGTGCCACAATAGGCGCCGCTGGCGTGCTAAAACATGCAGGTCAAGCCCAAGCATCGTTGTTTGGTATTGGTCTTTATAGCAAGAATGATAGCTGGCTTACTTACCTTGGTATCAATAATTATCAACTCCCTAAACTCGATCAATGGTTGTTTTCAGGGGAATATTATCGTGCTAATTACAAGCAAGGCGTTTATTTTATTCCTTCTGCTACCGAAGGTACGCAAGGTGTTAATAGTAAAGTAGGAGTCCCGACAGACAAGGTTATAACCGTCGGCGATGAGACATATGCGAGACTTCATATAAAGTATGTTCTACCTTGGGGAAGGGGCTCACAAGGTGCAGCCAGAAGCCTGATCCCGGTGAGAAAGAATATTAGTTGGGATCCCAGAGAGTCTGGGGTATCGAGTGTAACCTTAACACCGTTTATTAAGACTCGTGAACTTATGGGCTTTGATGAGCTACCCACTAAAGCGCAAGGGTTAAAGCTTAAACTGGATTGGGATAATCGTGATAATGGCAAAAATAGCCATAACGGTGGCCGTACGAGTTTAACGTTCAGTCGTGATTTTGGTGCTAGTGTTTCAGGAGATAACAACAAGGCTGGTCGGGAGAGTTGGACTACTTGGGAGTTTGAACAGAGTGCTTTTCTATCCCTTGGAGAAAATAGCTGGTTCAATCAGCAAACGTTGGCGCTTAATCTTTATGTGGCCGATACTCCGACCTGGAACGATGAAGATAAAGCTTCTGGAGATTATCATAGGCCACCCTCTTTTGCTGGGATCAGTTTAGGTGGGTTTGATAGCTTGCGTGGATATTCGAGTCATCAATTTGTAGGCCGCAGTGCCATACTTTATTCGGCTGAGTATAGGATGCAACCTAAGTGGCAGCCACTTCAATCACTCCCTGTCTTCAATCTTTACAATGTGCCTTGGTGGCAATGGGTGGTGTTTGCTGAAACGGGTCAAGTGAGTGATGAGTTTAGCTTTAGTGAACTGCATCAAGACATGAAGTGGACCTTAGGTGCCGGTATGCGTTTTGAGGTCGAAGGTGTGGTGGTAAGGACTGAGTTTGCTTATAGCGGTGCTGAACGTCAATTTTGGGTCATGGTCAATCAACCATTTTAATTGTTTCTTTGCAGCGGTCGATTGATACCACTTTGGCAATGTTTTATTGGGTGATAGAGGATCGGCTTTCGATTTAGTGTCTAGATTTGGATTAGTCTTCGAAACAGATTTCGATAAAAGCACTCCCATGTGAACTAGTAAAAGGCATGATAATTTTTTTACCATTGGCTTTATGAGATATGCTGTGTCCTGCTCCCGAGACCACGACTGGAGTCGCCATATCAAATTCATAACCTTTATCTCCGAGTTTATTTTTAGCACCACCTGTTACCATATTCGTGATCTCACCGACAAGATCTGTGATCTCCTCGTTGATGATTCCGGGATTTTCCCCCAGCATGTTTTGCATAATTTCCAAGATTAACTTCTGTTCGAAGGTGATGGAGAGTGAGCCTTTGGTTTGTGGTCCTACCATACCTATAAGGCCGGATACATCTCCTTTGGCGAGATTATTTTTCTTGATCCCAGGTTTACCTGGAGTTAACTCCATACTAGCCATGGTCGAGATGACGTTAATTAACGACTCAAGAAAAGGGTTAATAAAATTAACATTCATATACTTACTTTCCCCCAGACTGAAAATGATATTGAGCTGATTTAGCCTTTGTAAAGCTACTCTAATAAAGATTAGGCTATTTTGAACTAGAGTACAGCTTTAAAATTGAATTTTGTCAGTGTAAAATGCGCGGCTATGTTCGTTTTACCCTGTTTATTTATTGGTTGCTCGTATGTCGTCTCAAATCATGAAACCCGCTATCAAGCCCCCTCAACCGTACCTTTTCGATCGCTCCTATGCTCGATTGGACCAGAATAGATAACTCACGCCACGGAATCCGCACTCTTCCTCACCCTCCTGCGGGCTTTTTGTTGCCATTTTTTTTCAGTTTTCTATTACTACAGTTCATATCTCTAGCCCGCGCCGCTACAAGGTCTTTGCAAGGATCGGAGATCTGAAAGGATCGCAGTTTTTTTCAGTTTTATTGATGCGAAAGGAAGGGAGGGGAAGCCGTGAAACCCGCATATACACTGGGTTTTGTCTCGATTACGTGGAGTTTATCTAATTTAAGCAATGTAAGTTGAGAGTATATAATTAATTAAAAACAGAGTCTTAGCGAATTTTTAAACTGAAAGATAAATTGAATTGGATCCTAAATCCAAAAGTGGATTCTTTTACCGTTGCACGACAAAGTTCCTTGGTGAACACGCGTCTTAGAGTGATCGCTCTAAGACGTAACTGGACAGAATGTATGGTACGCCCCGTTATTGCAAATAATAAAGCAAGATAACAGGAGTTGGTTTGCGCTAATGTATTCAGAGTCTATTGAGACCTTCATTAGTCCCAGCTCTACGATGAGATCCGCGCCAGATTGTCCTCAAAAACGAGAAAGCATATTAATTGCTGTTCTGTCCATCAGGTCTTCAATCTGGTGGTCTAACCGTTTTGTCATCTATTTTTATCATCTGCAAACTCGGTAGTAACTCGATTTAAACTCTTAACTCAAACGCTTTCTGGCTTGTCATTACTGACCAAGCTATACGCGCTAATTTATTTGCTAATGCGACAACCGCAACATTGAACGGTTTCCTCATTCTTAACTCTGTTAACCAATGACCAAAATACCGTTCAGATGTCTCAGGCCTTGACACAATGACTCGTGCGGCATCAACAAACAATTCTCGCAGTTCTTTATTACCCCGTTTAGAAATGCCAAGCATTCTTGTCTTTCCCCCTGTGGAGTATTGAAACGGAACCAGACCAATCCAAGCAGCAAAATTTCGGCCATTCTTAAAATCTGATGCGTTCCCTACATTTGATAAGCAACAAGCAGCTGTCATTGGCCCTACACCAGGTATTGACTGTAGTAACTGCATTAATGGGTTTTCATTAAGTAACAACTGCAATTTCTTATCTTGTTTTTTTATTAATTCGTTCAGATGTTTGTAGTATTCATGTAACTCCTGCAACTCGACCATCAATGTTAAAGGGATCGGTTCACCTTTATCTGCTAGCCATTGGAACAGCTTTTTCATATGGGCATGGCCTCTAGGAAAGCTCATACCAAACTCAAGCAACATAGAGCCAATTCTATTCATGCTGGCAGTTCTTTCTTTGATGTAGCCCGAACGTATACGACGAATGACAGTGGCGACTTGTGCGGTTTCACTTTTTGGTGATGTGAATCTCATGCTGGGCCTCATTGCCGCTTCAGCAATGGCATCTGCATCAATGAAGTCATTTTTGTGAGTTTTAACGTAAGGTTTTACATATTGAGCGGGGATCAATTTAACTTGATGACCATATGACTCACATTTTCTAGCAAGCCAATGGCAGCCACCACAGGCTTCCATTGCAATGATGGTTGGCTCTTGAATGGATAAAAATTGAATCAGCCTCGGTCTGGTTAATTTCTTACGAAGCACTTCCCTCCCGGCATAGTCATGAGCAATAAGATGAAATGTGCTTTTACCTAAATCAATCCCTATAACGCGAAAGTTAGACATGATGATCACCTCTTATTTGTTAACCAGACAAACTGGAGTTTAACACTAGGTTGGGGCGTACCATCTTATTAACGAGATAGATTGTTTGCTCTAATGCGGGTGACTCAGATGAGAAAAAGTATCTTAGATCCCTAATTCGCTCCGACCCCTTTATCACTCTCGTCGATATCAACACCAACAATATGTTGTTCCTGAAGTGATCATATCACCTTTAATCAGTTGGCCAAATTAACTATGTCACTACATCTACGTCTAACTCAGTTTGCATATTTCTCGGGATGTGTTTATGAACAGAGATAACTTCATATTTTGAATTTGTATATATTCCAGTATCTTCATCTCTAGATTGATAGATTTTCAACACCGCTTCTAGAGAGTCACCAGGTGCAACTGTGATTTTATGGGAGAAAAAGTCATTATAAAAGTTTTCACATAATACAGGTGCAGAAATTTTAATTCCGCGCCAAATAAATTCCCATTTTCGTTTTGTACGCTCAAGTATTGCTCTTTTTATTTGCAGTTCTGCTACTTCTCGAATTTCTCGTTGAGGCTCTTCAATTTCTATTGGTTGTGATAATAATGAAAAGTACTTTCTTGGTATTAAGATATCGGGAGTTTTGTCATCAATATTTTTAGTGAATCCAAAACTAGTTATATTATTATCTTTCTCAACAGCCTCAAAAGTTTTGGATATACTAGTTCTGAACTTTTCAGATTTCTCTACTTCTTTCTGTGCCTCATAAACCGTTTTAGGCACAATAATTTGTTTATCACCCTGTTGGATAATTACTTGAGTATCGTTAACTATAACTTTAACTTCAGTGTCTGGGGCTAAGGTGTGTTGGTAAATAAAAGAAGTGATTATTCCAATAGCAATCGCTTCTAAACGGTTAGAGTTGAATAAATTTTGAAGACCTTTGTATGCAGTTTTAACTTTAGCTCGGAAACTTCCTTCTCCAAAAGCCTCCACCAAAACTTCGACTTCATAGCCAGGATTAATAATTGAACTGGCTTCTTTAATAGCATCAGCAAGTGAAACTAACGTAGATGCTAATGTATAAGCATTTATTTTTTTTCGTTCGCCCCCAAAGTGCAGAACAAACTCTTCTTCATATTCCCTGATATCTACTACTTGCACGATACTTCCTTATACACTGAATCATTGTATAGTTCGCATTTCGCGTATTTCTCAAAACACGCATGCACATTTATTATACCAATCATCTAAGCCGTGCTTTAGCAAAGCCATTGATTCATAAGCACTCTAGCAGAGTGTTGTTGATAGAACGAGCATACTTAATCAAAAATGTGCGCATTGATATAGATGTCTACCGAAAGTGATCAGTAAGTGCCATTTATGGATTAGTAAAAGTAGGTCAATTGCTTTGTTGAAAATCTGCGCTACATATCGCCAATGACTCATAAAGGGGCAAAAACGTTTTAAGGCGATCGGTCTAAAACGTTCCTGGACATAGTGTGTTAGTGCTAAGGCTCTAAACTATGCGACTCACATTATCATTACTAATGACTATCTTAAGAAAGCAGGATTATATTCACTAAGAGATGGATGGATCGCAGTTCATTACCCTAACCAGAAAGTTTAGGCTAGGCGTTCTAAATGAACCGCCCTCGGCTCTGGCATCCTGCTTCGCCCTACCTCATAAATCCATTTAGTCGTGTGCGGAGCCGCATGCAGGGTGGTGTGGGGCTGGAGGCTAGACACCTCCGGCTACCCGATTATACGTATTTATTTTTTAAGCCACCATTCATTTTCTATGTCTTTACCAGCAACCCAACGATAAAGTTTTCGAAACGTTGGTACAGCATATTCTGTTTTAACCTCTAGTTTGCAGGAAATGCAAGTTGAGATCACAAACATAGTTCTGATTAATGGTCTCTGACGAGATTCAAAATATACAAAAGGGTCTTCGCTAAATTTAACTCTATGAGGTGTACAACCACATGAACTACATTTGGATTCTTCACCGTTATTTTTAAGATGATTCATCACAAATTCATGGGCTTCTAATTCCCAACTTGTTGCAGTAGAACTTGCCCCACAAAATTCACAATACTTTTCTTGTGCAGAGTTACCTTTACCGCAAGCCAAGCAGCCCCCATCTATAGTCTGACATTTTCACCTATACGTATAACGCCCAAATATGGGGTCGCAGTGTAGGCGCGAAGCGCCGAAACGGAGGTTCCAGCAGCTTTGCTGCGACATGATTTGTTTGTTATGTATTTCTAAGCTCATTTATTATTTCCCTGATATCAGATAATCCCTTTTCGTTAAGAACGTAGTAACCATCGTCATTTTTAGTTTGAAAATCATCGTACGCCCAAAGAACCTCTACTTTCTCTCGTATTTTATCAAGTTGTTTATTGAAAATTGGTACACTTAAGAAATCGTCCCATAGATCTTCGCTAACAACTCCCGATTCCATTTCCAGCAATACATTTTCAACTTCTTCGAAGCTTCGTTCAATTCTCTTTTCTAGTAGCTGTAAAAAGAAAGCGATCAACGCTCCTATAGCCAGCACTGGAAGCCATAAAATCCATTTAAATATGTCGATTATCTTCATATCAGACTTTGCACATAACATTTGTATATACGGCTTGCGCGTTTTGCCAAGCCATGTTGAGAAAGCGTGCACAGTAAAAAGTTTGAAAAATTCATTAATAACAGATTATTAAACATTTACGCTCAAGATTGTATCCAATACACCTAGGGAGAAAAGTGAGTCGCACACTTTGCTTTCCGGTTATCTGAACTTTTCATGAACGCACACTTTCATCTAACTGAATTTACGCCTCTTTTTCTTTTCACTCAATAGCAAACCGTGAACTGATTGCGCATAATTGAGAGATAAACCGCACAAAACCAATACTACTGTATAAAATACAAGCACTGGTTAACTAAAAGGTTGTCGCTAGCTAGACGGAACCCATACCTTTCCGACTGATGAGAAAAAGTATTACAAAGAGGTCAGTGCTGCATAGGACAAATTACAGGAGATAACACATAAAGGGGCAGAAATGTGTTACGCACCCCAGCGAAAAGGCCGAATCGAAGAGACTTATGAACAGGTGTAAGTGAGCTCGAGGACTTCGATTTCAGGGATGAAATCGTAGAGCGCCCATGGATGGGTTTACAGCGTACCGAGAGATTACTTGCACGTAAGCACGCTGCAAGCGATAGATCACAATGAAGGGCAGACCTTCAAGAACTCACCCAATACCAAAAATTCAAATGAACCAGATCATAAAATGTAATCAGTCTTCATTCGAAGGCTAGCCAACTTTGGGGCATAACCTAGTTACCCACTAGAGTTTTCAGCACTTGATCTGTGGGAGGCTATGCCAATTGGTGGTGTACTGTGGAGTCAGTAGGTCCCTTCTCATGGTCCATTTCTGCTCAGTTCCTTGAGCAGCTAAAAATACAGTATCGGTACCATAACGCTGGTTAAGGTCATCATAAACACGCATAAGTGCGGGGTTAGATTTTGATTGGTTAAATAGATCTAACTGAGCGTTATGAGTACTGGCTAAATCAATCAAGCCAACACCGATCCGGTAGTAACGAACGCCAGGACGATAGAGCTGAGACATCACATTTGAAACAGCGGTGGTTATCACTGTTGTATCGTTGGTAGGACAAGGGAAATGAACAGTGGTTTTAAAACTCAGTGGATTAAAGAAATATTCGATTTAATTAAATATCACTGATTAATTTACGCCACCAATAAATCTAAGTCGAAAGTACCATTTAAGTAGAAAACTAAAGCTCAAAAAGCTGGTTTTAAGCAAAAAACAAATCACTCATTGACTGATTAACCATTTTAACAGTAGATTCAACCAGCAGGATAAAATAAAAGGGAGATTAGAAGTATGTCAAAAAAATTTATACTAGGACTGATGTTAAGTTCAGTATGTTTTAGTTCGTTTGCGGATACTATTGAATGTGTTTCACTGGAAGAAAATACAACCTTAGAAATGGAGCTTAAAAGAAGTGAAAGCTATGACAATTGCTTTTCACTAAGCAATATCCCACAAAATACACCTGTACAATTGCTAGCTTATTCAGGTGACAATGTAAAAAACAAAATAACATTGTTTGATTTAAACGAAGGTGGAACTTCTTCCTATATAGCTGAATATAATTCAGCTATAGATGGAGGAAATGCGGTTCAGTCCAATACTACAAATAAGAATTTGGCTGTTAAAATAATACCTACCTCTTACCTTAATTCGAATAAGAATTTAACGATATCTTTTCTAATGGTAGATAGTACGGCTCAAGTAATAATAGACTTTGCTGATGGTGAAGTAGTTTACACGCCTCCACCTCCTCCTAGGGAAGATGAAAGACGTTGTAGAAGGGGGGATAGATATTGTGAAGAACCTTAAATTAGCAATATTAATACCCCTATTATTTGGAAGTGGTGTAGTACATGCTTCTTGTACACCCGAACAAGAATCACCTGCAGGAAAGCCTGAAAATTTTAATACTAACAAGCACCTAAAGCAATTTGACAGAGCTGGTGTGGCAGCATCTAGACTTCCGGATGGGGGACTAGCAGTGAGAGCAAGTGTAATGGCATCTATGTTTGCTCCTCATCGTAAATATGACCTTAAAAATAATCCTAATTATATGTCTTCTCAGGAGTTCGGTAATTGGTTTTATGGTGCAGCTGCTGCTCAAATGGGGTTTAATAGACAGGAAGCTTTAACTGCTGGAGCTATAGTGCAACAATGGCAAAACTACGATAATACAAACCACCCCGATGCTGGTGATGTTAGTAGGCTAGCCTCAAATATCGTACATGCAATTAGAACAGGGGAAGGTGATAATCTTGACGATGCAGCCCCTATTGAAGGTGGGCATAGCTATTCTAAAGATGTTTATGAAAATGATCCTGATTCCGACTCTAATTCTGACTCTTGCGATTCAGATGATTCAGATGACAATAGTTCTGGTGGCGGGGGCGGTGAAGGAAGTTACTCTGGCGGCTGGGGAAGCAGTGGTTCTTTCATTGGTGCTTCAAGTTGCTACGGAAGTTGTGGTGGGGGTGGAGGTGGCTCAGTGAGAATTACTGATTTACCGGCACAACAACCTAACTAGAAAATATAACAAAAGCGAGTTGCCTGTTACAATACAGTCAACTCGATTTTTTTAGCATGAGATTATATGATTAAGAAATATCTAGGTTTTTTACTTGTGTTGTTACCAGTATTAATTGGTACCCTACTATCCTTGAGTAACCTTGAATACTCTTGGTTTTACTCTGAAAAATATAAGTTATATGATTTAATATATTCAACCGCATGCTTATGTATAATTATAATAGGTATAGCTCTATTATCCAAAAAGAGAAATGCTAGTTTAATTATTTTATTCCTCATCTGTTTCATTGTTTATCAAACACTTGGATGGAATTTTGATACTAAACGTTATATTTCACTTATTAAACTAACCCCCTCTACAGATATACTAATTGTACCGTACGATGGAGGTGCTTTCTCACCAACAAGCTTTGTCAACTTAGAGGTGTCCGAGAAATGCTATATATTTTTTAGAAGGAGCTCAGTGATTAAAACCTTTGAAAATGTGGCTGATGCTAAGTTATGGTTAAAGGATAGTAAAACAATTGGAATTGAATTACTGACTTACTCTAAAGAAAAAATTATTGAAAATGTTAATATTGAAGATATTTATAGTGATAAACCAGACCTATCACAATAACCCAACGACATAGTACTAACCTTTGTTAATTATAAACTAGGTTACGCTCCAAAATTAATGTATTACATTTGTAATGCATTAAAGCCGTGAGTCGACGGTGTATTCTACAAACCTGCGGTTTTACACCGGCTAACTACAACAGGATTAGGGTTGCCTTGTTTCTTCTCGACACGTTTAGATCGCTTACACTCCCATGCTGAAACAGGATCTTGTCTGTCCCAGGCTTGCATCAGTTGGCGTTGCTGTTTACTCATTTTGTACTTTGGATATGTGAGGTCCATATACATGTAAGTTCTGGCTATACGTCCGCGAGCGGTAACCGGTGGCTGAGCCTTTCTGTTATCGATCCGCATATCACAGCTACCAAACTCGGATTTAACAGCTGGCAACATGGTGAAGTTATAGTTACTACGCATCGCGTTTACAGCACCAATTGCGGGGAAAAGATTGTGTATATCTGATTGCATGTAGCGGTATTCAGTATTCATTTTACTGGCGCACTTACGGCCTTTAAATGATTTACCTTTGCTATTAACGCAACTGGCGTGGCCATCGCGCCATTCACTAAAAGAGCGACCAAAGTTTTCCGCTGGGACCACATGCTCCCATTCAACTCGTTTAGATCGCTTGACGTGTTTGGTAGTCATAAAGCCTACGGGTGGCAGGATATTCTTCTTAGCGTCAAACTTCGCACCACAGTAGATCGTCACCCGGTGATCTTGATAGACCTCGCGCTCGAGCATCATGAGAACTATTTCGAAAGACTTTGGCGCGTTCTTTCTTGATGAGTAAGCAGTAGTTTTGCATCACATGAAATCGGTCGAAGACGATATCGGCGTTAGGCAGCATTTTCCTTACTGCCGATTGATAAGGTTGACCCATATCCATTGAAACCGCTTTAATGCCGTCTCTCGTCGCTGTTGATAGTTGCTCGAAGAACGAAATAAGGATAGTGGCTTTTTTACCGTGCTCGACCCAAATTAAATGACCAGAAACCAAATCGTATACAACGGTCATGTAGTCATGCCTTTTAGCTCTGGCGACCTCATCAACGCCAATGTGGATTAAGTTGGTAAGCTTCTCGGGCTCTAGGCCTGGCAGGGTTGAATGGAGATATTCCTCATCAATGTTTTTTACCGTCTCCCAACGAATACCTAGATGTTGAGAGACTGCGTGAATGCTCATGTGCCGGCACAACCCACTGATGAACTGACAGAATCGAACGGTATATTGCGCTCCTTTTGCAACGTATTCTGTAGCCTCAATTAACCTTCTGCCGTTTTTGTCTTTGGTCTGAGCGAGTTCAACTTCGATACTACAGGGACGCCCACTAACAGGTAGATCGTGTCCCTGTCTTCTTACATAGTGATCGACTGTACAAAGCCTTTTAGTTCTTGGCTCTTTAACCTTAAACCGTCGATCTCGGCTGCATCGCACAAGAACTGACTGAGAGCCTTTCTCTATAGAAAAAGACTTCACACATTGGCCTTTAAAGCTAAATAGGGCTGATGATAATGATGACAAGGTATATTCGCTTATTAACAAATAAGAAAGTGTTGTAAATAATAATGTTATTTATGATCTTTGATATGAATAGACTCACCTAAGCGGAGAAGAGCCGTAAATGTAATCAATCGTCATTAGAAGGTTAGCTAACTTTGGGGCAAAAATGGCTTAGAGTGATAACTTTAGGCTGAATCAATAGTAGGGATTCAACGCGTCAAACGGCGCGCTATAATTTTGCTGTCACCATTGAGGCATTTTTACGCCATTGAAGTGTGACTGTGAGTTAGTAAAAAGAGGGGCTCAGCTGTTCTAAAGGAAGGTGGCTAATTCATAATGTATTGAAATTAATGTAAAAGTATAGATTGTTAAGGTTAGCCTTTCTTAGTTATTGGTGGAGTAATCGGGGCTCAAACCCAAGTCTCAAAAGCCTACATGATTAATTAGCAAATTTATCATGTAGTTTGTGCGGGAACAGCTGGGTGTAAACCTGCCAGAGTATGTTTAAGTTCCTATGACCAGTTACTTGAGCCACTTCTTCGATAGAGTAACCCTTTTCAAATAATCGGCTTGCTCCTTCTCTTCTCAAATCGTGATAGCGAAGATCTTCTATGCCAAGTTCGTTACGTACACGCTGAAAACCAGCGGTTACAGATTTAGGGTTGTAGGGAAATATAAAAACGTCATTCTCAGCTTGACGCTTAGCAATATCAAATGAGCCAGCAAGCAAAGGCACAATCATGTGATTACCGGCTTTTTTCCTTGGGTCTTTTCTATCACGAACTAAAATGGTTTTATGATCTTGGTTTAAATCTTCCCAGCGTAATTTACAGACCTCACCAATCCGCATGCAAGTTAGGATACTAAAATCCAAGATATCGATAAAAGGGATCCGAGTAATGCCATTGGGGCGATAATCCATTCTTGCTTGCAGGCCATCTTTAAGTTTGTCTAGCTCGTTCTCAGTAGGGCGGCGTGTACGTTTTTGACTTTTCCCGACTAAACCCATTTCGATGAGAACGGGGACTGCATCTTCAAAAATTTGATAGTTGGCTGTAATATCCCAAACGGGTAAAGCCTTTTTCATTACACTGCGAAGATAAGCGATGTCGTGATAAATAGTTGCAGGGCCTGCACCCGCTGCCCGTCTATTTTTACAGTGCTCAATGAGATCACTGGTTTTCAAAGAGTCGCTTTTAATTTTGCAGATATCACAGTCAATAAGCATTTTAATGACATAGCGTTTTGTTCGGCCCGTTTTATTCCACAAGTCATGATCTTCAAAGTATAAGTTTAATAGGGCCCCAAGGGGCACCACTTTGTGTTTATTGAGTGCCCCATGATGCTCAATTGCATCACATCGAGTTTTCCCCCAGGTGCGAGCGACTTCTTTTTTACTGAAAGTTTTTGACTCACGATGTATAATTTCGCCAGATTCTTTGACGCGCACAGTACAACGGTAACTAAACTCGCCGCTTGCTTTTGCTCGTTTCTCTATTGTAAAAGATGCCATATCAGTGAATTTCGCCAAATCGTCCTACCCCATTGAGGGGCCCATATGGGACACCATACAACGAAACTCGACGAAATTACAGGCAATTCAGGGCAACTCAGAATAAATGATACCATCAAGTAAATTAGGCTGTAAGCCAGCAACACCAATGAAACCACTAAATAGAACCTTCTCAATTGCGCCTATGCTCGATTGGACCGATCGTCATTATCGTTATCTGGCTCGCCTGATGTCATCAGAATTATTGCTCTACACCGAGATGGTAACGACTGGTGCAATTATTCATGGTAAAGGAGATTACCTGGCTTACAACGATGAGGAGCATCCATTAGCACTACAACTAGGAGGCTCAAATGCACATGATCTTGCTGTGTGTGCCAAGCTTGCGTTCGAACGTGGTTATGATGAGATAAATTTGAACGTAGGCTGCCCTTCTGATCGAGTGCAGAGTGGACGTTTTGGTGCCTGCTTAATGGCTGAGCCTGCACTTGTGGCTGAATGCGTGACAGCGATGCGAGCGGTTGCTGATATTCCAATCACGGTAAAAACACGTATTGGTATCGACGATCAAGATAGCTATGAGTTTTTAATCGAATTTATTGAAACAGTTAGAGATTCTGGCTGTGATGCCTTTATCATTCATGCTAGAAAAGCGTGGTTGCAGGGATTAAGTCCAAAGGAGAATCGTGAGATCCCACCACTCGATTACGAGAGAGTATATCGTCTGAAGAGGGACTATCCTGAGTTAAGTATTTCAATTAATGGGGGGATTAAGTCGTTGGAAGAGTGCAAGGCACATCTCACGAAATTGGACGGTGTAATGGTCGGTCGTGAAGCGTATCAGAATCCTTATATGCTGGCAGAGATCGATCAACAACTCTGTGGCATTGAAAAACCTGTTTTAAGTCGAGATGCTGTTTTAGAGAAGTTTATTCCTTATATAGAGAAACATCTACAAGCCGGTGGTCGCTTGAATCATATTACTCGTCATATGACGGGATTATTCCAGAACGAGGTGGGCTCACGGATCTGGAGACGCTACATTAGCGAAAATGCTCACAAACCAGATTCAGGAATAGAAGTCATTGAACAAGCAAGAAAAAATATGAATATATAGGCATTTCCATCATTTTAGAAACCGTCTTTATGGCGGTTTTTTAGTTATAACGGATCTATTTTTACCTCAATGTATTTATCGTTAGTAATTTTAACCTGCCGATGGTGAAATTTACTAAAAGCTTATCAACTCCAGCTATGTATTCGTCTCTCACATGTAATGATTAAGTAATAACCTATTATTAATCAGCTGTTTATTATGTTTGCAAATAGTTGGCACGCTACTCGCAATACTTTCTATGTCAAAGGGTTAATCACTCTACAAATTATCTAAACCATAGAAAGGAAAGAATCATGTTTAATTCAACTATCAGTAAAATAGCAAAAACATCTCTAGTCATTGCGGTTTTAATGGGAGCAACAGCAACAGCCAATGCCGATACACTTATTCCAACTGATTTAACCAGTAACATTGAGCAAAATATCGCTACACAAATGCAAGGTATGATGCAGTTGGCCCAAAGAGAGTTAAGCATGTCATTGCAGGCACAACTTTCATCAAGCATGTTCGATCGTAATGAAGCTTATGAAGCGAATCAACTTGTTCAAGAGCCGAAAGAAGCGGTAATGACGAGTGCCATGGTTGAAAAATAATGATGTTATTTACTTCGCAAATAGCAGCTTTGTTATTCATACCTGTATTGAGTTTTGCGCTTTGCGCGTTAATTGTATCAGGTTTAACTGGCACAAAATTTAAGACTGGCAATTAGGTTTGAAAAGTCATTTATTCTTGAGGGAAAAAGGAGATGTTTATGAGTAGTTTAGATTCACTAAGTGGGTATATATCCCGGATGAAACAGCCTGATAGTTTGGTTTGTGGTGTTGCAGCTATGATGGCCGACAAATTTGCTTGGTCTTGTTTGTGGACTCGAGTCGTGTGGGCTTTAGCGGTAGTGATGAATCCAGGTTTGGGACTATTGGTCTATTTTGTACTGGCCTTAGTATTACCTAAGTGGCAAAAAAGTGGTTACTGATAATAAACGCAATAAATCGAGTGTAGAGTACTGTCTATACGAGCGTACCGATTTTGATGTTTAAACGAAAATTCGCAAAAAAAAGAGTTTTGAATCTATTTGTTGGATTCAGTATCGTCATTTTGGCTGTAAGTATTTTGATTGCGGCGGTACAGACTTGGGGAACAGCCCAACTTTTCACAGGAGCCGTTTTAAGCTCCGAACCTGTATTCTGGATGAGTGAGAATGTGTGGAATATTGTTGTTACTGGCGTGGTTTTATTGTTGGTAATACTGTGGTTAACATTAGCGTTTAGCTTTATCGCTCTCGTTTCTTCGCTGTGTATTACAGCCGCGTTAATCATGATTTTTGCTGGGTTTTCACTTCTGTGGCCAGTGTTACTGCTCTTGATTGCAACTTGGGGTGTAAGCCAAGCTAGCCAAATAGACTAGCTTAACTATTTTTGTTGCTGATTTATTTCTTCAAAAAAGCTTGAAACCGCATCTTAGCTTCATCACTTCTTAATCTTATTTCAAACTCTTTAAGCTCCATCATCATCTGCTCTCTAACGTTCTCTTTATTAGGTCTAAGCAGAGCCCGCGTTGCTTGCAGGGCCTGTGGGGGCTGGCTGGCAAGTTTTACCGCTTTCGATAGTGCGTGTTCAAATATCATCTCATTTGATATTAGCTCATTAATAATATTGAGTGATTTTGCGGTTTGGGCATCGAAACTCTCACCGAGGAGTATAAGCTCAGATGCTTTTTGTAAGCCAACAAGTTGAGGAAGTAACAAACTTGCTCCCGCTTCAGGTACAAGAGCTAAGTTAATAAAAGGTAGTTGGAATTTTGCAGATGGGGCAGCATAAACCAGATCACAATGGAGTAATAAGGTTGTTCCGATACCAACGGCAGCACCTGTTACTGCTGCAACAATAGGCTTAGTTAGATCAAGCAGAGTAAACAGAAATCGAAAAGCAGGATGTTCTGCGTCTAAGTTACTATTTGTTAAAAAGTCAGCAACATCATTGCCGGAGGTGAAACATTCTGCTTGGCCTCTGATTAAAAAGGCATGAATTGCGTTGTCTGACTCACCTAGGATAAGGTATTCTGTGAGACTCGTATACATCTCGAGGCTGAGTGCATTACGTTTTTCTGGGCGATTAATAGTAATTATTCTAACGCCTTGCTCATCCTGAACCTGAATTGTACTCATGTCGTTATATCCTCTTAGACGAATGGGGTTAAATGGAGTTTAATACATTGAAACAGATATTCAAACAAGTGTTTAATTTGTTCATTTTGATGTCGATATCTTGCTCTTCTCTGGCTAGTGTTATGTTTGTCGATGGGTATGTCAGGGCTATGCCCCCGAACGTTCCCAATAGTGCGGCTTATTTTACTCTGATGAATCACGGTTCTAGTGTGAATTTGATTGGCGTTGAAGTTGCCTTTGCCAACGAAGCGCAGTTACATACGGTATTGGAGGAGGATGGGATGGTTAAGATGCGGCAGGTGCCAAATTTTGAGATCCCTGAACATGGCAGATTAACCTTGAGTGAATCTGGTGAGCACGTGATGTTATTAGGGTTAAACCAGCCGCTGGTCTCTGGGGAGAGTGTAGACTTAATGTTAAAGTTTGATGATGGCAGCAAGTTACCGATTAGCTTAAAGGTAAGTAAGCAAGGTATGGCTAAAATGGATGGCCATGAGCATCATCATTAATTAAATTTGGAATACAAAGGAGCATAACAGATGCAAATGACATGGAAAAAAGGTGCTGGCATTGCCGTATTTATACTTTTAATCGGTTATTTTGTCAGTGTTTGGGCGAGCATCGAGCCAGATGTCATTGAGTCCCAAGAGTTAATTGTCGCAAACGGCAGTGAGGTGGTTGGTTATGCTACTACAACCTCATTAATATTAACCATGGAGACTTTATTAGGTAAGAACGGTGGCTGGTTATCTAATGATATTTTACCTCCTTCTATCTTTCTGGATAATATGCCGGCATTTGAATTTGGGGCTTTGGAGCAAGCGAGAGATCTTGCCTTAATTATGCGTAAAGAGTTCAGTCGTTCTCAATCTCAATCTACAGCAGATAAGGATCTACTTGCCGCACATTCTAAACTCAATATTGAGCACACGAGTTGGTTAGTGCCCAGTGCAGAAGGCGAGTATAAAGAAGCCATTAAGTTGCTTAAAGTCTATCGGGCTAAAATTGCCGATGTTAATAATCGAGACGCGCAGTTTTATGCCCGTGCAGATAACTTAAACGAGTGGCTTAAAGAGGTTCAAAAACGTCTAGGCAGCATGTCTCAGCGTCTGTCTGCGAGTGTTGGACAAGATCGTTTAAATACCGATCTTGCGGGCGATAGTGAAGCAACACAATCCACTCCTAATCTTGGCAGCAGGCAGATTAAAACCAGTTGGTGGCAAATTGATGATGTTTTCTATGAGACGCGTGGAGCCAGTTGGGCATTACTCAATTTTATGAAAGCGATTGAAGTCGATTTTGCCGATGTATTGCAAAAGAAGAATGCAGGAGTCAGTTTACAGCAGATTATTCGTGAACTGGAAGAAACACAGCAAGCAGTTTGGAGTCCAATTGTGTTAAATGGCTCTGGCTTTGGCCTTGTGGCTAATCACTCATTAGTGATGGCCAACTATATTTCCCGCGCTAATGCTGCGGTTATTGATTTAAATAACTTATTAACGAAAGGTTAATTACAAAATGAAAAAAACAATTTTAGCATGTGCGCTATTAGGTTCTTTCGCTATCACCTCAGCACAGGCTGCTACACTTGTTGGGTTTAAAGTGGGTGGTGATTATTGGCAAGCTGATACCAGTGGTACCTTTGCTGAGAATGGCCAAGCACAGCAAGATTTTAATTACAGCTCTTCATCACAAGGCAGTTTCTGGGTTGCCATTGAGCATCCAATTCCACTTATTCCTAATGTTAAAATTAGAGAGAACCGTCTAGACAGTAACGGCAGTGCTACCGTGGACAGTTTTGATTTTGGTGGAGAAACCTTTACCGGTGATGTAAACACCAGTACTAATCTAAGCAATACAGATTTCGTTCTTTACTATGAGCTGCTAGACAATGATTTGGTTGCATTGGACTTAGGTGCTGCCTATAAGAAGATGAATGGTTCGTTGCGCGTCAATCACACCGATACTCAAGGCCGTATATCGTCAGAGAAGGATCTTGATAGTGGTGTTGTGATGGCATACGCCGATGCGCAAGTGGGCATTCCAGGCCTTGGTCTATACGGCTTTGCAGAAGTTATGGTCGGTGTCGATGAAACGAGTGTGTACGATTACTCTGTCGGTCTAGGCTGGCAGTTTGATGGTGTGGCCCTCGATACTAAGGTTCGTGTCGGTTACCGTGACTTTAACTTCGACGTGAACGACTTTGATGGCGTGAGTACCAACTCTCAGTTTAATGGTTACTTTGCTGGTGTTGAACTGGCTTTCTAGTGCGTTAGCACCTAGTTGTTAAGAGCCATAAAAAAAACCGTCAGCTAATTTAACTAGCTGGCGGTTTTTTTATACCGGTTGGTATCGCTTACTGTAAAAGCCAAGCTTATATTGAGCGGATTATGGATTAACCGTTTGTGCTATCAATCCATTATTGATATCAATAACATCATCTTCGTTCAGCGTTCCAGCAGCTTGTTTCAACGCTAGAATTGATTTTATATAACTGTATCGTGCATCTGATAGCTGACGCTTCGAGTTATAAAGATCACGAGTACGGTTTAGCACATCAACTATCGTACGGGTACCAACTTCAAAACCTGCTTGAGTTGCACTTAGTGCACTTTCTGATGAAACAACTGACTGCTCATAAGCCGTTATTGAACTGATAGAAGCTCCTACATCATTAAAGTTGTTACGTATATCTTTAATGACTTTACGGTAGGTCTGTTCCATCTTCTCACTTGCTTCAACATATTGATATTGAGCTTGACCGACTTGAGAACTGACTTTAAAGCCTTGAAAAATTGGGACACTCAGTGTCAAACCTATATTGGCATCATCAAATTCATTTTGAGAGTTACTATTTTTTCTCTGCTCAATGTTAGTGGTATAACCTGCATTTAAGCTCAAAGAAGGCATGTGACCAGCTTTATAAAGAGAGATGCTCTCATTAGCGATGTTTTTACCAATACGAGTTGTCATTAAGTCAACACTATTAGTTTCGGCTATTTTAACCCAATCACTCGACGATGCTGGTGTTGGAAGCACAGCAGAGAAACGATTGGTATTTAATATGTCGATTTTTTGATAATCAATTCCCGTTATTTCACGTAAAGCTTCATAACTATTGATCAGTTGATTTTGAGCTAAAATTACAGATGCTCGAGATAAATCATATCGAGCCTGAGCCTCATGCACATCGGTAATAGCCGTTAAACCGACGGCAAAGCGTTGTTTTGTTTGCTCTAGTTGACGTCCAATCGCATTATTCTCTGCGCCTTCAAATTCGAAGTCATCTTTAGCTGAAAGCACGGCAAAGTAAGCATCAGTAACACGGATAATTAAGGTTTGCAGCGCTGAAGCATAGATAGAATCAGCCTGAGAAGCTGCAAGCTCCGCTAAGCTTAAGCCAACCCAAGCACTATGATCGTAAATCACTTGGTTAAGGCTCACACCTGCATTGAGACCACTTGCGTTGGTATTCTCTACGGTGTCTTCATTATGCCAATTTTTATTGTAACCGACACTTGCACTAATGGTTGGCAGTAGAGGTGCGCGATTTTCTTCAATCTTTTCATATAAGGAATCACGTTGAGCCTGTGCTTGCAGTACGATAGGGTCATTGGTTAAGGCTTGTTGATATATCTGCAATAAATCGTCGGCCTGAACCGCTGACGTCGTTGCTGCAAGCGTTAGGGCTGCACATATCGTTCGGATCTTGAATTTCATTAGTTGTCCTTTTTTAGACAAAATCCTCCACTGGAGGAGCAAATTAACTGCTTAGAGCTAAATGAAACCTCACATATAAATGAGAGGTGGTTTGCGCTTCCCGACGCTTCCCGATACATCTAAACTTAATGGTGATAATCTTTTAAAGGTAGATATTAAGAAATTATCTGTTTTTAAGTCAACTTGGAAGTGTAACATTTTTTGATGATAATTATGTTTTTTCTCTCTAATTTGACGTTACTCTAGTGTTCTAGGTGTCTTTTATTATTTTTCGTTCAGACTTGTTGTAGGACTGAATAAATAGAGGGATGGGAATGAAGCAAAGATTCAATCGTCAAGATATCGAATTATTGGAAGTTAAGAACGTATTTAATGGCTTTTTTACCATGGATGAATATCGATTTAAGCATAAATTATTCAAAGGTGGTTGGAGCGGAGAAGTTAGACGAGAAGTGTTTGAGCGAGGCAATGCCGTTGTAGTGTTGCCCTATGATCCTAAGACAGATCAGGTGATCTTGATTGAGCAGATCCGTATTCCTGTTATTCACTCAGGGCAAACACCCTGGCTGTTTGAGTTAGTGGCAGGAATGATCGAGCCCGGAGAGTTGGCGATAGATGTTGCTCACAGGGAGCTACTAGAGGAGTCCGGACTTAACGCTAAACAAGTGAACTTTATCTCTAGTTACTTTGCCAGTCCGGGCGGGACAAGTGAGAAATTTGATTTTTTTTGGGCTGAAGTGGACGCAAGTTTAGCGAATGGTGTTCATGGACTCGATGACGAAAATGAGGATATACAGGTGCACGTTATGAGTCGTGTAGAAGCTTTTACTTTAGTTAAAGATGGTATAATCAATAATGCATCGACCGTCATTGGGCTGCAATGGCTTGAGTTAAATTATCTAAATTTACATGAATAACCCTGATAACTTTTTGGGAATAGGAGATTGTGAGTGAGCAAGATGGCTAATCCTCTTAAGAGTCATTTGAACCATAAGAGGTACCAACCCGATATCAATAAGTTTTTAGCTCTTTGTGGGCGAAACTATTTTCATATCTTAAAATGGCTACCTATGGAGACTCATCAAGGTGATACTTGGCTAGTTGAAGATAAAATGGGCTGTTTGAGCGTTCGATTAATTGAGAATACTAACTATACCCAGCTGATTGAGATCTCGCGGGGCGTAGGTAAATCTGACTATATCCATGCACCTTGTGTCTCTGTTCGTGTTTATCATGATGCTAAATTAGCTGAAGTGTTAACTAGTCGACAGATTTCTCAGTTAAGTCCAGTATATGATTATCCAAATATACGTATGTACCATCGAGACGAAAAGTATCAAGTGAATGCTTTTTTGGAAGAGTTATTAAAGATAGGTGGCCATATGAGTCCCATTTGTCTGTCAGAATCTTAGGGTTAGAATGTGTTAGAAGAGGCTATCTCTTATTCCATTGATGTTGAAACCAGCGTGAAGATCGTACAAGTTACGGATCCACATCTGTTTGCCGATCATGATGCACAGCTATTAGGTGTTAATACAGCTCTAAGTTTGCAAGCTGTTCTGAATACCATCGATGCAGTTAGTTATCCTATTGATTTTATGTTGGCATCAGGAGATATCAGTCAAGATTATTCTGCAGCGTCGTATCATAACTTTGTCAAAGCGATTTCACATCTCGGTCTGCCCTGTCATTATCTACCTGGTAATCATGATGATCCTCGGATTATGCGCTTGAATATGCAGGGGCCGAAAATTTTTGGCAAGAGGCGTATCTTAGCCGGAAGCTGGCAAATTATTATGCTGGACTCTACGGTTCATGGTAAACCTGGCGGCTATATGTCTGAATCTGAGCTTGAGCTGATAAAAGCTGCTGCCGAGGATCAACCTGAACGTCATATTTTACTGGTGATGCACCATAATCCCATTTTGGTCAATTGTGCTTGGTTGGATCAGCATTGGATGAGTAATGGAAGTGAGTTTCTTGAGCAGGTCGCTATGCTTCCACAGGTTAAAGGCTTGCTATGGGGGCATGTGCACCAGCAGATAGATCTGCAATATTCTGGTCATTATGGCCCAATACAGCTTATGGCCACACCATCGACCTGTATCCAGTTTAAACCTAAATCTTCCTATTTTGCCTTGGATGCGCTTCAGCCTGGCTATAGACTACTTGAGCTTAAAGCTGATGGCAGTATCTTAACCAATATTTATCGGGTACCAGGTGAGCTTTTTTCACCGGATAAAAGCGCTAACGGTTATTAGAGGTTTTGAACTAATGCTATTTTACGCCGCTTTGCAATAAATTTAATCGTTTGGGGTGACTTAATTTACCTATGTTGCTTGGTAGAAATCCAAGCAAGTGTTAGCATTCCATCTTTCCTTTTGTGAATTTTTAAAGTTCAATTAAAACCTTAAGATTATAGTTCGCTTAATCTTATGTACGGGGGATTATGCTGCTCTATATACATGGGTTTAACAGTTCCCCATTATCAGAAAAGGGAGTCGTAACTGCTCAGTTTATGGCTGAATGTTATCCCGATATCATTTTCCATCAGCCTCAATTACCTTCTGACCCCACAGATGGTATGATCTTGCTATCTTCGATTGTTGAGTCGGCATTAATAAAAGGCGAGGCACTGACCTTTATTGGCTCATCTCTTGGTGGTTATTATGTCAGTTATTTAGTTGAGAAGTACGGTGGGCGAGGTGTACTGATCAATCCCGCAGTGAAACCATTTGAGCTGTTCGACGAGTTTATAGGACCCCAATATAATCCTTATATCGATGAACATTACCACGTGATACCTCAGCATAAAGATGATGTAAAAGAATTTAATACCCAAGTGATCCTAAATCCTGATCGCTTTTTAGTGTTACTGCAGTCGGGTGATGAAGTACTCGATTATCGACAAGCCGTTCAGAAATATCATTGCTGCCAAATCTTGCTTGAAGCAGGTGGTGACCATAGCTTTGTTGGCTATGAAAAGACGTTACCAAGGATCTGTCAGTTTCTGTTTCTTGACAAATAACCATTCAGGGCCGCAACATGGCCTTAATAACTATAAAATATGTGTGCCATGACAAATCAATATACCTCAAATGCAATTGAAGTCCTTAATGGACTGGATCCTGTAAAACGCCGCCCAGGTATGTATACCGACACCACGCGTCCCAATCATTTGGGCCAGGAAGTTATCGATAACAGTGTCGATGAAGCGTTGGCGGGGCATGCAACTAAAATTGAGGTTATTTTGCATAAAGATAACTCTCTCGAGGTGATCGATGATGGCCGTGGTATGCCTGTTGATATTCACCCTGAAGAGGGGATTCCGGGTGTAGAACTTATCTTAACTAAACTCCATGCTGGCGGTAAATTTTCTAATGATAACTATCAATTCTCTGGTGGTTTACATGGTGTCGGTATCTCTGTTGTAAACGCCCTGTCTAGTCGAGTTGAAATTAGCGTGCGTCGAAATGGCCTCGTTTACGATATGGCATTTGAGCATGGTGATAAAGTTGAAGATCTAAGAGAAACGGGAACTTGTGGTCGACGAAATACCGGTACTCGGGTACATTTTTGGCCTACGCCAAGCTACTTTGACTCTGCAAACTTTTCGATACCTAAATTGACTTATCTGTTAAGAGCCAAAGCTATTCTATGTCCTGGGTTAAAGATTAAGTTCGTTAATAAGCAAACTGATGAAACCACAGAATGGTATTTTGAAAGTGGATTAACAGATTATTTGATTGCATCAACTAAAGATTCGTTAATGTTACCGGAAGACCCCTTTATTGGTGCGATGAAAGGTAATAATGAAGCGGTTGAGTGGGCGATTACTTGGCTGCCTGAAGGTGGTGATTATCTCAATGAAAGTTATGTTAACTTGATCCCAACGCCATTAGGCGGTACCCATGTTAACGGCTTCAGACAAGGATTATTGGATTCAATGCGGGAGTTTTGTGAGTTCCGTAGTCTTATTCCAAGAGGAATTAAGTTAACTCCTGAGGACATTTGGGATCGATGTAGCTTTGTCTTATCAGTGAAGATGCAAGATCCACAGTTTGCTGGTCAGACAAAAGAGAAATTATCGAGTCGACAGTGTGCTGCATTTGTATCCGGTATTCTAAGAGACTCTTTCAGCCTATGGCTTAATACTCATACCTCTCTTGCAGAATCTTTGGCTGATATGTGCATTAATAATGCGCAAAAACGCCTGAAGTCAGCTAAAAAAGTGGCGCGTAAGAAGATTACTTCAGGTCCCGCACTACCGGGAAAACTCACTGATTGTAGTGGTCAAGATCCGATGCGAGGGGAGCTCTTTTTAGTCGAAGGAGACTCAGCGGGCGGAAGTGCAAAACAAGCTCGAGATAGAGAATTTCAAGCTATCATGCCTCTACGTGGTAAGATTTTAAATACGTGGGAAGTGGATGCGAGCCAAGTGTTGGCATCACAAGAGGTTTATAACATCTCTGTCGCGATAGGGTGCGATCCTGATTGTGAAGATATTTCTGAGCTAAGATACGGTAAAATATGTATATTGGCTGATGCGGACTCCGATGGATTACATATCGCCACACTGTTGTGCGCCTTATTTATGAAGCATTATAAAGTGTTGGTTGAGCACGGACATATTTATGTCGCTATGCCGCCACTGTTTCGTATTGACGTCGGTAAAGAGGTATTTTATGCACTCGATGAAGCAGAAAAGCAGGGTATTTTAGACCGTATAGCGGCTGAAAAAAAGAAAGGCAAGGTTCAAGTTACTCGCTTTAAAGGACTAGGTGAGATGAATCCGCTGCAATTAAGAGAGACTACAATGGATCCCAATACACGTAGACTTGTTCAGTTAACCATCGACGATGTCGATGATACGATGGCTTTGATGGATATGTTACTTGCTAAAAAACGTTCTGGAGATCGTAAAATTTGGTTAGAAACTAAGGGTGACCTAGCCGATTTTTAGACCGCTTGTTGTGCCAATCAATATTGAATTAGGCTTATATAATAATAATGTTGTTGAATCAGACAAAGAATCATAGGTGGACCTACTTGTTTTGGGCGTGTATTTTCGGGCTTTTTAGCCTGTCGATACAGGCTGCTTCACAACCTAAGATGATCACTGTATCTAAAGGGTTTGGCCTAACTCTCTATGCCTCTGATCTCGGCGATGCTAAACAGATGGCGTTAGGCGATAAAGGTACACTGTTTGTTGGTTCCCATAAAAATGGCACCATACTCGCATTAGTCGATAGTAACCAAGATGGCCGGGTTGATAAGCGCTATGTTGTTGCAAAAGGGCTGGATAATCCAGAAGCGATAGCCTTTCATGATGGTGATCTCTACGCTGCTGTGGAGGAGCGAATCATACGTTTTGTCGATATTGAAAACCGACTAAGGCGTCCAGGTCGAGGTAAAGAGGTTTATGATCGCTTACCCGGCAAGACAAAGAAAAGTCATAGAGCACTGCACTTTGGTCCCGATGGACGCTTATACGTCGCCATAGGGGCTCCTTGTAATGTTTGTGAGGCGGAAGACCCCTTTGGAAGCATTATCGCTATCGATTTCAAGACTGGCAGTAGTGAACAGATCGCTTTGGGGATCCGCAATGTTACCGGTTTTGATTGGTCCCCAATAGATAACAGTTTGTGGTTTGCCGATCTAGGTAGGGATTGGATGGGAGATAGGTTACCACCAGACGAGGTTAATCGTGTTGAAGAGGTAGGTGCTCACTATGGTTTTCCCTATCTCCATGCTTCAACAGTTATTGAACCAGCTTATGAAAAACCTAAGAATTTAAAAATAACGTTGCCTAATTACGAGCTTCCTGCTCATGTCGCTCCAATGGGGCTACATTTTTACCGCGGCCAGCAATTTCCTGAAAAATATCATGATCAGATGTTTGTTGCTGAAAACGGTTCATGGAATCGCTCAAGCAAGATTGGTTACCAAGTGGTCATGTTAGAGATTGAAAATAATAAGATTATAAAACGCAGTACCCTTATTAGCTTTTTAGATGGAGAGTTTCCAGTTGCTAGACCTTACTCTTTATTAACAGCTCCTGATGGAGCAATGTACATCTCAGATGATCTGAAAGGCAATATTTATCGTTTATTTTACAAAGAAACTATTAATGAAGAGATTGAACCTGAGCCAGAACAGGATAATGAATAATGAGTGATGCGATAGATTTGAGTCTAGATGGCGTTGAGCAGATGTCGATGCGCCGCTTCACGGAAGATGCTTACCTAAACTACTCCATGTACGTCATCATGGACCGAGCATTGCCACATATAGGTGATGGCCTTAAGCCAGTTCAACGTCGTATTATCTATGCTATGAGCGAATTGGGATTGTCAGCTCAGTCTAAGCATAAGAAATCAGCGCGTACAGTCGGTGATGTACTGGGTAAATACCATCCCCATGGGGACAGTGCCTGTTATGAAGCTATGGTATTGATGGCTCAGCCATTCTCCTATCGTTACCCCTTGGTTGATGGTCAAGGTAACTGGGGAGCACCAGATGATCCGAAATCTTTCGCTGCAATGCGTTATACCGAAGCTCGTTTATCTAAATTTTCTGAGATTTTGCTCAGTGAGTTAGGTCAGGGAACGGTAGATTGGGGGGTTAACTTCGACGGTACTATGAAGGAACCTTTGGTTCTCCCTTCACGTTTACCGCATATTTTGCTTAACGGTATCACAGGTATTGCTGTTGGTATGGCTACCGATGTGCCGCCACATAATACACGAGAGCTAGTGTCTGCTTGCATTGAGCTACTTGACAATCCTAAAGCCGATTTAGCCAAAATAATGGAGTTTGTTCCCGGCCCCGATTATCCGACTGAGGCAGAGATCATTACTCCAGCGGCTGATATTGTAAAAATTTATGAGACGGGACGTGGGTCGATAAAGGCACGTGCTGTTTATACGATTGAAAATGGTGAGATTGTGATCACAGCTTTACCTCATCAGTCGAGTAGTGGGAAAATTTTAGAGCAGATAGCAGGTCAAATGCAGGCTAAGAAGCTGCCTATGGTTGTCGATCTTAGAGATGAGTCGGATCATGAAAATCCGGTGCGTATGATCGTCGTTCCTCGTTCAAATCGAGTTGACTGTGATCAGGTAATGGCTCACCTATTTGCCACAACCGATTTAGAAAAGTTCTTCCGTGTTAACCTTAATATTCTGGGGTTAAATGGCCGACCACAGGTGAAAGGCCTGCTACAGATCTTGACTGAATGGCTAGAATATCGTTTTCAGACGGTGACACGTCGTGTTCAACATCGACTGGATAAGATATTAGCCAGACTCCATATCCTTGATGCTTTGATGATTGCATTCTTGAATATCGATGAAGTCATTGAAATTATTCGTTATGAAGAAGACCCCAAAGCTGAATTAATGTCTCGTTATCAATTATCTGAGTTGCAGGCAGACTCGATTCTTGATCTTAAACTGCGC